>JAZDKP010000174.1:0-23963 GCA_043802925.1 Fibrobacterota bacterium | reverse complement strand
GGCCTCAGGCTGGTAATAGTCGTAAAAACTCACAAAATACTCCACCGCGTTCTCGGGAAAGAAATCCTTGAATTCGTTGTACAGCTGGGCCGCAAGGGTCTTGTTGTGGGAAATGATGAGCGTGGGCCGGTTGAGCGCAGCGATGATGCTGGCCATGGTGAAGGTCTTTCCCGAACCCGTAACCCCGAGCAGCGTCTGATAGGGCAGTCCGCGACGGATGCCATCCGTGATATCCGCAATGGCCTGCGGCTGATCGCCGGCCGGCGCATACGGCGCGGTCAGTTTGAATGTGTCCATGTGAGTACGGTATTTTGTCGCAGGTCAGAACTTGTCAGCCCAGTACCCGATGAACGGCAGGGTGAAAGGCTTGCCCGAAAACGCGTACACGATGCCCGCGATGGAGAAGCCGAGGCAGGCGAGCAGCACGACTTTCCAGAAGAAATCACCGATGGGCAAAAGCATGAGCAGGGCGACGATTTCGAGGAGAAGGAGGAGGAGCCCCTGTTTGCCGTGCTGGCGGGTAAATTCGTCGCTGTTTTTATTGAACAAGGCCAAGAAACAGAGGAACGGGATATAGGCCATGACCGCATTATGGAAGGCCTTGGGCTGTTCGGGGTCTTTGTCGGAGAGGCCGCTGTTGGAAAGTAAATCGTCGTCCATGGCGTTGTTACGCGGTTTTAGGTAATCAGAGGCCCGCAAGCCGGAGTTCGGCCTCGCGTGCATAAGAGGAGCGTGGAAACTCACTGACGATTAAACCGTATTGTTCGCGCGCCGCGGCCTTATCCTGCTTTTCCGCATAGCAGCGCGCCAGTTTGAACCGGAGTTCGGGAACGGAAAAGTCCTTGGGGTCCTTTTTGATGCCCGATTCAAAGGCCGTGATGGCATTGGCAAAATCACGGGTTTGCATGTAGGCGCTGCCGAGTCCCTTGTAGACCGCGGGGGTGACGAAGCCGTCCCCGCCGAACTTGTCGATATAGCGTTTGTAGGACTCAATGGAAAGCGCGTAATTGCCCAGGTCGTAATAAAGCGAGCCCAGCAGGTACAGCGCCTTGGGCGCGCTGCTGCTGCCGCTGTAGTTGTCAGCCACGGCCTTGAACTTGGAGATGGCGTTGGTGTAGCGCCCCTCCTGAAAATCGATGAGCGCACTGCTGAAAGTGTCGCGGGCCTCGTTGTTGATGCGGCCCTTTATTTTGAAGGCGATGAGGACCACAAACGCCACCGCCACCACCACCACCACTCCAATGAGGAGCGACTTCTTTTTAGCCTCGAGCAGGGCACGGAAGTTGATGACCGTTGTGATGAACCGGTCTTCTTTGATTTTGTGCTGTTTGCTGAATTTTATTTGTGCCATAGGGTGAAAAAAATATTTCCTCGACCAAAGACAAGTCAAGGATCATTCGTAATGGAGCGCTGTCACGGGTTTCATACGGTAGGCGCGCAGGGCCGGGAAAAGGCCGAAAAGTACGCCGATGCTGACCGACACCAGCGCCCCCTGCAGCACATAGATGAAATTGGAGGCGGTCGGCGCGTCAGGAATCAGGGACGTAAAGACAACCGAAGTGCTCATGGAACCCAGTAAAAGTCCAAAACCGCCGCCGAAAAGACTCAAAAAGCAGGCTTCGAACAGGAATTGCAGGAATATCTGCTGTTGCGACGCCCCGACCGCGCTGCGGATGCCGATTTCCCGGACCCGGGCGCTGACCGAGGTCAGCATCACGTTCATGATGTTCAGCCCGCCCACCAGCAGCGACAGGAAGGTGATGAGCATCAAGGTGAAGCGCATCTTTTCCATGGTGCCCTGCATGTTCGCGGCCCAGTCCTCGTTACGGAAGGTGAAATCAAGGACGCCCCGGTGCAGGCGGGTCAACTCCGTGCGGATGCGCTGCCGGACGAGCGCGGAGTCCGCGTCAGCCTCAAGCCCCATGTAAAGCTCTTCCCGTTTGATATTGACGCCGCTGATGTTCTTCTCAAAATACCGGAGCGGCGTAAAAACGCTGTTCTTGTAGATGTACCACTGCTCCCCCACCTTTTCCTTGGAAAAGACGCCCACGATTTCCGGCGCAACCCCGGGTGACAGGTAGAGCCGCCGCCCCAGCATCTGTTCGAATTTAAGCCCGTGCGCCTTCTGCAGCTTTTTCCATAGGAACAGGGTCATGAGGCCCACGTCCGCGCCCTCTTCATATTCCCGGTCCGTGATGTCCCGGCCGAAGTCGATGCGATGCCGGTTCATGAAGTCTTGGTTCGCCCCGATGATGTTGCAGAGGTATGCCTCGTTTCCGATGGAGAATGTCATTTTCGGCAACATGTCGAGCTTTGAAAGGGAGCGTACGCCGGGCACCCGCGCCTTCAGGCTGTCAAGGTCTGAAAAACGCAAGCCCGGGCTTCGCGCCATTTCCACCGCGTCTTTTGCGTCCAGCGCCTGCCGGCCCACGATGTTCAGCATGTTCCGCCCCCCCACCTCCTCCACAAAGGCCTCGGTTTCATGGAGCTGGTAGTCCCCCAGCGCCTGCAGGGTCATGAACGAGGCCACGCCCAGCGTGACGCCGCCGATGGAAAGCAGGGAGCGCAATTTATGGGTCCAGAGTTCGCGGAACCCGGACTGGAGGCAGGCTGTGACGAAATTAAGATACCGGTACGAACGGATGCGCGCCATCACTGCCACCCGATGGCCTTGGCCGGTGAAAGTCGGGAAGCCACCCAGGCCGGAATCAGCCCGGCGATTACGCCCGCAAGGCAGGCCGTGCCCATGGCCATTAGATAATCGGACTGCACCAACAAACCGGGCCAGGGCAAAAGCGAGGATTTTGAAAGGAGCGCCCCCCCCCAGAGCCCCAGGCCGCCTCCCACGAGCGAGAGAAGCAGGGATTCGATGATATGCTGCAGGAAGATGTCGGCGTTGGAACTGCCGATGGCCTTGAGCATGCCGATGTCACGCACACGGTCGTTGATGAGCGAAAGGAAGACGTTGACAATGCCCACAATGCCCAGGAGCAGTGCGATGAGCCCTACGCCCACCATCACGATTTTGGCCATGCGCCGCTGGCCCTCGCTTTCTTTCAGCAATTCCACCATGCTGCCCAGTTCAAAGTCGCGCACCCCGCGGTGCTGCTGCAGCAGCAGGGCCTCCATTTCCGCCTTGACCTTCAGGACGTCCTCCTCCCGTTTGCAACGGAAGTCGCATTTTTTAAGCGGCGTGCTCCGCGACGCGAAGTTTTTCCAGTACACGGGGATGGGGTAGAACACAATGTCCTCGTACTGGTCGTTGGCGATGACGCCCACCACCTCCAACGGAACTTTGTTCAGCGCAATCTTTTTGCCCAGCCACCGGGACTTGCGGAAAAACTTTGAAGCCAGGGCCGAATCAATGATGCAGACGTTCGCGGCCTGCTCCATCTCCTTTTCCGTAATGAACCGGCCCTCTTTGAGAATCCGGGACATATAGGTTTCCTGGTAATGAAAACCGGCCGCATTATCGACCACAGAATAGGAGGCATTGCCGTAGCTTGCGTCGGCATGGAAGTAGGCCCGCGGAATGGCAAACTCGAGCCCCGGAATTTCCCGTTCCATGCGTTCCACTTGCGCGGGCAGCAGCCCGGGCGACATGCCAAAGCGCACCTTTTCCCTTGCGTTACGCGGCTTTGTGATCTCGTAGTAGATCATTTTGAGGCCGCCGTTGTATTCCAGCTGTTTCTGGACCTCCAGGTTCATGGCGCGCAGGACCCCGAGGGTGATGAGCACGGATGCAATGCCGGAAAACAGGCTTAACGCAATGATGACGGAGCGGCCCGGATTGGCCCGCATGTCGTCCCACGCGAGCCGGAAGGCGATCCTAAGCGTTTTGAGAAGCGGTTTCAAGGGTGAGCCGTCCGTCAACGAGATGGTAAAGGGTTTCTCCGTAGGCCGCCACGTTGGAGTCATGCGTGATGAGCACAAGGGTATGGCCTTCGTTGTGAAGCTCCTGGAGCAGTCCCATGATTTCCCGCGTGGTCTTTGTGTCGAGGTTCCCGGTGGGTTCGTCCGCCAGCAGCAGACGCGGCCGGTTGCAAAGCGCCCGGGCGATGGCGGTGCGCTGTTTCTGGCCGCCGGAAATTTCATTGGGCCGGTGCTTGCGCCGTTCCCAGAGACCGAGGCGCTTCAGCAGCCCCTCCACCTGCTGTTTCCGCTCCCAGGGAGGCAGGTCCCCATAGATGAGCGGCAACGCGGCGTTCTGTTGCACGGTCATTTTATTGAACAGGTTGAAGTTCTGGAAGACGAAACCGAGCTTTTTGTTCCGGAAACGGGCCATTGCGGAGGAGGAAAGTTCCGAAATCGGCTGGCCGTCGAAAAGAAACTCGCCGCGGTCAGGCAGGTCGAGACAACCGAGGATGTTCAGCAGGGTCGATTTTCCGCTGCCCGAGGGTCCCATGATGACCGCGAATTCGCCTTCGCGCACCTCGAGGTTGATGTCGAACAGCACCGGTATGGAGGTTTTACCCATACGGTAGCCTTTGTCCACATGGCGCAGCTGAAGCAAACAGGCCCTGTCACCGGAGGTCATGGCCGCTTATTCCGCCTTGTCGGCAACGGGTTCCAGAACGATGTCCTTGTCGGAAAGCCCTTCGAGGATTTCGGTGAATTTGTAATCCGTGGCCCCGGTCTTGACGCTCCGCTCCTTTTCGGCCGTCCCTTCTTTGACAAGGACTCCGGCGCCGGAACCCGGCTTTTCCGTGATAAACGCGCAGGGCAGCGCCAGAACGCCTTTTTTGTCGAGGGTCGTGAATTCCACGCTCACGTTGATGCCGGGCACCATCTTGGGATGCAGCTTCGTGACGTCGACCCGCACTTCAAAGGAGCGGACCGACTTGTTCTCCTCCAATTTGGCGTTGCGCGAGATGAAAGCGATACGGCCCTCGGCCCGGGCCGAGGGATCGGTTTCAAGGTAGACACTGACGGGCGTGGCCGGGCGGATGGCATGGTAGTCCACTTCGTTGATATGGCAGATGACCTGCATGGAATCGGTGTTGGCGAGGGTGCCGGCCACGGTGCCCGCGGAATAGCCGGTGGTGGCGGAGACCACGATTTCGCCCACCTTAGTGTCAAGGCTAAGCAGCATGCCGTTGATGGGCGCCACCAAAATGGTCTTCTCGAGCTTTTCGTTCACGTCCTTGATGTCAATGTCGATTTCGTCCCGCTGGATGGACTTGAGTTCCAGGTTGTCCCGCTGGTCCTGCAGTTTTCGCGCCGAGACCGCGCCTTCAAGGCTCAGGGCGGAATCCTTTTCAAACTCGCGCTGCAGGATGCCGTATTCGAGCTGCACTTTTTTGCGCTGCAGGGTCAGTTTGACCTTGGCATTGTCATAGGGCCGCGGGTCGATGGTGAGAATGGGCGTCCCCTTTTTCAAGACCGCCCCTTCTGTCACATGAATCTGGGTGACAATGCCCGAGACCTCGCTTTTCAGCAGAATCTGGTTTTTGGGCTCCAGTACACCGAGGAGCGTGACCGCATCGTGCAGGTCATGCGAGGCCAGCCGGGCCTCCTTGCGCGATGCGGCCGGGCCGGACTTTTCCCCGGACCCGCTGCAGGATACGAGCAGGAAGAGCGCGGACGACAAAAAGACAAGGGTGCGGATGCTTCGGTTCACGTTCATTCCTCCGGGTCCGTTGATTCATCAATATGATAGCGTGCGAGCATTTCGCCGGTCCTAAGCTCCATCCGCACGATTTCCTTTCCCAGGCCGGCCTGTGCGTCCAGCAGGTCCAGTTTGGCGTTGATCCAGTCCTGTTCGGCCTTCAACTTATCAATGATGGCCAGATTGCCCTGCCGGTACATTTCCACCGCGATCCGGTTCTTGGCCTCGGCAATCCCGGTGTTTTTCAGCGCGTTGTCGAGTATCTGCGTCCGCAGAATCAGGTTGTCGGCAATCTCCAGGAGCGAAAGCGAAAGCCGCCGTTGCTTCTCTTCGACATTCAGTTTCTGCCGGTCCGCGTCGAGGCGTGATATCTTATAATCCTCACCGGAACTGTTGTTCATCAGACGGTATTTGAAGCGCAGCCCCGCGTAAAAAGAGCCGCGGGAAAAATCGGGCTTCTCATCACGGACCGAGTAATTCACTTGCGCATCGAGCTCGGGCAGGCGCCAGTTGCTTTTGACCCGCGCGTCCAACGCATAGGCGCTGGAAAGCGCCTCCTCCTTCAGAAGCTCGAGATTGTGCGCCTGCGCGTACGCCATCTGCGCGGCCACGGCCGTGGAATCGTATTGCCGGACCGCGGTCAGGGAGAAACTGTCCGCGTCGTTCACGCCGCTCAGTTCCTTCACAGTCCGGCGCGCGGCCCGGAAGGCGTTCTCCGCGGTCAGCCGGTCGGATTTGACGCGGCCCAGGTTGAAAAGCGATTCGAGCGTGTCGAGCGGCGAGGCGTCACCGGCTTTGTAGCGGGTCCGGGTCTGTGCGTAGGTGAGTGCCGCAATGGTGTCGGCGAGCGCCAGGATGCGCACCCGCTCCTGCCGGATGCAGGCGTCCCAGAAGGCGACGCGCAGGTCCGCCAGGACCGTTAGCACGGCATAGAGGTTCTCTCTTTTAGCAATCGTATACTCAAGCGTGGCCCTTTTCTTATTATAGCCCGCGACATCGCCGGTCCAGCCGCCTTTGAGAAGCGGCTGCGTGAGCCCTATCGAAACGGTCTTGGAGACCGAGGAATCCACCGTCGAGGTAACGCGGGCCTGCGCACCACCCGGTAGCGGGGCCGCAGCGCTGACCGAGGCGAGGTAATCCAGCGTGTCCCCGGGGCCGGACACGGGACGAAGCATCGAGGCGGAGGCTTCGAGTGTCACGGCCGCGCCGTTATCCCTGCGGACTTTCTTTTCGACAAGGGCGGAACGCCGGATTTCAGTGAGATAACGATTCAGCTCGAAACTGCGTTTGACGGCCAGACCGATCAGCTCCTCTTCGGTCAAGGCATTGGACGGAGTAAGAGAAAGAAAAAGAAGGGGAATAAGCAAAAGGAGGTGGCGCATCGTAGGCTCGAGACCAATGAAAATACAATTGCACACTATCAACGAACAAGCAAAAACAGCTGACAACCCGATTTCATTGCTGTTACTTTTCCGTATCGACAAGTCCACTGGTAAAACACCCCTGAATGGACAAAATGAGTTTATCATTTATTATCACGGATATTCACTTTTGCGTTCTTTTTTTTCAGCCTCCCCGGTTTTTCAAAAAAAAACAAACCGGGATAACTATTTATTTTTTCCTATTGACACTTCTTTTGGAGATTGTGTATACTAATGCAGCAAAAACAGCGCTGGAATTGTGTTGATAACTTGTTAGCAACCAAACATGAAAACAACATATTCGCATAACGTGAACAATAAACCAAAAAACTGCGCAGGCAAACCAACAAATGACGCAGCTCACATAAAAACAACATCTTACGCAGTTAAAACACCCGACAAACACTCTTGCAATAACTTTCATAACACATTGTCAAACAACAAGATTTCTTAAATGAACACAACCAAACCAGATGTTGATAACATGTCGATAAGCTCTGCGTTGTCGGACTCGGCAATCCGACTCTCAGAAAAGATTGAGCAGAAAATCGGAACCGAGCGCTACCGTACCTGGCTCTCTTCCGCAAGCTACATTCCCTCCGAAAACGAAAATGAAATCATCGTGGCCGCACCCAACACCTTTATTTCAGGCTTTATTGAAAAGAATTTCGCGTCTGTTATCCGCGATTCCATCTACGAACTGACACATAAAAACATGGAACTCCGTTTCGTCATTGCCAGCAGGGCCGAAGACAGTAAAATCGTCGAGAAAATTTCCTCCGACATGCAGGCCATGGAAAAAAAGAAGCCTGCTGAAAATGCGCCAAAACTCGTCCCCTCCTTCACCTTTGAAAACTTCGTCATCGGCTCCAACAACGAATTCGCCTACACCTCCGCCCTCGCGGTGGCCGAAGCGCCCGGCCGCACCAATTTCAATCCGCTCTTCATCTACGGTAAAACAGGGCTCGGTAAAACGCACCTCCTGCAGGCCATCGGCCATTTTGCCCTCGCCGAAGAAACCGCGGTCCGCGTTCTCTATATCACCAGCCACCAGTTCCTGACCGAGTACATGAACTTCATCCATGGTGACAAAAAAAAGTCGCAGGAATTCACCAGCCGTTACAAGAACATCGACATCCTCCTCATCGACGACATTCACTTCCTTGCGGGCAAAAAGGAGACGCAAAACCAGTTCTACCTCATTTTCGAAGCCCTGGCCTCTGAAAAAAAGCAGATCGTCATCACCTCCGACCGGCCCCCGAGCGAAATCAAGGACATGGCCCAGAACCTGCTCAACCGCTTTTCCGGCGGCCTCCTTGTTGACATCCAACCCCCGGGCTACGAGACCAAAATGGCCATCCTCCAGAAAAAGGCCGAGCAGAACGGGCTCGACCTACCGCCTGACGTGCTGGAGATCATCGCCGGTTGCCCCACGCAAAACGTGCGCGAACTCGACGGCCTGCTCATCAAGGTCATTGCCTATTCCAACTTTACGGGCCACGACATCACGCCCGAACTGCTCCGCCAGGTACTCGGCGAGGCGGTCAGCACCATGCAGGCGCCCGTGACCATGGATACCATCCTCACCGAGGTGGCGCGCGAGTTCGGCATCTCCAAAAACAAGCTCTGCGCCCTCTCCCGCTGTCGCGAGGTCGCGGTACCGCGCCAAATCTGCATGTACCTGTGCAAAGGCTACACCAAAAACTCGCTGGCAACCATCGGCGTCACCTTCAACCGCAACCACAGCACGGTCATCCACTCCCTGCGCCGTTGCGACGAAATCCTGCAGACGGACAGCGATGTCAGCCGGAAAATCCGGCTCATTGAAAAAAAGCTCGGGAAGCGCAGCGAATAAGAATTTTTGCATCCCTTAAAAAACCGCCCGGTGTCCGCCATTAACGGCGACTCCCGGACGGTTTCCTTTTTTATTCTTGTCTTGCGAAAAAGAAATGAAGGAAGACGGGAGGCGGGGCGTTACCAGACCGTGTAGGTCAGCGTGGTATAGAGGAATGGCATGGCCTGGAAGTCCGTGCCGTCGAGGGCCAGGTCAAAAACGACTTTACGTGAGACGCGCAGGCCCACGCCCGCGGACCAGCGATGAAAATCCTCACGCACATATTCCGAGGTGGAATCGGCATCGCTAATCTGGTCCCACCAGGAACGGACCTCGTTTTCGAGAAAACGGTAGCCCCCGCGGATATTCAGATCGCGATTGACACGGTAATCGAGCCCCAGGCGGCCTTGAGCAAAACCGTACCGCGGCTTGACAATATCAAAAGCGAAACGGCTGTTGGCCCAGGATTTGGAGCTGTAGAGCAGGCCCACGGTGAATACCTGGGGAAGCCGATCCGAGGTGTCGGAGGTGAAGACCGTCCCGAGGTTGCGGACCGACACGCCCACCTTCAATCCTCTGGAGGGAAAGACGCAATGGGCGCCGAAATCCATGGCCATGCCGCGGGTGCGAAAATCCTGGATGTTCTCCAGAAGTCCTTTGAGCGAGGCCCCTGCGGAAAAGGTATATCCCATGAATTCGGGCAATTGCCTGGCAAAGGTGAGCGCAAACTCGTTGGAGCTCGAGGAAAAGTCGTTTTCGGGAACGCGGTTTCCATATTCATCGTTGCACTCAAATGTACCAGCGTTAAAATAGTTGATAGCGATGCCGGCCGTGCCCCACCCTTTTAGAAAGCTGGAATCAAATACCGCAGCCAGCATGCCGCGCTGGATATCCAGGGCAATGCGCATGTAATCGGCCATAAATACGGGCCGCGGCATCCCTGCAATGCCTGCGGGATTATAATTGAGCGAATAGATGTCGCCCGAAACGCCGGCATACGCGCCGCCCATGGCCACAGGCTGGGCCCCGGCCCCGAGGAAGAGATAGTCGAAGCGGTTCAGCCCCGCGTTTTCGTGCACGTCCGCGCATGCCAGCGCGGTGAGCGCGGCCATGACGAAAGCCAATATTTTGAGTTTATAGACCACAAATCACCTCGAAAAAATATACCATTCCATTCCCGCCTATTTCAATATGGCAGCCCCGGACAGAGGTTTGCCATTCTGCCGCTCGGACACGGTCAGAACCACCGAAGGCCCGCCCGCAAGGCGCAAGCGGTATTTCTTCGGCAGACTCTCATTTTCCACCCGCTCCTCCTGCAGGACCTCGTATGCAAACCGGCCATCAAGCGAGACCAGGGTGGCCACGCGCACTCCGGACGGTTCGAGTGTCACGCGGGAAACATTGTCCCGATAGGCCGCGGCCCCGCCTTCGCAAAAGGCCTGCCGGCCCGCAGTATCGAGGCAGTGCAGGAGTCCGGGCCGGCCGGCCAGGAGCGCATAGAGCGCGCCCCGGGCCATGAGCGCTTCGGTGACCGGGTCCTGCGCGAGCGGCAATTCCCCCTCGGGCGTCCGGACACGAAGCGTACGGCCCGCAGCCACAAGGTCGAGTAGCACCTCGCCCCATTCCGCGCGCACCTCAAGCCGGAGCGTATCCGGGGGCACGAAAAAGAGATCGCCCTCGGCCGCGAACCCGAGAGGCCCCTTCTGCAGCAAGGCTGAAAGCCGCGCGTGGAGGGGGCGTGCAGGCACAAACCCGCGTTCCACGGCCTCTGCGGGCGCCACCGGAAGGGGCGGACAGGCGGCCCGGTGTGCGCACGCGGCCCAGAGCAGGCACACGCTAAGGACGGGGAAAATCTTTTTCAATGCGCAAAACGGCATTTTTCGCCTTTTCATTTTTCGGATCCGCGGATATCACCTTTTTCCAGTATTCAAGCGCCGGCGCTTTACGGCCCTGCGCTTCAAGAATCTCGGCCATGTGTTCGAACAGGACCGGGTCCTCTTCGTGCATGGCAATGGCCTTTGCCACGTACCCTTCGGCCTCCGCCACGTTCCCTTTCCGGAACAGCACCCATCCGTAACTGTCGAGATAAGCCCCGTTCTCAGGCTCAACGGCAAGTGCGCGCCGGATAAAGGCCTCGGCCCGGTCAAACTGGACCCCCTTGTCCGCGAGCATATAGCCGAGGTAGTTCAGCGCGCGGTCGTCCGTGGAGTCCAAAACAATCAGCTCCTCAAACCGCCGGACCGCGGCGTCAAACTTGTCGAGCCGTTCAAGCGTAGAGGCAAGGCTAAAGAGGATGTCGGTGTTTTTAGGGCTTAACGCGAGCGCGGCTTCGTAGTCGGCCCGCGCTTCGGCATATTCCTTCCGGCTGCCGTGGAGCGTGCCCAGAAGATACAAGGGCTCAGGGTCCTTGGGGAAATGCCGGGTCATGGCCGAGAAAAGTTCCCGGGCGCTGTCCGGAAGTTCCAGCCGAAGGAAGCAGAGTCCCTTGTTGGTCCACGCCGAACCGTTCAGCGAATCCACGGCGAGGCAGGTCGTGTAGCACTGGAGCGCAAGGCTGTATTGCTTGAGGCCGAGGTAGGCGTTGGCCAGGTAAAAGGCGATGTCCGCGTCCGGCCGTTCGCGGTACAGGGGTTCCAGCACCCCTGCTGCCAGGGAGTCACGGTCCTGGTGCGACAGGAGGATGCCCCAGGTCTTGCGGTCGTTGAATTCAACGGCCCCTCCTTCGACGATTTCACGATACAGGGTCTCCGCGTCGTTGAGACGATCGTTCTTGAGGCAAAAGGCGGCCAGGTCGCGCCGGAGAAAACGGCCGGGGGGCAACGATGCGGCAATCAGCTCCCGGTAAAGCGCTACAGCCGAATCCACGGGCATCTGGCCCGCAACCATCAGCAGGTGGAGCCGGGGATTCACCGCGCCGGGGTCGTCCTCGAGCGCCTCACGGATGAATGCGAGCGCCTTTCCGGTCTCCTTGAGCTTGATATAAAGCGGTATGAGCCGTTCGCGCGCCAGCGGGTAGGTTTCGGAACGGTCGAGGAGGGATTCGTAACGGGCCGAAGCCGAAGCAAAGTCCCCCTTCTGCTCGTCGAGCATGGCCAGGAATTCTCGCGCGCGCGGGTCGTCGGGCGCAAGCCGCGAAGCCACGGCAAAGGCTTTTTCCGCCTCGGCCCGCCTGTCCGCCCGGAAAAGGAGGGTGCCGTACAGATAAAAATAGTCGGCCGTGGTGTCCGTAAGCACCAGCGGAGCGAGCACCGCGAGCGAGGAATCGGCGCGGCCGGATGCGGCCAGGGCCCGGGCGCAGAGGTAGCGAACGTGGCGGGCGCCGTTGTCGAGTGCAATTGCACGGCCGTAGGCCCGGGACGCGGCCGCAAGGTCGCCGGCCTCTTCGGCCGCACGGCCCGCAAGAAACGCATCGTAAGCCGCCTCCTTGTCGCTGCCGTCGGGCAGGATGACAGGCGCAAGAATTTCGACGCGGGCCGTGGAACGGGAGCAACCGGGCAACAGGAGGCATAAGAAGGACAGGGCAAGGGTGAACGGCAGGAAGCGCACGGTCACTCCGAAACCGTGAAATCGATGAGCGTCTCCCGGTCCACTTTGGACCCCGCCTTGATGGACTGGCCGACCACGGTGCCGGGCACCAGGTCGGGTTCGGGCCGGGTCGTCACCTGGCGGAGACGGAGCGCGTATCGTGTGATCAGCGCCCGGGCCTGGGCGAGGGACACATTCGTAAAGTCGGGCACATAGGTCTGGTCCCCGATGCGGGTCTGGCTGATGGTGATGTCCACCGCGCTTCCGCGGGCGCGCATTTTCCCGGCGCGGGGCGAACTGCTGATGATGGCGCCCGGGGTCATGGAGGCGTCGTACACCTCGCGGGTCTCGCCCAGCCGGAAGCCGAGGCGCTGAAGGGTGTCGCTGGCCTGGGAGGGTGACAGCTCACGGAGGTCCGGGATTTTGATCTGCTCCGCGCCCAGGGAAAAGATAAGATGGACGCGGCGCAGGGTCTTCAGCTCCTGCCCCGGAAGCGGCGCCTGCTGCACCACGCGGCCCTTTGTCACGGTCGCGCTGTACACGCAGGTGTCGCCGCCCAGTTCCAGGTGGGACTCGGAGAGCGTCTGACGCGCGGCCGCGGAATCGAGTCCCCGGAGGTCGGGCATCGTGATTTTTCCGGAGAATTTTCCCTGGAAAAAAGGCAGGACGAACAGGTCCGTGGCAAAGACCGCAAGGCCCAGCAGGGCCGCCGCGAGGACCGCGGCCAGCACAATGTCAAACCAGCTTGTCGTTCTCTTCACTCTTGAGTTCTTCCATGCGGAGGATGACGATTTTGTCACGCTCCACGATGAGGGTTCCCGACCGCTGCAGCTTGGAGAGGACGCGGCTCACGGTCTCGCGCGTGGTGCCCGACATGTCGGCAATCTCCTGCTGGGTCGGCCGATCCTCGATGACCGTCATGTTGCCCACGCGGCGCCCTTTGTTATGGGCGAGTTCGGTGATGGTGTTGGCCACGCGGCCATAGACGCCGAGCAGGGCGAGGCTGGTGATGCGCGTGTCCGCGGCGCGCAGACGGCGTGAAAACTCCACGAGCATGGAAAGCGCGAGCCGCGGGTTGGTCTCAAGCTGGGCCAAAAGCTCCTCGCGCCGGAGCAGGAGCAGCTCCGTGGGCTCCACCGCATAGACGCTGGCCGAGCGGGGCTCGCCGTCGATGACCGACATTTCACCGAAATAGTCACCCGAACCCATCATGGCAAGGATGGCCTCGCGGCCCTCAAACCCGGTGACAGAGACGCGTATTTTCCCGGTCACGATAACGAACATGGAGCTGACCGAGGAATCCTCCTCGAGCACGATGGCCTCGTTGCGGTCGTATTTTTTGAGGAACATGACCTCGGCAAGTTTCTTAATTTCGTGGTGGTTGAGCGCGCTGAATAGCGGCACACGGGCCAGAAGCTCGATTTTATTCATAACACACCCTTTCACATTACGAGGAGGTAAAATACAAAAAAAGAGGGGGGAAGGGGATATAATAATTGAAATGAAAAGGGCCGGTTGTATGACCGGCCCCACGAACAGAATCGAATAAATCCTGTTTTTATGGCTGCGGTGGAAGCGCGGGAGCCGCGGGGTCCCATTCGCCGGGGCCCTTATCATTGTTATCCGTCCCGTCCTGGTTGCTCAGGAAGAAATAAAGCACGGTGCCCGTGGTGACCCCCACAACACCGCCGGTAATCCACATCCATTTGTAGGATTTTTTGCCGGTCTTTCTTGACTTTTCACCGAGTTTACCGCCCGCGGTCCAGACCGTAGCCAACGTGACCACGTTAAAGTCATCGGACATGGTGAAGTCGATATCGAGCCCCTGCTGCACCGGAAGCGTGACGCGCACGATGTCCTTGAACAATGGCTGCATGCCTTCAATGTCCTTGTTCACGTCGATTTTATCGATGGCAATGGTGCTGCCGGTAAACGGGGCCTGGGTGATGTCCGGGAGTTTTTCTTCGCCGAGCTGGGCATCGTAAAAATCAACGACGAGCAGGCCGTCCTTGAAGTTGTGGTAGTAAGCACTCGGTTTGTCCACAAAAATGAAGGAGATGTCGGTCAGCTTTTCTTTTTCCGTGACTCCGGGCTTTTCATCGACCTGGATGCCCACGAGCTGCGCCTTCTGCTTGAGGTCAAGCTGGGAAAAAAGGGGCGCGGAAAGAAAAATGAGTAGCACGGATGATAAGAGGACTCTGCTCAACATAAAATATGTCCTTTTTGCAGTTTCAACCGCTTTACCTGGATTAAAATACTCATATTGACACCAGAATTCAAGCAAGAAAAAAGTTTTTCTTTACACGATTTCAGCGGACATGACAAGCGCGTCCTCGCCGTTGGAATAATAGCCTTTTCGCGTGGCAAGGGCCCGGAAGCCGCTCGCCTGGTACAGGGCACGGGCCGCGGTATTGGAAGGCCGGAGCTCCAGGAAGACCCTGCAGCAACCCCGGCCGCGCAGGACCTCAAACAGGTGCAAAAGCAACGCCCGCGCAAACCCCCTTCTCCGGTACCCGGAAGCCACGGCAAGTGTGAACAATTCCGCCTCATCAAGCACGGGCCGGGCGAACAGATAACCAGCCACCGCCCCTTCCGCCTCAATGACAAAAGCCAGGTCGTCCCGGCAGGCGGCCGTGATGGATTCAAGTGACCAGGGGCACGGAAAGCCCGCTTTTTCGATGCACTCGACAGCGGAAAGGTCGTGTCCGGTCATAGGGCGAACGAGAAAATGGCTCATCGTGATGATGTAATATATTTTTCAACCCGCAGGAGAGACCATAAATAATAACACGGTTTCTTGCGTTATACCTTGCCCGGATTTTCGCGCATTTGTTATCTTTTTTATACTTATGAAAAAAATACGCCTGTTTTTCCTGTGCGCCGGCCTCCTCCCCCTGCTTCCCTCCTGCTCCAAATCGCCCACAAACAGCACCGCAGACGACGGGATCCTGCCCAAGGTGGAAACCATCCAGACCGCGGGTGTCAAAGTCGGCGGCAACCAGGAAATCATTTTCCGCCGCGTGCCGGCCCTCGGAAAACACTACTGGATTTCGGCCAACGAAATCACCAACAACCAATACGACGCGGTCATGGGCACCGTAAGCGGTACGGCCGGATTCTCCAAGGCCGTCAACTGGTTCAACGCGGCCCGGTTCGTAAACGCGCTCTCCCTCCGCGCCCAGGACAGCCTGGCTTTCTGGCGGACCGCTGCCAACCTCACCAACCGCGCCGACTCCGCACGGCTGGACTCCCTGGTGCGCCTGCTGCCAGCGGGATTCGCCTTCCAGACCCGCTACGACTCCACAGCCGCCAGCATCGCCACCGTGCAGCCAATCATTCTCCGCCGCGGCGCGTTTATCTGCCTCATCAACACCGACACCCTCCGGTTCGATTCCACGGCCACCACGCTGACCGATTCCACACATTTCAAAAGAATGATCTCGGACACGCTGTCCGTCCCGGACTCGGTCACGCTCGTGACGGTCCGCACCTGCAGCCTCCGTTACAGCCGTCTGTTCCCGGCCGTGCTCCAGGACAGCCTGCTTGAAGTGGCCCTTGACGCAGGACCGGACTCCATGGCTGCTCCCGGAAAAGCGCTCCTGCTCCTGCCCAGCGCACCGGCTGACCTCTTCCGCATCCGCGACTCGCTCGGTGCCTGGCTTGCGGCCGCCGATACACAGACCGTCCTCTTTTACAGGCACCAATACGCGACGGGCAGCGGCACGGATTATAGGAATGTCCCCACCGCGGTCCGTCATCCCCTTCCAGCCGGCGGGTTCTGCGACACCTCCCTGCACGCCTCTGCGGGCGTCAAACGGCCCGGCCTCTTCGTAATCTTCAAATACCTGCCCGCGCCCGATTCACTCGTCCACTATTTCGGGCAGGTCGCGGCGCATCCCGACACGCTCATCACGCGGCCCCTCACCTACACGGTCACAAACTGGCCCCGCCAAGGCGATGACGCCGCCTATGGTTTCCGGCTGCCCTCGGATACCGAATGGACCGAAATCGCGGGCTGCGGCCAGAATCTCACTTACAGCACCAGCACGGGCGGGCTCTCCGCGGACGTGGCCGTCTTTAGCGTTGCGCTACCCGGCCCGGCGGCCTCCAAACCGGACAATCCCTTCGGAATGTACGACATGACCGGCAACCTGGGCGAATGGACCGAAAACTGGTGGACCGACTTCGGCGCCTATGACGCGGACAGCGTCACCGCGCAAAACCCCATCGGGTATCCCAGGTATGTTCCATGGAAAACTGTCAAGGGCGGTTCTTTTGCGGACTCGGCCGCAAACCCCGCGCTCCGGGTGGCGGGAGGCGCCAGCGTCCATCCGGACTCCTTGAACGGAAACCGGACCGGCATCCGCGTCATCATCGCGGACACGCTGTTCTGGCAGTATTTTAGGAAATAACCCGTTTCATTTCGGCGTACGACAGCCGCAGGTACAGCGGCTGTGCGTCACGCAGGGCGATAGTCTCCCCCGCTTCCACCCTTTCACGGCCCCGATGCAGGAGCGCTTGCATAATCGCATCCGCGTCCGGTGCACCGTACTCCGCAATCAAACCGCTGAAATGCTCCCTGAACTTTTCCGCGTCCTTTCCACTGAACAGCACCTCACTTGACAGCGAGGCCGCGAGCGCATCGGGCGGAAGCGCCCTCGGGGGGGCCAGCTCCGCGCCGTCCGGCGAGTAAAGCGCGGCATAGACCTCGCCAAGGTGCGCGTCAATGACCGGGCAGACGGGCCGCGGCTGGGTGCGAAAGAAAGGGGCTGCAAGGATTTCGAGCGCGTTCAGGAGCGCCACGGGCAATGTGCGGCCAAAGGCGAGCCCTTTGAGCATGGAAAGGCCGATGCGAATGCCCGTGAACGAGCCCGGCCCCGCGACAAAGACTGCGGCGTCAATATCGGCCGGGCCAAGGCCGGCCTGCGCAAGCGCCTTTTTGATAAGCCCCATCCCCTGGCGCGAAAAAGCGGTCTCGTTTTCGGCCAGGAGGAGCGACACGGGTTCCTTGTCGCAAACCACGGCCGCAAGAAGCGGCGGAAGGCAGGAATTGAGGACAAGGACATTCCGCATAGTCATGCGCTGATACGGTCAGCGGTTTTTAAGCGCGCAGGCGATGATTCGGTCGAGAAGCTCGGGGTAAGGGATCCCGCAAGCGGCCGCGCCCTGCGGGAGCAACGAGGTTTCGGTAAAGCCGGGAAGGGTATTGGTCTCGAGCACAAAGATGGAATCGTCCGCGATAATCATGTCGGTGCGCGACATGCCGCGGCAGTGAAGCGCCTGGTGCGCGGCCACGGCCGTTTTACGGACGCGCTCAAGAAGCGCGGGCGGGATGCGGGCCGGGGTGATCTCGCGCGAGCCCCCTTTTTCGTACTTGGCTTTGTAGTCGAAGAAGGCCGAGGCCACGGGAAGAATTTCGGTGGGCATGAGCGGTTCGACGTCGCCGGTCAGGGTCTCGAGGACCCCGCACGAGACCTCAATGCCCTTGACCGTCTTTTCGACCAGGATTTCGTCGGAGGTCTCGAGGAGCTTTTCCGCGATGGCCCGCACCTCGTCGCGTGTTCTGGCCATGCCCATGCCAATGCTGGACCCGCTTTCGGGCGTTTTGATGAACACGGGCAGGCCCAGTTTTTCGGCGATGGCACCCGCCACGGAGAGGCCCGCCTGCTGCCACTGGCGGCGCGAGTAGAAGGAATACTCAGGCGTCAATATTTTGTAAAACTGATATATCTCCTTGGCAATGCGCTTGTGCATGGCCAGCGCGCTGCCCAGCACGCCTGAACCGGTGCAGGGAATGCCGTAGAGGTCGAGGAGGCCCTGGAGCGCGCCGTCCTCGCCGTAGCGGCCGTGCAGAACGGGCAGTACCACGTCGCAGCGAGTGGCGGAGTCGAGGAGAAAGGCCGGAAAGGCTGGAGCGCCATCGGGGTGTTCCGTGAGAAAGGCTTCGGGGTTGAAGGGCGTTTCCGTGCCGTACGCGGCGTACGCGTCCGCGCAATGCCAGCGTCCCTCGCGGGTAATGACAACCGGACAAGCCTCGTATTCATCATAGTTGAGGTTTTTCAGGACCCCTTTGCCCGATTCGAGCGAGACCGCGTGTTCGCCCGACTTTCCGCCCATCAGCACGGCAACTCTGGTTTTAGACATCAGCCATTCACCTTTGCTTTGAGTATGGCCTCCAGGCTTTCGATGGGCACCCGCTCCTGTTTTGTGGTATCGCGGTCGCGCAAGGTGACCTTTTTATCTTCGAGCGATTCAAAGTCCACGGTAAAGCAGAAAGGGGTGCCGAGTTCATCCTGCCTGCGGTAGCGCTTGCCCACGGAACCGCTCTCGTCAAACTCAACCGGGTACTCCCCTTCTTTTTTCAGCCCGTTGTAAATATCCATTGCGAGCTGCATCAGCGGCTCCTTTTTGACGAGCGGGAGGATGGCGGCCTTGACAGGCGCAAGCCGCGGGTGAAGGTGCAGGACCGTGCGTTTTTCACCAGCCACCTCATCTTCATCGTAAGCGTCCACGAGAAAGGTGAGCAGCACGCGATCCACGCCCAGCGCAGGCTCAATCACATAGGGGATGTAACGCGCGTTGGCCACCTGGTCAAAGTAGCGCAGGTCCTCGCCCGAATGGGTCTGGTGCGCCGTGAGGTCAAAGTCCGTGCGGCTGGCCACGCCCCAGAGTTCGCCCCAGCCAAAGGGGTATTCGTACTCGATGTCCGAGGTGGCGTTGCTGTAGTGCGACAGCTCCTTCGGGGTATGGTCGCGAAAACGCAGGTTGTCCGTTTTGAGCCCCAGGCCCAGGAGCCAGTCCATGCAGAACCTGCGCCAGTACTGGAACCATTCGAGTTCGGTGCCGGGTTTGCAGAAGAACTCCATTTCCATCTGTTCAAACTCGCGCGTGCGGAAGGTGAAGTTGCCGGGCGTGATTTCATTACGGAACGACTTGCCGATTTGCCCGATACCAAAGGGAATCTTTTGACGGCAGGTCGTGGTCACGTTCTTGAACTCAAGGAAAATGCCCTGCGCGGTCTCCGGGCGGAGGTAGACCACGGACGAGGCGTCCTCGATGACGCCCTGGAAGGTCTTGAACATGAGGTTGAAGGCGCGCGGTTCGGTGAAATTGCGCTTGCCGCAGCGCGGGCAGTTGATACCGGCCGCGTTGATTTTTTCGTGAATCTGCTGGAAGGTGAGTCCCACGGCCGCGCCCTCGCCCAGTTTGCTTTCGAGCAGATGGTCGCCGCGCACGCGCTCCTTGCATTCCTTGCAGTCCATAAGCGGGTCTGCGAAGGACTTGAGGTGGCCCGAGGCCTCCCACACCTTGGGGTTGAGCAGTATGGAGGAATCAAGCCCCACAACGTCGTCGCGCGTGCGGATGAAGGAACGCCACCATTCCTTTTTCACGTTGTTCTTGAGCTCCACGCCATAGGGGCCGTAGTCCCAGGTGTTGGCAAGGCCGCCGTAGATTTCGGATCCGGGAAAAATGAAGCCGCGCCGTTTACAAAGCGAGACCACGGATTTCATTTCAGCTTTTGGGTTGGCCATTAAGGTTCCTTTGGTTGGCAGAAAAAATACTTTTTAGGGTTTTTGTTCTGCCAATGAAATCAGCCCGTTAATTTGACTATCTTATGGCCGTGTGATACAAGTACCCGGCCGAGGTCGTGGCGGTCGATGCAGCTGCGGTCGCCATTATTTTCATTTTGAACGTCCACGGACAACTAAAAGGAGAAAACCATGTGCGTCAGCGCCTACGAACTGCTCGCGGAAAAAGTGACGGCCAGCGGCATTGATTTGAACGCGGTCAAGGCCGCGCTGAAAGCGCAGCGCATCGAGACGCCCTCGTGGGGCTACGCCAACTCCGGGACCCGCTTCCGCGCCTTTCCGTGGCCGGGCGCGGCGCGCACCACGCGCGAAAAAATCGACGACGCGGCGCAGGTGCACAAACTGACCGGCATCGCGCCGTCCATGGCCGTGCACATCCCGTGGGACCAGCCCGAAGACAACGACTACGCGGCCCTGTGCGGCTACGCGGAATCGCGTGGAATCGCCATCGGCGCGGTCAATCCCAATGTGTTCCAGGATGATGATTACCGGCTGGGCTCTCTCGGGAACCCTTCGGCCGCGGTGCGGAAAAAAGCGCTGGGCCACCTGCTCGAATGCTGCGAAATCATGGCGAAGGTCAAGAGTGCGAATTTAAGCCTCTGGTTCGCGGACGGCACCAACTACGCGGGGCAGGACAGCCTGCGCGGCCGGAAACACCGCTTTGAGGAAGGCCTGGCCGAAGTCTACGCCCACCTGCCGGCCGGAAGCCGCATGCTCGTGGAATACAAGTTCTTTGAACCCGCCTTTTACAGCACGGACCTGCCGGACTGGGGCGCGGTGTTTTCCCTGTGCAAAAAGCTCGGTCCCGCGGCCCAGGTGCTCGTGGACCTCGGCCATCACGCTTCGGGCACCAACATCGAGCAGATTGTGGCCTTCCTTCTGGATGAGGGCCGGTTGGGCGGCTTTCATTTCAACAACCGCAAGTACGCGGACGACGATCTCATTGTGGGCAGCGTGAATCCCTTCGAACTGTTCCTGATTTACCACGAGCTCACGGACGCGGCGCTGGGCGCGGACGCAACCGCGGCCAAAACCGCGCAAGCCGTTGCCTATATGATTGACCAATCACATAATATTGAAGGAAAGATGGCCCCCATGCTGGTCTCAGTGATAAACTGCCAGGAAGCGTATGCCAAGGCGCTTCTGGTGCCGCGCAAAAAGCTGGCCGAGGCGCAGGCCACGGGCGACGTACTCGGTGCGCACGGAATTCTCGCGGACACCTTCCGCACAGATGTGCGGCCGCTGCTGGCAAAGGTGCGTGAAGAGATGGGCGTTCCCGCGGACCCGGTGACCGCCTACCGGGCGGGCGGCTATGAACGGAAAATTGCACAGGAAAGGAACCCCCATGACACCCATTCAGCCTGACCTGAACGCCATCCTTGAGCAGATTGCGGACGCGGGACAGCGGTTGTCGGAAATCAACGCCAACGAAGGCGCGTCCGGCAATATCTCCGTCTATTCCGAGTTCCCCCTTGCACCCGAAGCCCTGTTCCCGGAAACCGAGACTCTGAACCTGCCCATCACCGTGCCCGACCTCGCAGGCCGGAGTATCGTGGTCACGGGCAGCGGCCGGCGGCTGCGCGAGCTCCGGCAGGACCCGCTCGGGAACCTGGGGGTCGTGGTCATCCGCGACGGCGGGCGCCAGGCCACCCTGTACACGTCGCCCAAGCGGCGCTTCCAACAGTTGACTTCGGAGTTCAACTCCCACCTCGCCGTTCACCGCGAACAGGTCGCGCGCACCCACGCCCCCCTGCATGCCGTCATCCACGCCCAGCCCGTGCATCTGACCTACCTCAGCCATATTGACGCCTACCGGGACGAACTCTACATCAACCGGCGTCTGCTCCGATGGCAGCCCGAAACCATCGTCCAGCTGCCCGATGGCGTGGGGGTGGTGCCCTTTTTACCAGGCGGTTCGCCGGAGCTCATGCGGGCCACGGTCCAGAGCCTTGAAACGCACACCCTCACGCTCTGGAGCAAGCACGGCGTCATGGCGCGTTCCGAGGCCTCGGCGCGGCACGCGGTCGACATCATCGAATATGCGGAGACCGCGGCCCGGTTCGAATTCATGAACCTGGGCGCGGGCGGGCGCGCCTCCGGACTCGCCATCGAGGAAATCCGCGAAGTTGTCCGCACCCACAACCTCACGCAGGTCTTCTTTTAGAATGCGTCCCGTGCACGCCCTTCATTTCGCGGCCGTGGACCTGGGCGCGGAGAGCGGCCGCGTCATGAATGCCGCGTTCGACGGGGAGCGGTTCACGCTCACGGAAGCGCACCGGTTCACCAACGGGCCCGTGCAGGCGGGCGGCACGCTCTATTGGGACGCATTGCGCCTGTTCGCGGAAATCAAGCAAGGCATCAAAGCGTGCGCGCAAAAGGCCCCGCTCGCGGGCATCGGCGTGGACACGTGGGGCGTCGATTTCGGGCTTCTGGACGGAACCGATGAACTCCTCGGCAATCCGGTCCACTACCGCGACACCCGCACCGAAGGCATGATGGAAAAGGCCTTTGGCCGCGTACCCCGTCAGGAAATATACGAGTGTACGGGCCTGCAGTTCCTGCCCTTCAATTCACTTTATCAGTTGCTCGCGCTCTCCCTCCGTCAGCCCCACCGGCTTGCAGAAGCCCGGACCTTCCTGACCATGCCCGATTTGCTCAACTTCTGGCTGTCGGGCCGAAAAGGATGCGAGTTCACCAACGCCACCACCACGCAAATAGTCAACCCGCGGACGCGTACCTGGGCCCGCGCCATGCTTGATAAAATAGGCATCCCTAACGGTTTTCTTCCTGAAATTATCAGCCCCGGCACAATACTGGCCCCGCTTCTGCCCTCCGTGGCCAAAGAAACCGGCGCCGGAAACCTGCCCGTGATTGCCCCGGCCTGCCACGACACAGGCTCCGCCGTGGCCGCCGCGCCGCTGACATCGTCCCGTTCGGCTTACATCAGCTCCGGGACCTGGTCGCTGGTAGGCGTGGAAGTCGATGCGCCGGTCATCACCCCGCGGACACTGGCTAAAAATTTCACCAATGAGGGAGGTACGGATGGCAGGTTTCGGCTGCTGAAAAACATCATGGGTATGTGGCTGTTGCAGGAATGCCGCCGAACTTGGGCGCAGAACGGACCCGCGCTCCCGTACGATGTGTTGATGCACGAGGCGGAGAGTGCACCCGCCTTCGGCCCCCTGGTGGACCCGGATGACGCGGTCTTCCTGGCCCCGGGCGACATGCCAACGCGACTGCGCGCCTATTGCGGGCGTACCGGGCAGACCGTGCCCGAAAACCGGCCCGCGCTGCTGCGCTGCATCTTTGAGAGTCTGGCGCTCAAATACCGCTGGGTCCTTTTGAACCTGGAAGACATTGTAGGCTGGAAAATCGACTGCATTCACATCATCGGCGGGGGATCGCGGAATTCGCTGTTGTGCCAAATGACCGCGGACGCATGCGGCAAGCCCGTAATGGCCGGGCCGGTGGAGGCGACCGCGCTTGGAAACGCGCTCATGCAGGCCCGGGCGCTGGGCCATATCGCGTCGCTTGCCGAGGGAAGGGAAATTATCCGCTTATCGGTGGAATGGACCGGATATAAACCTCGGCCGTCGGAAAAGTGGGACACGGCCTGCCACAGGTTTACAAAACTAAACACAGAACTTGTCGATGACCTCAAAAGAACGGGTCGCGAACACGTTGGCCTTTAAACCGGTCGACAGAATCGCCTTGAAACGAACCTCCTCGCAGCAAGCTGCGGGGAATTTAACCCTCTTTGTTATTAAATGAAGGAACTATTATGAACAAATTTAACAAAACAAAGATAGGAATTATTACTGGAATTTTTTTTGGCGTTATCGATATAATTCCTATGGTTATTATGAAAATGACTTGGGACGCGTTGCTTGGCGCATTTTCTATGTGTGTAATCGGCGGCTTTCTCATATCAACATCAAGTTTGAAACTGAACAATATCTTGAAAGGAATGATGATTTTCTTTTTGA
>JAZDKP010000173.1:0-7660 GCA_043802925.1 Fibrobacterota bacterium | reverse complement strand
GGCTTCACCCTGTTGCAGCGCATCATTCATAATATCAATTTAATATACATATTTCCGGCTGTTTTTATATATTTAAAAATCTTCCCTTTATCGTTAGGATGGCCCATGAAACCCATTTCCGAACTGCTCGCGGATCCAAACTATAAAAAGGCCATGGAAACGCTGGAAAAAGGGGACGCAATCAAGGCGCTGACCCTGCTCGAAAGCGTCCTCCGTGAAGACCCGGGCCACTATGTGGCCTGGAACAACATCGGGTTTCTCTTGTACCGGGCCAACTATGTCAAGGAAGCGGAAAACGCATTCTTGAAGGCCACCGCGCTCGCGCCCGAATACACGGACGCGCACAGCAACCTGTTCCAGCTTTATCTGTCGGACAAGCGGACCGCCCTGGCGCGCGAACAGTTCGAAGCCCTGAAACGGCTGGAACCGGAAAATACGGAACTGGCAACCATGGAAAAGGACCTGTCCGCCCTCGGTACAGCGCCGGCCCCTGCGGTCACGGCCATAGACGCCCGTGGCCCGCTCTGCTCCATCGTGCTCGCCACCTACAACCGGCCCAAACTGCTGCCCGTTGCGCTCGAAAGCGCGCTTAAGCAAACCTACCGTAACATCGAGGTGGTGGTGGTGAACGACGGTGGCTGCGATGTAAGCGGCATTGTGGCCGGGTTTAACGACCCCCGCGTCAAGTACGTGGCCAAACCCGTGAACATGGGCGCGGGCAATTCGTACAACACGGCCATTTTCGAATCCACGGGCAGGTACATCGGCTATCTCGCGGACGACGACCTTTATTATCCCAACCATGTGGAAACGCTGATCACAGCCCTGGAAAAGAACCCGCAATACGGCGGCGCGTATTCCGATCAGTACCGCGTTAACTGCGAAATGAACGAGGGGGTGTATACGAAAATTCTTGGCAAGCAGGTCGACTACTCCTACGACTTTGACAAGGTCCTTCTCGTGGGCCGCACCAATTTCATCCCCCATCCCTGCCTCATCCATTGCCGCGATCTGCTGAAGAAGACCGGGGTCTACGACGAGACCCTTTCCGTGCTCATCGACTGGGACCTCCTGCGCCGCATGGCCTTCTACACCGATTTTCTCCATATCAAGACGATTACAGGTGAATACTTTTTCCCGCAAAACAAGCAGGAGCGCATCTCCAATGTGTTTGACAAGGATCCGGACCGGTTCAGGGCCTGCCTGCGCCAGGCCTTTTCCAAGCGTCCGCCCAAGCCCTGGGACCGGATGAAGGAATTGACCTATGTGCTGTACTGCCGCAAGCTTTCGTCCGCTACGCTGGAGCAGCTGAAATTCATTGTTTCACAGCTTCCCTATCCTTCTGATTTTCTCCTAATGATGGATACGTACGACAAAGCCGCGATGGACACAGTCAAGGGCCTCGGAATGGATAATGTCAAGGCCCTCTTCAACATAACGCCCGCGGGCTTTGCAGGGGCCCTCAAGAAGCTTCTCAACTCCTATTTCCCCGATACCTGGCTTTTGGCCCTCGACGAAAGCGTCACGCTCAATGACGAATGGCTCAAAAAAACCTATGGAGACCTCCAAAACGCGGTTCAGGGCAAATACGCGCAACCGCAGGAGCTCCGCGTGAACGCACTCTACACCGCGCCATGGGACATCCGTCTATAAAACCGAACCATGAAAAGACTGCCCTGGGCCCTTCTCTCCCTGGTCTGCGCCGTGTCGCTCGCTGTGGTCACCGGCATTTTCCGGCCCTCGGAACAGGTGAACGCGCTCTGGATCGTAATCGCGGCCGCCTGCTTTTACGTGCTGGCCTACCGCTTTTACGCGGCGTTCATTGCGGCCCGGGTCCTGGTAATTGACGAATCGCGCATCACTCCCGCGCACCGGCTGAACGACGGCAAGGACTACCACCCCACCCATTCGCTCATACTTTTTGGCCACCACTTCGCAGCCATCGCGGGGGCGGGGCCCCTGATAGGCCCCATGCTCGCCGCCCAATTCGGCTACCTGCCCGGTTTTCTGTGGATTCTGATAGGCTCGGTCACCGCAGGCGCAGTGCAGGACATGGTCATTCTCTTTGCCTCAGTTCGCCGCAACGGCAAGTCCCTGGCGCAGATTGCCAAGGACACCGTGGGGCCCGTGGGAGGCATTTCAGCCAGCTTCGCGATTCTCTTCATCATTATTGTGGCCCTGGCCGGCCTCGGTCTCGCGGTCGTTAACGCGCTGGCGAACAGTCCCTGGGGCACCTTCACGCTCACGGCCACCATTCCCATCGCGCTGTTCATGGGACTCTACATGCACCGCTGGCGCCACGGAAAAATCCTCGAGGCGAGCGCCATCGGCGTGGCCCTGCTCCTGGCCGCGGTCTTCTTTGGCCACTCTGTGCCCGGCTCCTTTCTCGACCCGGTCTTCAACCAGCCGCGCAACACGCTCATCTATTCCATCGCGGTGTACGGCTTCTTTGCCTCCGTACTCCCGGTCTGGCTGCTGCTGTCGCCCCGCGACTATCTTTCGACCTATATGAAGGTGGGCACCATCGCACTCCTCGCGCTCGGTGTCATCTTCACCGCGCCCTATATAAAGATGCCGGCTGTGACGCAGTTTGCGCACGGGGGTGGCCCCATCATTCCGGGCAAACTCTTTCCCTTCATGTTCATCACCATCGCGTGCGGCGCCATTTCCGGCTTCCACGCACTCATCTCCTCGGGCACCACGCCCAAAATGATAATGAGTGAACGCGCCATCCGGCCCATCGGCTACGGGGCCATGATTACCGAAGGGTTCGTCTCCATCATGGCGCTCATTGCGGCCACGGTGCTGGTGCCGGGTGATTACTTTGCCATCAATTCCACGCTGTCGCTCGATACGCTTGCCACCATGGGCTTCCCGACCGAACGTATCGCGGAATACTGTCAGATGGTGGGCGTGAATGTCACGGGACGGCCCGGAGGCGCGGTCTCGCTGGCCATCGGCATGGCCTCCATCTTTTCATCGATACCCGGCTTAAAGGGGCTGATGGCCTATTGGTACAACTTCGCGCTCATGTTCGAGGCGCTCTTCATTCTCACCACTGTGGACGCAGGCACGCGCGTGGCGCGCTTTCTGGTGCAGGAGCTTTTTGGCAAGGCCGTGCCCGCACTGTCACCCGAACGCAAATCCATGCCCGGCGTTTTCATCACCAGCGCGCTGGTCGTGGCCGGGTGGGCCTATCTCATCTTTTCCGGCAGCATTGCAACCATCTGGCCCATGTTCGGCGTTTCCAATCAATTGCTGGCCGGCATCGCGCTCGGGGTCGGCACCACGCTGATATTGAAGTCCGGCCGGCCAGAGTACGCCTGGATCACGGCGGTACCCATGGCCTTCATGTTTGTCACCACGCTCACGGCCGCCATCACGCTTATCGCCCGCTTCTACAGCACGGGCGCATGGGTCAATCTTACGTTGATTGCCCTCATGTCCCTGCTTGCTGTGATTGCGCTCGCGGACATGCTCTGGTGCTGGGCCGGGCTGTTGCGAGGCGACAGAGCGAAAGAGGCCTGATATCCGCGCTTCGGTTTTGTGTCCGATTCGGAAAACGACATCATTTATTTTTTATTCGTTTGACGGCCCTTTGTGTAATGGCAAGGTAGTTGCTTTTGCTTGAAACCTTCTGCCCAGTTTTGACCTCAAGTTCTTTCCGGGCATTTCCAGCGACAGTACCGCCTGTTTTTGCCGCATCATTCATGGCCGGCATTCCACGAGCATCCTTTACCCTTGTAATTTCCGTGGTGGCAGCCTCCCCCAACATATTAAAAATGAGTTCAAGATCATTCATGTGGTCACGCAGATTTTCCCGTTTGATGCCCTTGTATTCTTTGTATTCAGCCGGGGTCATGCCAAAGGTGGCTTTGGATATTTCAGCTGTCAGAATAGCATAATCCCTCTCACCTTCGGCCCCTCGGTTACTCCATTCGCCGGTGAGTTCCTCACGAATGGCGATTCCGCGCATTCGCTTTTCTATCCAGTCATCGGAATAGCCTTTGGCCTTGTACAGTTCCCGGGTTCGCTTGGCAGCCAGTTCCGGGTCTTCGATTTCCCGTACCCTTTCATACCCTACTTTAGCAAGCCACCGTTTGAAAGGTTCTGCCTTGGGTGATGGTATGGACTGAATAATGCGGAAAATGCCTTCTGTGTTGGCGCAATCTGTTTCGCGTAGTTTGCCATCCGGTGCAGGAAGTTTCAACCCGTGACAATTTGTCACGACTTCACTCGCTTCTTCAAAAAGACGTTGTTTCAGCTTCCTCCAATATGCACCGGCATCTATACTTTCCGTCAGCACTCCGCAGACATCGCTAACCGAAAACCACCATTCGGAATTATGCAAAGTCTTACGAACTTGCTTTCCGTTGAAAACAGCGATTTGGGTGATTGGCGTTACTACTTCATTTTTAATCGGTTCTGACATATCAACTCCTGAAAGACGGGGTGCCATGCACACCCCGGCGGGTTAAACCAATTTATACCATTCCAAAGGTTCTGCAACCACAGCAACTGGCTTTATCAGTAATAAATATACGCTTTTGACGCGACAAATAATGTCGAATCAAAATATTTTTGCTTCTCTCACCAGTGGTGAGACTTTTGCTGATTATGAGTCGAACTCAGCATCAACGCGTTATGTGCGCACAGCTTTTGTCGAGTTACTAACGGTTCGCCTATCGTTCCCCGCCCTTTTCCCTGCGGCCCAGACGCCGCATACGGAACGAGGCGATTCCTAAAAGAATTGCTGAGAGTGCAAACGCGGCCAGGCTGCCCAAGTGGCTGAAAATTAAATAGCCGACAGGCGGCATCACCACACCGCGTAATCCCGCGTTGCTCATGTGCACGGTCAAATAGGCCGCGGACGGACGGCCCTGCGTAAAGTAAAGCGACCCCAGCCGCCAGGAAAGTCCCACCCCCGCCATCGCCACCCCGAACATGAGGAACCCGGCGTACACGCACAGCTTGGGCCAGGGCACAAAGGCGGCCAGCATCAGCAACAGCGGGTAGGCGATGAGTAATGTGAGCATGAGGCCCGTAAATCGAATGGGCTTGTAACGGTCCATGAATTTCCCGAGGACCGGCGACAACAACACCAACCCCGCCTGCCCGATGACCCCGCGGCCGAGTGAAATTTCCCCATATGAAAGATGCAGCGTATCGACCAGGAAATAAGGCAGCACGGGCAGGACCGAAAAAAAACCAAGCCCGTAGATTGAGAAATTGCTCTGGTACTGCCGGAACAGCCCGTCCGTCTTCAACACCTGCCAGGCATTCCGGAACGAAGCGGTCATGAGCTGGAACGGATGCTCCGTGCCGGTCTCCGAAGCGTGCCAACCGGACCGGTTGAGCGTGACAAGGCTGAAGAGCAGGCAAGAGGCAAGTCCCGCGACGCCAGCCGCAGCGTATAAAACACGGAACGCGTCTTCGTCAGCGTCAAGAATCTTCCCGGCTAAAAGACCTGCAATCATCGAGGCGAGTGTGAAGGCCGAGGTGAACCAACCGTAGATTCGGCCCCGGATTTCCTCCCTGTAATTATGCTCAAAAATGGAGGTGACCAGAAAAATGAGCATGGCCGAAGAAAGATGATACAGGAAAAAGAGCAGGAGAATGCCATTAGTGCCGTGCGTAAGAAGCGCGAAAAGAAGGATGAGCCGGCCCAGAAGGCCCACAATGAGGAGGTTCCGTTTCTGGTGCGCCCCTTTCTTCAGGAGTTCGGACCAGAAGAGCGAAAGTACGAGCACAAACGAGGGCAGCATGGTGATGACCGTAATCTGCCAGCCCGCAGCGCCCAGGGTTTTTTTCGCAATGATGTCCGTGAGCCAGAGGATACCGGACGCGGCGCCGTCCAACACTCCGGCCGCAAGCAGCAGAGGGAGCCATTTCCGTTCGCAGGTGTCCAGGAATGAAAACATGGGCGCGTCTTTCCGGATGTGGATGATGTGGAGCAGGAAAAAATAGCCGCTCCAATAGCTTCATCGCAATAGTCGTTGATTTTCCTGCATAGCTGCCTGTAAGGAGCGGGGAAAAGTCAGGGCCGGAGTTGCAGGCGTACAGGGTAAAAACGGAGAAGGTTAATATTCAAGGACCGGCGTTAATTTCTTAAAATGGAACTTTTTATGCGCATCCCTGATGATATAGAAAATGACAAAGCTGACCACCGCTGCAAAGAAACACCACACGGAAGTCAAGCATTTCATATAAAACACGAGCGATACGACAAACGATAAACCAATAATGACGCCAAGAACCGATGTTCTTTTAACGCTCGAAATAAAAAGAGGAAGGATGGTCGCAACCAGATACAAGCCCACGGGTATCGTAGAGTAGGAATTCTTAAAGGTGCTTTGATAGGCAATGTGCATAAAGCTGATTTCAGCATGCGCATGATAAAACACCAGGCCATAGACATAATAAAGCGCTACGACTGTGCCCATTGCCAGGAACGCAACCAGAATTCGTTTTCGTATCTTATTGTGTTCCATCAGCAAAACTGAAATCGGCACCATCATCGGCCAGATGACCTGCGCCATGGCTAAAAAGACATAGGTGGCCATCGCCTGCAGGACGGCATATTCCTGATGGGGTATCGTCAGCCATACAACGCCTTCCGTAAACTGCTGGGAAGCAAAAAACAATGGGATGCCCGCGAAAACGATTTGGGAAGGTTTGTGAACTTTTCTTAACGTCTCCGTGCCCACAAACGAAAGCAGCACGCCTGCCGTAATGCTCGCCTCGGCTGAAAAACACATGTTTACATTCTCTTATGCGCGCCCGTGTCAGGACGCAAGGTTCAACTCAAGGTCCTTGACGACATTGGTAAAATTAACGTATGCGTCGTACGGCGTACCGTAGGGATTGAAATATTTATGCACATCACCATCCGAGAACCATTTTGTGCACATGTAATAGAAATGGTCCGACGTTTGAAGCGAACGCCAGGTTTTTATCAATTCTTCATTCCGGGTGGAATTGATTTGTTTTTCCAGGCTGAAAACGTAGTCCAGCGCGTCTTTTTGCATCGCATTTCCCATCCAGGCCGAGAGGTCGCGCTCCTGGTCGGCCCAGGAGATGAATTCGCGCACATCCAGCTTGGCTAAGGGCGGAATGGTTGCGGATATTTCCGCGGGCGTGGCAAATGCGAAATCCCTGTTATTAAGGATTTCACCCGGCAAGCACCGCATAAATTCAAAGATACCGGTATCGTGCCACTGATGCTCGCCAAACGTTTCGTAATCCATGAACAGGTTGATGACTTCACCGGAACCGTTGATGCGGTGCACCCAATGGGCAAACTTTTCGGCCGTAAGCGGATATTCCGCCCAGCCGCGGTTGGAGAAACGGAACGCGATATCATCGGAGAGCTTGTAGTTTTTAAGCAACAGTTTGAGCCGGCTGCAGGTCTGCGGCTGGTAAACATAGTTGGGACTCCGCCAATCGAGGATTTTATCGGCCCCCTCGGTGAGGATGGTCTTGTATCCCAGGCCTTCGATGAAACGAGCCAAATCATTGTTATAAATCAACTCGGTATTGCGGAAGGTCGTCGGCTTTTGGCCGAATTCGTCCATAATCAAATTGCGGTGCTGCAGAATCTGGTTCTTGAATTCATCCGGAGAAAACAGGAATGAAAGGCTGTGATAATAGGTCTCATTGA
>JAZDKP010000172.1:0-20794 GCA_043802925.1 Fibrobacterota bacterium | reverse complement strand
CAGAAAGCAAAAGATACCGCGTGGCGGAGGGCCGTGGAAACATGGCTTGTGCTTAACGGCTTTGTAAAAACAAACATTAACGGGTTAAGTGTCAACCTATTTTCAGCATGAAAAAGGCTCATAAATACTTGGCGGCACAGTGCTGCAAATCATATTATTACGCGTCTTCATAACGAGATTTATAAAACATTAAGTGTTGATGCTCATGTTTTAGCCATGATGGGGATAAGGTCTTTGATCGATGAGATAATTAAAATCAAATTAGGTGTCGATGGAACATTTAAACAGAATCTTGAATCCTTTTACGAAAAACGGCATATTTCGGAACCCGACAAGAAAACAATTGAAACAGTATTAGGACTTGGCCATGCAGCAACACATCGCGGACATGTGCCCAAGAAAGAGGATGTTAACGCTGCATTGGATATTTGCGAAACATTGATGCAAACAGTAATAATAAATCCGATTAAAGCAGGGCAACTTAAATTCCCTGAAAAGAAGAAATCGTAAAGAATAAACATTAGCCGCATCATTAATTATGAGACAAAATGAAAATAAGTGGGAAGAGATAAAATCGCAATTAGGCAATTATGATTTGTTGGACCGTTATATTAACGCAAATGGTCTAAAGTTTTACATATTGAAAGCAAAAACAATCGGCCTTGAAGAGGGTAAGTATTTCCCAAAATACTACCTACATTTCATCCTTCTTCCAAAGATTTATTTTGATGAACGAAAAGCACTGGATTGGTATTTTGCCATAACTGAGCAAGCCGCGACCATGTCTAAAATGGAAAGCTATTTAGATAAATATATTGACGAATATGGAAAGGCTTATTGTTATAGAAAAGCTGATGAGTTTAAGAAATACGAAGATGTTGATTCTGAAATAATAGAAAATCAAAAGAATCGCAAAAGCAGCGACCTTGTTGTTGATATCAATAATTTCAATAGCTACAAACCTGAAATGATAGGTGGCCAACTTGTTTCAATCGGCAATCATGACAAAAAGGCTCGAAATGAAGACAGGGTTAAGTATGAACTATTAAAGATTTCAAAACAAAATATAAACCACGACCAATACACGCCTGAATATCTTGCTGAGATTATTTTTTGTGGCAATGAATTACTTGATGCAATGTCGTTTCAATTGTCTGAAGATGAATATATTCAGCAAAACACAACATGGATTACCTCCAAAGGCAGAATATATTTTGACGAATTAGGGAAAAACAGTAAAGTTGCTAAAACGCCTTCTCCAAAACATGATATTTTTATCGTTCACGCTGACGAAGACAAGGCTTTTACTGAAGCAATAAGCAAGCAGCTTCAGAAGATATTTAACATTCCCGACAATCGTATTTTTGCAGCAAGCGATTCAAGAAGTATTCCATCTGGAAAACAATGGTATGGCCATATTGTAGAGGCCCACAAATCCTCCAAAACTGGTATTGTTCTGCTTACGCCAAATTCAATTGACCGTTTATGGGTAAATTTTGAAGTGGGCGGCTTCGTTCTTCGAGATGCACATCCGCCTATTTCAATATGTTGCTCTAGGGAGACCGAAGAAAAGATTGCTTTTCCAATAAGCGGTCTGCAATATCGAAAGTTCTTTGAGAAGGATGATAGGAATGCAATTATAGGTGAAATTGCAGCACTTCTCGGTTGTCCAAAACCAACATTCGATGACACGGAATTGGAAAACACGCTGGGGCTAATTCGGCATTCGCTTAAATCGAGCCATGAAATTGAAATATTATTAAATTCCCCTCAACCTGTGCCCCCATTTTATACGCAGGTAATGAACAGCAATTTCATCTTTCTTTCTGTTAGGATCAATAATAAAACCGATACGAGATTATCTGTTGAATATATTTATCTCTCCACTGAGGAGAGTGGAGGCTCTATCAGGTTCTATCACATGCCATTTAAAGAGCCTGCTTATCTTGATGGCGGTTCCATAAAACCATTAAAACCATTCGTCGATGAAATATTGCCGAGAAACAATATCCAGTTTTACACTCGGTTTCAAAGCCCCTTAACAAACAACTTGGGAAATGAGCATGAAGAAAGGTTTTATTGTTTAGCATTAATAATGTCCGATGGTACAGAATATAGAAGCAATCAGGTCAAAATCCCATTTTTATATTATGAAAGAACCCCTGGTGTAGGTGAGAGGCATAAAATCAATACACCAGATGGTTCGCGTCTTTATCATGGATGCCCTGCCTATGATTCTGCTTCTGATCGCATCATTTATGATTCTACAAAGATTGGCAAAAACCACGATGTAGATGGCTTACTTGACGACTTTAACAGAAGAAATAATCAAAAAAAGGTTTTAGCCGATATGGGGATACGTGGACCACAGGTAAGATAGTCGAATATTGGCCCTACGAAGGATTGCTCGATCCCAGGTAAAATGACCGCCAAAACCCAGGGAATTTGAAAAATAAATGCTTTAGCCCACAATTAAAATGAATTCAAAGCAGCATGAATTGAAGACAGCAAGATGTGATCTTAGGCTTCCCATTATTGAGGATTCGATCAGAATATTTGATGCCATCTCTTTTCCTGCCTATCCGAAACAATTAGTAATGTCCCAATTGAAGAGCATTAGGGAAGCGGAAGCGTGGGTTGAGCAAATTTTGTCGGGTTTTAAGAATGGAACCCTCTATGCTTGGTCTTTTTATTTGAAAGACACACCTTCCCTGTTGGGCCAGATCAGATTAACGAAATATAAGGACACCGAAAAATGGTCATTGGCATTTTGGTGCCATCCAGATTCTTGGGGAAAAGGCTTTGTTTTCGAAGCAGCTACCTATGCTTTGGATTATGCCTTCGGGCATTTATCCATTAATCTGATATTCGCGGGTGCTGGACTTTGGAATAAACCAAGTATTCGGATTTTGGAAAAACTGGGAATGAGGTTTATTCGGGAAAATAATAATGGTTATGCCGTTGATAATGAAATAATTCCGACCAGAGAATACGAAATTGATGCGGAAACCTGGAAAAATAGTCGAGGTGGATTATTGCGATTAAAGAGAAAATTGACATAAATCGGGCGAAAGATGAATTGGACCTGATTCAATACGGCACCAGTTTTCGTCTAGATATGGGCAAAAGCAAAATTTCGGGGGAAAATGAGTTTGTCGTCCGCCTGACCGTGGATGAAATTGATACGTTAATGGAAGACCTTGGAATGGAGGAAGACCATGCGGGAACTCCAAAGACGAAGAAAGCCTTCAACGGTCTATATAGGAAACTGGAGCGAATATTGGAAATCGGGGACGATTCCTGACTGACCAGGCAATAACTTATCAGAAGAAAGGTTCTTAATGCCAAACTTATCACAGATTCTGAAAGCTGAAATCAGCCGTATCGCTCGCAGGGAAACAAAGTCCTTTGTTAATCCACTCCGTGCATCAAACTTCACCCTTAAGAAGGCAGTGGCGGAATTAAAGAGAAAAGTAACGGTCCTTGTATCAGAAAACAAGCGGTTATCCGCGTTTTGCAATAATACGCGGAGCCAAGTGGAGGTCAAGCCTGAAGACATCCAGAACGCCAGGATTACCGTAAGGTCGGTCAAAGCCCTCCGTAAGAAGCTTGGGCTCTCCCAGACGGCATTTGGCAAACTTCTCGGTATAAGTGGCCAATCCGTTCTTATAATGGAAAAAAAGACGGGTAGGCTGAAACTTCGCTCTTCGACTTTAGCCAGCCTTCTCTCAATACGTGGCATAGGCAGGCGGGAAGCTAAGAAGAGGCTTGAAGAACGGCAGTAGCTCGCTTTCGGTTTCGGTAAACGGTCAGGATTTACTGCTGGTATAAAAATCGGCGTTAGCAGCCTTTAAACATAGAAGGGAGTCGGATACGTAAACAAATGAAACCTCCACACAAACTATGGGTTGAGCAGGTAGAAGCAGCCGAAGGAATACGAGATAAATGGGGCCTGGATAAGGCCCTGGGTTATCTTATCGGCGAAAAGTTTCTGAAGCACCTACAATATTCTGAGAACGCAGAAGAATTCAGGGGAGAAATCGCACCGTTTGTTCAGGCCATCAAGGATAAATATGAACCTTGGGAATTACGACAATATTTTGATTCCGTAAAAAGAGTGGGGACGCTTGGGCACACTATGACGGATGAGGAATATAAAGGCGTTATGGAATCAGAACTGTTCGATGATGGCGAAACGCCTACCAGTCAGGCCGAGGATATACTCAGATTGAATCAGGCCAGAGAGTTACTACTTTGATTATTTCTGCGAGGCGGCGACAATTATAATCGAGGGGGGACGAATAGCTGCACCCTCATCTGGACCAACAAAGCTGATGTTCATTGTCTTGGTATCTTCGAATAATCGGGCTTGTATATAAGGTTTTCAGGTCTGACTCTTATCCGCGAACCCTTCTTTAACGCGAATCCTTCTGGCAGCTCTGTCTGGATTTCCCCCATAAAGTTATCACCTTCATGAATTAGTAGCCTGACATCGAGGTATCCGCTCTGATATGCACATTCTCCGTCTATTGGTTTTGAGATGGCGAAAAAAGCTCGTGTGGAATATATTTCGCCAATTTTAGGGTCAATATTCTGGTCTTTCTGTTTCAATTCCTTCATCAGTCGCTGTAATTCTTTGGGATAATAGCCTTGAACTGATACCTTGCTCTTGTCGAAAATATGGTAGCCCTGATTTATCAGGTCGTTTTGGAAGGTGTTCATGCGATTCCTTCAGATATAATTTCCATCATGGCACAGGTGGGACATTGGCACTTTCCTCTTTTCCGCTTTGAGGGAGACTCCGCGTTTATTAGTGTGTCCGCCATTCTCAGAGGTAATCCCATCCTGCAAATATCACTGACGGGCTTTTTCGCCCGCGAAACGATTGAATTCACCTTACCCAGCAGTTTCTTGTCCTGCAATTGGAAGATGGTTATCTGTTCGAAATGGGCGAGGTACTCATCAATGTCTGAGTCTTCCATCTGAAGCTCCCGAAAGAATTGACCCAATCGGTCTCGGAAGGTTTTCCAGAGATCGCCGTCTTTCGTTATTTCAAGAACAATGGAAAACAGAGAGGTCTCGTTAATAAAAATGGCGAACTTCTTTCCATTGAGTTCTATAAGGTGGCCCAGCCAGGATAACTTGGGGTTATTCGAAGTAGGGTGAGCATTCCCCGAGGTAATGCCTAATTCAGTGGCAAGAGCTTTTGTTAGAAAGACGTTGAGCATGACTAAAAATAGCCCTTTAGATACCGATTTGCAAAGGGGATTCATTCTTAAAGACAACAAGAAAATGCGAGGCCCCAAGAAAAAACCTCCCATAAAAGGGCAATCACTCGATGGGTCAAAGCGGGCTTTTCACCCAATGTCATTATGAAGGCTTCAGGTCATAAAACCTATTCAGCGTTCAACCGATATTCGAACCTGAAAGGTGATGATGTCATGGTGTTGGTCGGCAAGAAAAGTAAGGATTGGTTACGATTAAGGATTTGCAAGCCATTGCATGAAAAAGTGGGGCAAAAGTGGGGCAAAATCTTGCTTTGTGCGAATAGCGGGGAAAAGAACAGCCTCCTAACCCGTTATGGATTAAGAGGCTGTGTATTGGGCCCACAAGGACTTGAACCTTGGACCAGCGGATTATGAGTCCGCTGCTCTAACCAACTGAGCTATGGGCCCGTTTTATTTCAGAGGCTTTTTCTTAACTTCAGAATTGCTTCGGCCAGGGGTTTCAGCTGATTTTTGCAGACGCTGAACACCACTTCCGCATCCAGATCAAAATAGTGGTGCGTAATAATGTCCCGCATTCCCATGGCTTTCTTCCAGTCGACGGCGTTGTCGTTTACCAGAAATATTTTTTCCGTTACACGGTCAAAGTTTTTCAACCCTTCACCGATGGCGATTAATTTCATGCAAACGGCATCAAGCTTTTCAAGGCCGGATTCATCCTTCAAGAAATCTTCCGCGGCGTTAATTTTTTGCGAACGCGTCAGAACGATTTGAGCGGCCCTGTGAATCTGATCGAGGATTTCACGAGCCAGGGCCTTGTCATACATAAATTGCTTCCTCGGCAATTCTTTTTTTCAGAAAACCGTTCATTGTTTCACGGAAACGGAAAATATCCACATGCCGGTGAAGGGCCGCCTCAACATCCTGCTTAATCCCGATTAGATTGAACATGTCCGGGTTTTGTAATTCCACGACAAGGTCAATATCGCTCTGGTCATTCATCTGGTCCCTTGCCGCGGATCCGAAAAGCCCCAATCGGGTCATACGATATTTGTCCTTATTAAGGCTGAAATAGAGCTTTAAAAATTCCAGAATATCTTTTTTTGCCATATTGGCTCCATCCTTCAGCGGATTATGAGTCCGCTGCTCTAACCAACTGAGCTATGGGCTCGTTTTGTCAGGGAGAAAAATAGCTTGTGACCTGAAAGGAAAGCAACGCGGAGAAGCCGCGGTATCATTCCCTGAATATCAGTTCGAGGCAGCCGCACCAATCAGGCCGACCACTCCGAGCAGGAGGACGTATTTCCAGAATGAACTTCCAGAATTTGCACCTGTTTCCTCGGTGTTGCGCTGCTTCTGCTGGTAAACCAGGCTCATGTCCCAGCTGGGACCGTGGTCCATGTCGGTGTTGAAGATGACCATGTACTGGCCGCGCAATACAACGTGGATGTTGTAGGTGCGGAAAAGGATGAGGCCGGCCTGCCCGTTGAGCGCGGGCCCGGAATTACGCTTGTCCTTGTAAACATCTTCGTCGGCATCCGCTTTGACATAGTGGAGCCCGAGACCTCCGCCGAAAAACGGAGTAAAGTCGGACTTGTTGGTCAAGTACTGGACGTTGATGTCGCCGCCGAAGGCGATGGGGACGTGCCATACGAATTCAAGGTTGAGGGCGAGATTGGACTTGAGCTCCCATGAGTTGACCCAGCCGATTTTAATAAGCTGGGAATATTCTCTTAAGGTCATCGAATCCGAATTTAGAGACAGACCATACCGGTTATTAAGGTAGGCAAAGCTTTTTCCAATCGGGTAAATGTATCCGAAGATAAGGCCGCCGGTGTAGGCGCCTTTGCGCTTGGTCGGTTCGTTGGTTTCCTCCTGCTGCGTGATGTTTTCGACATCCGCGGCCTGGTCCATTGTCTTGCGCTCTTTGAGCGCTTTGGCCAGGCGGGCGGTCAGAGGCTCAAAGTCTTCAACGCCCAGCGCCGTACCGCGCTGGTTAAAAAGGTCACTTCCATCCGCCTTTATGACCGTGGCGGTGAGCAGCCACTTGGCGCCCAGCTTGCGGGCCGTGCTGTATACGACTTTGTCCGCGCCCAGCGCTTTGGCCGCGCCCGTGGCGCACTCCACGGACTCGCAGCGGTACTGGCTGTCGGCCGTTGTTGTAACTTCGGCACCAAAGGCCTGCTGGATGGATTCCCTGAAGAGCAGGTTGATGGTCTGGTAGTCCTCCAGCTTTGCGAGGTCGCCCGCCATGGGCAGGACCAGAAGTTTTTCCGCATGAAGAGCGCAGGCCAAGGCAACGAGAACGGCCAAAACCAGGTTTTTTTTCATGGCAATAACCTCCGTAAAAGAGAAACGTAGTGATAAAAAATAATATATTGACAGGACAGAAAACAATCGCGGATGCGGCTTTGGCTAACCGGTTTGTTCCGATGACGTGCGCTGTGTCTCCAGCGCCTCCCAGCGGTGCAAGGCAGCGGCCAGCAGAGTGTCCACTTCCTTGATGCGCTTTTGTGTGGTTGCGACAAACCCGGGTTTCTGGAAAAAGGCCGGGTCCGAAAGACGGTCGCACAGGGTTTTGTGCTCCTGCTCCATCCCATCAATCTGTTTCGTAAGCGTTTCCAATTCCCGCTTTTCATTAAAGGTCAGTTTTTTGGGTCCTGCGTCGCGGGCCGGAGGCTGAACTGTTGGCTGGGGTGCGGTCTTGAATGCAGGTTCCCTCGCGGCCTTGGGCAGCTGGCGTTCCCAGTCATCGTATCCCCCGACATATTCTTTCACCTGGCCCTGGTCGTTGAAAATCAGGGCGGATGTCACGACATTGTTCAGGAATTCGCGGTCATGGCTTACGATAATGACCGTGCCCGGGAAGTCGGAGAGCACCTCCTCGAGCAGTTCCAGGGTTTCGGCGTCCAGGTCATTGGTGGGTTCGTCAAACACGAGCAGGTTGGCGGGAAGCGTAAACAGGCGCGCCAGCAAAAGACGGTGGCGTTCGCCGCCCGAAAGCCAGCGGACCGGTGTTTTTGCGCGTTCGGAGGTGAAAAGAAAGTCCTGCAGATAGGAAATGATGTGGCGCGGTTTGCCGTTGATTTGGACGGTATCGCTGCCGTGGTCCGTCATGTTCTCCCACACGCTTTTTTCCGGGTCCAGGCCTTCGCGCAGCTGGTCAAAGTAAACGGGCTGGACATGGGTGCCGGTTTTGATGGAACCGGCCTGCGGCTGTAATTTGCCCAAGAGCAGATTCAGCAGGGTGGTTTTACCGCAGCCGTTGGGACCCACAATGCCAAGACGGTCGCCCCGGAGCAGGGTCAGGGAGAAGTTGCGGATCAGCGGCGAACCGGTGTAGGAAAACGACACGTTCTCCGCTTCGAGCAGCCGGTTGCCCGAACGGTCCGCTTCGCTGATGGCCATGGAGACGGACCCGGTCCGCTCGCGGCGCTTTTGCCTTTCGGCGCGCATCCGTATCAGCGCGCTGACCCGGCCTTCGTTGCGTGTGCGCCGGGCTTTGACCCCTTTGCGGATCCAGACCTCCTCCTGCGCGAGCTTTTTGTCGAACCGTTCCCACTCCTTCTCCTCGGCGTCGAGCACGGCCTGCTTTCGTTCCAAAAAGGTCGCATAATTGCAGGACCAGTCCACCACCCGGCCCCGGTCCAGTTCCACGATACGCGTGGCGAGGTTTCGGAGCAGGCGGCGGTCGTGCGTGACAAACATGACCGTGAACCGGGCGTTCAGCAGAAAGTTTTCGAGCCAGGCAATGGAGGCGAGGTCCAGGTGGTTGGTGGGTTCATCCAATAACAGAAGGTCCGGGTCGTTGACGAGTGCGCGCGCCAGGAAAACGCGGCGCCGGTTTCCGCCCGACAGCGAGGCGAAATCGAGGTCCGGTTTCACCTCCACCCAGTCGAGCACGCGTTCGGCCGCGGTCTGGATGGCCCAGCCGCTCAGCGTGTCCAGTTCGTGGTGGACCCGGTGGAGCGCATCGTCGGAGGCGTGTTCTTTTTCAAGCCGGTGATATTCCACCAGCGCCTGACCGGCACGGCCCGCGCCGTGGGCCACGATTTCGAACACGGAGCCGTTCAAGCCGGTGGGAACGTCCTGCGGCAGGCGGGAGACGTGGAGGCCGGGTTCGGTGATGATGCTGCCCCGGTCGGGCGTGAGTTCACCGTTGATGATGTTCAATAATGTGGACTTTCCCTCACCGTTACGGCCCAGTACACAGATACGCTGGCCTTTGTGGATGTCAAGGAAGAGGTCGTCCAGGACGGGCAGCCCGCCGAACGCGATGCGGATATTATGCAGGCTGACGAGGGACATTGGGGGATAAGATAGTTAATGGAGGGTGACAACGCACCCCCCTTTCCCCTCTCCCTCGCAGAGAGCGGGGGTTAGCGGAGCCCGCGGAACACGAGCCATTGGAGCAGGACGCCGGCCGCAATAAAACCGGCCACAGCCAGGTACGAGCCCGTAAAAGCGGGGAAGAGGCTGTGCAGGCCGTTGGCAATGGGCGAGGCGAGCATAAAGCTTAGGCCCACGGTGACCTCGTTGATGGCCACGCGGCGTACGGCTTTCTCCTTCTCCACCATGGAATGATATATCATGGCATTCAGGATGTGCGCGGCGTAAAGGCCGAAAATGAGCGCGCCGATGATGAACCCGGCCGGCCCGCCCGCAAAAGCGAAGAAAAGGGCCGCCACAATGCCGAAGACTCCGGCAAAAGGAAGGCGCAGGCTGTAGTAATAGGCTGCGGGCATTCCGGCGAGTGAAAAGGCAAAGAGCGCCTGCGCGATGGCGAAGCAGAATTCCACCAGCCCCTTCATCCGCACGTCCAGACCCAAGGCCTCCGCCTGCACAGGCCAGTAGATGAAAATCATATTGAGCGCGGTCCAGCCCGTGAGGGTGCCGATCCAGGCCGCAATCGCGAAAGATTTCCTGGGTGCTTCCACCAGGGATTTCGGGACCGCTGGTTTTTCCGTTTGCGCCGGGGCGCGGAAAAAGAGCGCGGCAAGCCCGATGCAGAGCGCGATTCCCGCGGCCGTGTAGTAGGCCGAGGGCCAGTCGAGGTTCTTTTTCACGAAAGAGGCCGCAAAGGGACCCAGCGCAAAGCCGATGGACCAGGCGCCCGTGTAATGGGCCGCGGTCCGGGTCAGGGATTTGCCTGCGTTGCTGTCGAAGCCGAGCATGAAGGATTGGTAGGCGTTGAAGAAGAAGCTGCAGGTGAGCGGGAGTACGAGGAAGAAGCCCTGGATGACGCGGACCCGGCCGCTGTTTGCGATAGCAATAAGCACAATGGCGGTCAGGACCACGGCCGCGATCATCTGGAAGCGCGCCGCGGCCGGGCGGATGATCTTTCCCATGAGAAGGCTTGCCACGATGTAGCCGATGCCGTACATGGTGAGGATGGAGCCGACCGTGCCGGTATCGAGCCCACGCTCGGCCAGTGAATGGCGGCCCGCGAAAAGCGAAACGCTGACGATGATATCAAATGCGAGCGGGAAAAGATAGATGAGGGCGTGGCGCATGGAGGGATAAAATACATTCTTGCCCTCACCTCAGTCCCCCCTTCTCCAGTCCTCTGGAGAAGGGGGAAAGGGGGATGAGGTCAGATCGTGTATTCGTCTACGCAATGGTTAATGACATACGTGGCGAGGATACGGTTGGAGATCTCCTTGCGGATTTCCGGGTTGGCGGGGTAGACGATGGGCCGGCGTCCGGTGTGACTGCTTCCGCGGCCGCCGGTGAGCGGGAAGGCCACGTAGATGCCTTTTTTGCCCTCCATGATGCGGATGCCGTGCACCACGAGCGAACCGTTGAAGGTGGCGCTGCAGAGGGCGCGGGTAGGGGAGTTTTCCCATTTGGAGGGCATGATTTTGAGCTCCGTGATGTCGAGCAGGGCGTTTGTCATAATATTTCCTTATGAATAATGTTTTGTAATAGACTTGATTTTCCGGTTCCGAACGGGCGGGGTTATATATTGTTACAGTGTGTTAGGACTTGAGTGCCACGGCTTTGGCGTAATTGGCCAAAACCGCTTCCTGGATGCTTGCGCGGAATTCCGCATCCACGGGAAAGCAGAGGGAGTGGTAGGTGCCATCCTTGCCCTTTTCGCTGGGGTAGCCCAGGAAAAGGCCGTTTTCGCCTTCCACGACCTTGAGGCCGGTGAGGCGAAGCGCGCCGTTAATGACGACATGCGCAAAGGCTTTGACTTTGCCCTTGGCGTTGCTGAAGGGATAAACCCTTATTTCGGTGAGATCGAACTTGGTCTTCATAATGTTTCCTTTAATAATGAATATCGGTTTTGCGTTATGCCGCCCAATCGGAACCGGTACTTTCAAAGAGCGTGCCTTTTCATTCGGCACCGCTAAAATATAACGCGGAAGTGTGTCAAAACATGACACACTTCAAAGATTTTTTAACGATCCTGTAATATTTTATCTTATTCTTCCTAAAAAATGCGCTCCAATCGCCTTTCTTTTAAAAAAGGACTCTGTCATGCCTTCTTTCCGTTACCGCGAACTTGGAAACTGGTACAAGGGCAACACCCACATCCACAGCACGGCCTCGGACGGGGGCAAAACATTCGCGGAGCTTGCCCGTATGTACGCGGACCAGGGCTTCCACTTCCTTTTTCGCACCGACCACTGGGTCGCTTCCGCGGTCGCGCAGGACAAAGAGAAATACCCGCTCGTCTTTTTCGACGGGGTGGAGCTTCATGGCCGCGACGACCACGAAAGCGAGTACCACGTGGTCTGTCTGGGGACCTTTCAGGGGCTCCGCGAAGAGATGGGGCTTACCCAGGCGCTTAAGTCCGTGCGCCGGCAGTCCGGTCTCCTCATCCTTGCGCATCCGCTGTGGATGGGCAACACCTTTGAGGAGGCCAAGCGCCACAAGTTTGACGGCGTGGAGGTCTACAATCATGTGTGCCAGTGGCTCAACGGAAAAAGCAACAGCGAACCTTATTTCCACGCCATGCTCCGGAAGAATTCGGCCACCCTTGCCATCGCGTCTGATGATGCGCATATTGTGCCTGCGCACCCGGGATGGAACGGCGCCTGGGTCATGGTGAACGCGCGTGCGTTAACACAGGACGCGGTGCTTGCGGCGTTGCGCAGTGGCAACTTTTATTCCACCACCGGCCCCGCTATTCACTTCTTTTCCGTGCGCGACAATCTGGTGACGCTTGAATGTTCGCCCGTAAAGTTCGCCTGGCTCACAGGCCCGACCCACCGCGGCCAGCGCCTTGGCGGCGAGGGAACGCTCACGCACGCCTCCTTTTGCGTGCCCCGCGACTGGGAATACGCCTGTATCGTCCTGGAGGACGAACAGGGCCGCCGCGCATGGACGAACACGCTTTTTATCGGTGATTGATTATTGATTATATGACGTGTTTCATAACATCGTGAACAAAGCTGTTTCACAACATCGTGAACAATTTATATCCTTATAAATCAAGACACTTTTGTTGTTGTGATCGCAATCAAGACAAACGATAGCAGGTAAATGCCCAAAAAGGATTTGATTTGTCGAGTAGGCATCAGAGTACCTCCTTACAATAGAAAGTTTCTATTGTGTTTAAGCTTCCCGTGCGACTCCATGCCGGCCCGGATGCCCTTCCCTTCATATATAAGCCGGCCTTTGGAGTCCGAAAGCGACAGTTCTATTTCCCCGTCCATGCTTTCCTTGATGGGCACCTCCATGCTTCCATAGAGCGGGGCCATGAGCGTACCCTGCTTTTGAGCCGTGGCCGTGACCTCGAGCTGGAAGCGCCTGTCCCGGACCATGACATGAACTTCACCTGGCAACTGCGACAACGAAACGACAGAGGCGCCGGTATAGGTGGCAAAGCGGTAAAGCCGGGGGCCTACGCGAAGGTAGCCAAGAAACCCGGTGAATCGGCGGGAAAGCCATGGAATGTCGGCAATGGAAAGCATGAAAGAGACGGACGGGTCTTCAAAATGGTTGGACTGGAGCCAGACCCAGCTTCTGGGAAAAGAACGGCCCCAGTCTTTCTCAATGTAGCCCTGCCCGCCTGTGAAGTCGTAATGTTTTCTGTCAATCTCCAGCGTCCCGTTCAGCCGGTGGCCCATGGAAATGACGGCGTGGTAACATTCCATGAAAGGTACATAAGCGTACCAGCCCATGATTCCGGGCGAACGCAGGGTGACGGGAAAGGGCTGAAGTCCTTCGAAACGGATCGCGCCCTGCACGCGGTGCGTGCCCTCCCAGATGTTGAGCGCGATGTCGTTTCCGGAAAAGACACTGGTGCTGATGCGAAACTCGAACCGGTTGAGGGAGGGCTGGAAATGACGGAGATCAAAATCGAAGAACCGGGAGTCGCCCGTACCGCCGTCCAGCACCTGGATGAATGCGCGCCGTCCCTTTTCCGAGAGCGCAATACCGGGGATGACGGAAAGGGCATGCTTCGCGTCCGCGGAAACCAATTTGAAGTACCATCCCTCGAAATAGGAGGCGCGGTCAAGACGGCCCTGGAATATTTCGGGATGAAAGAACCGGTGGATCCGATTCAGGATCATGCCTCGTCCGCGGTAAACTGCGCCGCAAACATCCCGTTGAACGGGAGGTCCACGGCCTTTCCCTCTTTCCGCAATTCCTGACAACGGTCGTAAAGTAAAAGCAGGGCGCGGCTGGGATCGCTTTCCGAAGCCATGGGTGTCAGGGTCGCAGCGGTGAAAAGCCCCTTGGGCACAGCGAAAAGCGAGTCGCCCGGCGCAAAGGAGACTTTGGGCGCGGTAAACGGTGTGACCACGCCCGTGCGGACGGTGAAAAGATCCAGCCGTTCGATTGCAACGCTCGCGGTCCGTTTCGCCGCATCGAACCGTATCACCTCAAGCGCGGGGCTGGACACCGCTGTTGGCGACGGGCCACGCAACAACGCACGCAGGCCCTCGGCCGTAAAGGGCGACGCCTTAAACTGCGCCACCATCTTTTCGCGCATGGCCGAGGCGGGCATTTTAAGCAACACGGAAAGGGCAAAATAGGAGAGGCTGCCCATCTGGCTTTTGAGCCGGCCGGCCGCATCGACCATGCCGGAAATGCGGTCCCGCGCGCGGCTGCGCGATGCGGTCTCCGCGCCTCCCGCAGCCACGAGCAGGCATTCGGTCCTTTTCTCGTTTTCGAGGGTAAAGAAGTCGGTCCAACCCGCCGCGTCCGGGAGCGCAAGCGTCTTGACAACAAGTCCTTCACCGCGGTACTCGCCCGTAATGGGCGCGGAACCCACGCCCGGCACGGAAAGCAAAACCTCACCGCGTTCCACCAGGTGGGTCATGGCCACGGCCGCACCGCCGCAGAGGATGATCCCCGCGTCGACTTCCGAAGCTTTAAAAGGCCCTTTCTCACTCGCGCGCGCCACGTGAAGGAGGCCGTAAATTTCGTTGCCCAGGGTGATGGGGAAAAGCACGACTTCTCCTGAATGACGGAGTACGTTGCCGTACCGGGCGTTGTTTCGGATTTCGGAAGCGTCCTCGAGAAAGATGGGGCGCCCGTATTCGAGGACCTCGGTGAACGTGTCCTCCTGGATACGGTAGACCTCTTCCTTAAAGACCAGGGTTTCGTCGTAGCCCCACACCGCGCCAACCACCAGGGACTCGTCCTTGATGACCAGAAGCAGCATGCTGTCCGCGGACAGCTCCTCGCGTGCGCCCTTCATGAGATTTTCAAAGAGCGTGTCAAAGCGCATGTCCACGCCAAGGAGTTTGGCCCGTTCAAGCAGGGTGTTCTTGCGCTCCTCGCGGCCTTTGAGCGACGCCACCGCTTCGTTGAAGCGCGTAAAATTGGCGCCGGCTTCGCCGAGTTGGGTGCCTTTGACCTGAAAGGCGAAATTGCCGCTACCGAGAAGGTAGAGGCCGCGTTGAAGCTCGCGGTTGATGGCCACTGCGCGTTCAGTGAAAAAGAACACCGCAAGCACGGCAAGGAGGAAAAGCGCGGCGAGCGACAGCCGGAGCCGGAACTGCGCGACCTGCACGGTTTCGGCGATGTCGCGGCCGTCAAACGCAAAGGCCACGCCGCCCGCGGTCTTGCCGCTGAAAACAAACCCGGTCAGCAGAAGCAGGTCTCCCTCTTCCGCGCCCGCGCCCGGATAAAAACCCGTACGCCCGTCCCGCAGCAGGGCCATGGCCTCGGGGTTTTGTTCCGCGTTGTTTCTCTGTTCCGGGTCCGTGGAGAACCGGACGCGTCCTTTGTCATCGAGCAGACGGATATTCTGAAGCGAGGGGCAGGCCTGCCGAAGGGAGACGAACAACGGACGGACCCAGGCCGTATCCGGAAGTGTCTCTTTTTTGACCCCGGCCCGGAAGGCCGCGGTCTGCGCAAGCAGCGCCGTTTCCCGGTCCTGCCGGAGCCGCGCGGAAAGCGCTCCTCCGGTCCAAAGCTGAAACACAAGCAGCACCATGACATAAACCGCGGCTGCACAGACAATAATGAGCACGCGTCGCTTGATCGGCGTCATGGTATCACCTCCGCTCTTTCGGGTCGAGCGCATCACGCAGGCCGTCACCCAGGAAATTGAGCGACAGCAGCGTGGCGGAAAGGAAAAAGCCGGGGAAGCAAATGAGCCACCAGGCGATTTTGACCGGGTTGACCGCATCGATGCCTTCGTTGATGAGCATGCCCCAGCTGTGTTCCTGGCCCGGCACCGTAAGCCCGAGGAATGAGAGGAAGGCCTCCTGCAGGACAATGACCGGGACCGTGAGCGTGGCATAAATGACCACCACACCGAGGGTGTTGGGCAGGAGATGCTTCCAGAGAATGCGGAACGTGCCCGCGCCTGATGCGCGCGCCGCGCTTACGAAATCGCGCTCTTTGAGCGAAAGCACCTGGCCGCGCACCACGCGCGCCATGGTCAGCCACTGCACCGCGCCAAGCGCGGCGAACAGGAGCAGGAAAGAGCGCTCAAAAAGCCCGAGAAGCAGGATGACAAGAAAGATGAATGGCAACGTGTAAAGCACGTCCACCGCACGCATCAGGAAATTGTCGACCGCGCCGCCGAAATAGCCCGCAACCGCGCCATAGGACACGCCGATGATGAGCGTGACCAGCGTGGCGAGGAGTCCGATGGAAAGCGACAGCCGGGAACCCGCAACCGTGCGCGCGAGCAGGTCGCGGCCCAGCGCGTCCGTGCCAAAGGGGTGCTGCGCCGCGGGCGACAAAAGTGCGGCCGAAAGGTTCTGCGCATCCGGGTCCGGGAAAAGACGCCCTTGTAGAAACGGCCCCGCAAACGCCATAAGCACAAGCAGCGTGAGAAAAAAGCCCGCAACCACGGCCGCGCGGTTCCGCCGGAGGCGGCGCAGGGCAAGCAGGCCCGGAGACAGGGGGACCGCGGGATTACCGTTCATAGGATATCCTCGGGTCCGCTACGCCGTACAGCACGTCGGAGAGCAGGTTCATGGCCATGAGCAGGAGGCCGTAGACAAGAGCGCAACCCATGGCCAGGAAATAGTCACGGTGCAGGGCGCTGTGTACAAAATTGACGCCCAGACCCGGGATGGCGAATATTTTTTCAACAACCACGCTGCCCGTAAGCACTCCCGCGGCCGCGGGGCCGAGGAACGAAATCAGCGGGAGCAGTCCGTTTTTAAAAGCGTGAACAAACAGGAGATCCCTGGGCGGCACGCCCTTGGCGCGCGCGGTCACGATATACTCCTGCTTGAGCACCTCGAGCATGCTGCCGCGTGTCAGGCGCGCGATGTAGGCGATGTAGGGCGCGGAAAGTGTGAGCGCGGGCAGGACCAGGGTGCGGGGGCTTCCCCAACCCACGGCCGGCAGCAGCGGCAGATAAAAGCAGAAGAGGAGGATGAGCACCGAAGCCAGGACGAACGAAGGCAGGCTGATGCCAATCATGGCCCCGGCCATGGCCAAATAATCAAAGGCCGTGTTGCGGCGGTATGCGGAAACCACACCCACAGGCACGCCCACAAACAGGGCGATGATAAGGGCAAGGCCACCCAGCCGGGCGGATACAGGAAGCGCCTGGCCGATGATTTCGTTGACAGTGCGATCCGTGTAGTGGATGGAGCGGCCCAGGTACCCGTGCGCCAGGTTTCGCAGGTACAGGGCCAGCTGCGTCGTGACGGGCCGGTCAAGGCCGTACTCGCGCTCAAGGGCCTGGAGCGTTTCACCGGTCAGGCGCTTTTCCGATGCAAACGGGCTTCCCGGCGCGGCATGGACGAGCAGGAAGGTAAGCACGGCCACGCAGAGCAGGACGGGCACAAAGAGCAGCAGGCGTTTGACGATATAGGAGGTCATGGCCGGTAAAAATCCGCCAGGTCGTAATAACCGCGGAGGTTGGGATACAATCCGCGGAGGCCGGGCTTTACAAGGTACTTGGTCACATAATAATAAATGTTAATGATGGGCCCTTCTTCAACAAGAATCTTCTCGGCCGCGGCCAAAAGCGGCATCCGCTCCGCGGGCGCAAGCGTGCGTCCGGCCCGGGCAATGAGCGAATCGTAGCCCGGATGCGACCAGCCCGTCCGGTTGTTGCCCCCGTTCGTTACAAACATGTCAAGAAAGGTATTGGGATCCGTGTAGTCACCGATCCAGGAGCCGCGCACTATCGTGTAGTCAAGCGCGTCCATTTTGCTTAAAAGGACCTTCCATTCCATGTTAATGGGAACGAGCGTGATTCCAAGTGTCTGCTTGAGCATGTTCGCAATTGCCTCTGCAATCTTCTTGTGATTTTCGCTGGTGTTGTAGAGGAGTTCCGAAGACGGGAAACCCTTCCCGCCGGGAAAGCCCGCTTCGGCCAGCAGTTTTTTCGCGCTGTCAGGATTGTACAAGACCGGCGGGATCCCCGGATATCCCGGCATACCCGGCGGCACGAGCGTCCCGGCCGGGATTTCGCCGTTCTTGGTAACGTAGCGTACGATATCGGCCCGGTTGACGGCCAGGTCGATGGCGCGGCGCACCCGGTTGTCGTCAAACGGCTTTTTTGTGACGTTGAACCGGTAGAAGTAAGTGCCGAGGTAGGGGGCCACCATTTTGTCGGGCCGCTTGAGAATCTCCTCCGCGATGAGGTTGGGGAAATCCTCGATAAGCTCGGCATCGCCGGTCTCGTATAGGTTGAAGGCCGTGTTAACGCCTTCGCAGGTGTAAGCGTCGATGATGTTGAACGACACGCGGCCCGCGTTCCAGTAGCGCGGATTCTTTTCCAGCCGGATTTTATAGTTGAGCTGATGCTGCGTCAGCCGGTACGCGCCGTTGCACACGATGTTGCCGGGCCGGGTCCAGCGGATGCCGTGCGTCTCCACGCAGCGCCGGTTGACGGGATACAGGCATTCGAAGCCCGCGAGGTCGAGAAAGTAGGGCGTGGGCTGTCGCAAGGCGACAAGAAGCGTGCTGTCGTCCAAAGCCGTCACGCCCACCTGTCTGAAATCTTTCTCTTTGCCCTGGCGGTAGCGTTCCGCGTTTTCCAGGCAGAAGAGAAGATAGTCGTAACTGGCAAGGGAGGCGGGGTTGAGGAGCCGTTCCCAGGAATAGACGAAATCGCCGGCCGTCACCGGTGTCCCGTCGGACCAGAGCGAAGGACGGAGATGGAAGGTGTAACGGAGACCGTCCGGGGCAATCTCCCAGGCACGGGCCAGGGCCGGCTCCGGGACAAGCGTTTGGGGGTTGGGGCGGACCAGCCCTTCGAACAGGGCGGTGATGACACGGTTGGCGAGGAGGGTGGTGTTGATGGCCGGGTCGAGTGTTTTGACCTCGCCGATGAGCGCGAGTGAAAAATCGGCGCGCGGTTCGCCCGGTTTCACAAACACGTAAAAAACCGCAACCGTCAGCAGAACCGCCAGGGTGATGAGCCGTATGCGTTTCAGGCGCAATTACTTGCCGGTGTTGAAATATTGAGCCGCAGCCCGAAGGTAGACCTTATATTCAGGATTGGGAAGGACCATTTTCTGCAGGTTTGCGTAATAGAATTCGCTTTCCTTTTCGCGTTTGAGTTTGACGCTGATGACCGCCAGATAATAACAGGCCTCCATGACCGTAACGGACGCAAAATGGTCCGGGTTCTTGAATATTTCACCGTACCACATGTACGCCTTGCGGAGGAACCCGGGCAGCTCCTTGTCCCCACAGTAGCGGGTGAGCAGGGTGTTATAGTACGCGAGATCGTAGGTGGCAAGACGGTTGTCAAGACGATAGAGAATATGGGCGCATTCCTCGGCCATGGCGTAGACCCAGTAACACTCCTTGGAAGAGTAAGGCGGGTAAAACATGTCCGCGGAGTTCATGCCGCTCCCTTTCAGCATGCGCGCGCGGGCGCTGTCCTCCTTGACAAGCGTATGGATTTCCTTTTCAAGCAGGAGGCTCTGGAACTCACCCTTGAGGTCCGTGAAATAATTGATGTGGCGCGACGCGAAAAAACAATTGCCGCAGATGGTGACCTGCATGGCGTATAAGTCGAGCGTATTGTTCCCCTCGCGCCCCCGGAACGAGGGCGTGAGGTTGCCGGCGTCAAAACAGATTTCCTGTGTGCGCCGGTTGAGGACAAAGCCTTTGATGTTCTCAGAATCGCAGAGCACACATTTGAGGTTTTTAAGAAGGTACATCCGGTCGCCAAAGTCGTAGTCCGCCGGTGGATAGAGTTCATCCAGGACCTCCTCGGTGTTGTCCGCGATGAATTCCTCGTGGGTCGGGTAGGTTTTGAGAAACTGCTCCAGGTTGGTCTCGCGGAACACACGATCCACCGCGGGGTTCATTCCAAACAGGCAAAGGCGGCGCTCCTGGGGCACGAGTTTTTTATAAAGGTTGATGAGCAGGCTGATGCCGCTGGAGTCGATCATTTTGACGTGTTCCATGTCGATGGCGATGTGACCCCCTTCGCGCATGAGCGGTTCCAGCTCCTTTTTTAGGTGGAGAATATTACTGACGCGCACCTCCCCCTGGATGCCCATGATGAGAAAGTCGCCTTCTTCAGTATAAGTAAACCGCAGCATACGAATCATAAGATACTTTTTTGAACCCGGGGTTGTCATGCCCTTGGATGCGCTTGGTCGTAAATTTTTTTCAGCCGTTCGGCCGTGACATGCGTGTAGATTTGCGTGGTCGAAAGATTTTCGTGGCCCAGGAGCTCCTTGACCGCGACCAGGTCCGCGCCCGCGTTCAGCAGGTGCGTGGCAAACGTGTGCCGGAGCACGTGCGGGCTCTTCTTGGCCTTGCCGGTGACCCGGGCCAGCTGTTTGCCCACAATGCGTTCCACGGAACGGTTGGAAAGGCGGCGCCCCTGCGGATTGAGAAAAAGCGCGTCCGTTGCACGGAAGGCGCCCTCCTTTCCAGCGCGTTCCGCGAGGAATTCCGACCGCTGGGCAAGGTAGCGTTGGTGCAGCGCGACATAGGGTCCCGGGACCAGAACAATGCGCTCCTTGGAACCCTTGCCGAACACGCGCAGGGACTGATCACGCAAATCCACAGCATCCGCATTGAGGGCCGTGAGCTCGGACAAACGGATGCCGGACCCGTAGAGGAGTTCGAGGATGGCGCGGTCACGGAGCGAAATAAAGTCGTCGCTGTCCGGAAGCGCGGCCATTTTTTCTGTTTCACCCTCGTCAAGAAAGGTCGGGAGCCGC
>JAZDKP010000171.1:0-16773 GCA_043802925.1 Fibrobacterota bacterium | reverse complement strand
CAGAAAGCAAAAGATACCGCGTGGCGGAGGGCCGTGGAAACATGGCTTGTGCTTAACGGCTTTGTAAAAACAAACATTAACGGGTTAAGTGTCAACCTATTTTCAGCATGAAAAAGGCTCATAAATACTTGGCGGCACAGTTCTGCTCAAACCGTTTTACAAGGTCAAGAATTGCGGCAGGAGCGGGCATGTAGACTGTCCTTGCAACCGGGTTGATGAGTGAAATGTTATGCGGAAAACATAATTTATAGGGCAGACCCGTTCAAGCCCAATCATTGACAGAAAAGCCAAAAATAGGGCGGCTGGGCGGGGTAATGAAGAATGGGCGGGAGGGTGGGCTTTTAAAAAAAATCGTGGTCAGACGGCTTGCCTGCCCATTTTAAAACGAGCCGGGTGTCCATCACGGTTATTTTTCCCTATGAAAGTAGGTGTCCATCAGGTGTCCATTGCGGGTAAAAACCCTTAAAAATGTGTAATAACCGGTAACAATTGCTTCTTTTTTCGCTTCTAACGAAAGTTGACAGGTAGCTTCGCAATCACGCGGGCTCTCTCTATAAGGCATTGGGATATAAAAAGAAAGAGGGACCCACTTTTCAGTGAATCCCTCTGTATTGGTAGCGGGGTCAGGATTTGAACCTGAGACCTACGGGTTATGAGCCCGTCGAGCTACCGGACTGCTCCACCCCGCGTCGTTTCTATTTCAAATGCTTTGAATAATATAGTTTACGCTGCCGGATTTGTCAAATCTTAATCGTAATTTATTATCTGACAAGCTTTTTCGAAGCAGCAGCGTGCTACAGCGTTATCACCTTATCGGCGTTCCACTGGGCCTCGACTATCTGCTGCATGGTGCCGGCCTCGCCTACTTTAAGCCGGTCTAAGATGCCGTAAAAATTGAGGCAGGTGGTGCATGAACGGATTTTGACGCCCTTGACCGCAAGCGCGGAAAGCGCCTCGAGCACCGGGGAACCGCTCACGGTCAACTGAACCCCCTCGCCGTAAAACCCAATCATGGACGGAAGCCGGTTTCCTGAGAGGAGCTGGTTGAAATAACTGACCATGAGCTTCTGCGGGAGCTCCGGCTCCCCATGGCCCATGCCGTTACGGTTGACAATAATGAGAATATTTTCCATCGGTCAGGACTGAAGGGTGACCCCGAGCTTGTAAAGCTGGAATTTGGCCTCCTCGCGCCATTCGCGGGTGGGCTCAAGAACGTAGAATTTTTTAAACGCGCTTACGGCCTTGGGTTTAGCGTCGAGTGCTGCATAACAAATCCCGATGTTATAGAGCGACGGCGCATGGTCCGGGTTGATTTTAAGCGCCTTGAGGTAATACCGGGCCGCCATTTCCCAGGCATCGTGACGGATATAGCAGTTGCCGAGAAGGAAAAAGCCCTCGGAATTGGCCGGGTTGCGGCGGAGGGAGTGCTCGAGCATGGGGATGGCGTCCGCGATGCGGCCCTTGCGGATGTAAAGCGTGGCCAGCTGGAATGAAAGCGCCGGATCTTCCGGGCTGCCCTTCAGCTGTTCCTGGCACGATTGGATCTCAGCTTCGACCCGATTGGACTGGAAACCGTCCTGATACGGATCGACAAATTTCAGGTTCGGATCTCCATCCACTCCTTGGCCCGCCTTTGTTATGCTTTATATACTAAAACCACGGCGCTGGCTGCAATGCCCTCACCCCGGCCGGTAAATCCCATGCCCTCGGTGGTGGTCGCTTTGACCGAAACGCGGTCCGTTGCCACCTTGAGGCAGCGGGCGATATGCGCGCACATGGCCGGCACATGCGGCGCCATTTTCGGCGCCTGCGCCATGAGCGTGGCGTCCACGTTGGCCACAACAAAACCCTTCTGCTCCACCAGGGCAAAGACACGGGCCAAAAGCGCAAGGCTGTCGGCCCCCTGGTAGGCCGGGTCCGTGTCCGGAAAATGCTTTCCGATGTCCCCGAGCGCAAGCGCGCCCAGGAGCGCGTCCGCCACGGCATGGAGCAGGACGTCCGCGTCACTGTGGCCCAGAAGCCCCTGGTCGTGCGGTATTTTCACATGGCCGATGATGCAATCGCGGCCCGCCACCAGGCGGTGCGCGTCAAAGCCTGAACCGATGCGAAAGTCCATTTCTGCCCCTTCCATTTTTTTGTTACCGGGAACGGGTCACTCCGACCTTTGGGCAGACGTGCGCCACCGGGCATTCGGAACATCGGGGGGATAGGGGCCGGCAAACGTTCTGCCCAAAGGCCACCAGAAGATCATTATAGATTATCCAGTGCCGCAAGGGCAATAGAGCCCGCAGCGCAAACTCCGTGGCCTCGGGGTTCGTTGTCTTGACAACGCCAAAGCGGTTGGAGATGCGGTGCACGTGCGTATCGACGCAAATGCCCGGCAGGCCAAAGCCCTGCGTGAGCACCAGATTGGCGGTTTTGCGGCCCACCCCCTTGAAGGAAAGCAATTCGTCGAGTGTGCGCGGAACCTCGCCGTGAAAGCGCGTGAGCAGTCCGGCGGATACGGACCGGAGGGTCTTTGCCTTGGTCTTGTAAAAGCCCGCGGGGTAGATGGCGTTTGCGATGGTCTTTTCCGGGAGGCGGGAAAGGGACACGGGCGTGTTCGCAAGCGCATAGAGGCGTTGCGATGCCGCGAGCGTGACCTCGTCCTTGGTGCGCAGGCTGATGAGCGTGGAGATGAGGACGCGGAAAGGGTCGCGCGTGCGTTCCGCAAGCGCGGTCACACTCGGTTTTTTCCAACGGGGATAATGCTGCTTGAGAAGCCGTACGACCGTGTCAAAAAAACGGGCCGTGGCGTCAGGAGACGATTTCGACATCGCCTTCGGGATTGAACTTCAGGAAGTAATCGCACGTCAGGCAGTCTTCGTTGACATATTCGAAGGTCGTGCCTTCGATTTCGCCCTGGATAATCCAGCAGGGCTGGCCGGAGCCCGAGGCCTTGTAATGGCAGACCATGCAGGGCGTGGCGTTCTGCGGGTTCTGCCCCTTGAAATAGTCCCAGCACCGGACGCTCTTGGCCTCCTCGAGCCGCTTTATCTTGGCTTCTTCCTGGGCCTTGGCCTCGCCGGTCCGCACCGCCTCCTGCTTCTTGTTGATAAAATGCGACGCCTCGTCCATGGAGCGCACGGCCGGCATGATTTTAATGAGCATGGTGGACTGCAGGACCGCGAGCAGCGCGTCGCTGGGCGCGATGAGGAAGAATTCGTTGTTCTTTTCCTTGAGGATTTTATACGTGCGGAGCAGGATGCCCAGGGCCACGGGCTCGATTTGCGAGAGCCCGGCGCAGTCAACAAAGACGCCGGTTTTGGTCTTGAGCTGGGCGTCCATGATTTTCTTGAGTTCCAGCGCGCGCTTTTCGTTGATTTCACCCTTGAGTGTAATCGTGACCGCGTTGCCGTTTTCCGCGACCGTGACGCTGCTTTCGGGCGTGAGTTCGGTACGATAAGGGCATTTTTCACACTGGCGGTTGAGGCCGCCGTTGTCGTCCATGACAAAAATCCAGCACTGGGTGCCGGGGTTGGGCGTTTCGCCGGTAATGCTCTTGGCGAGTTCGCAGGCGCCAAAGAAATCGCTCGCAGACTTGGAAAGGCGGACATCCATCAACAGGCCCCGAAGGTTAAAGAATCGTTACCGTAATATTTAATAGATAATTTATATTTATCAGCGAAATCAAGACACCTCACCCCCCCTTTCCCCCCCTCTCCTGAAGGAGAGGGGGGGCGAGGCCAGGCAGAAAAAATGCATAACGATCTCGAAGCCCTTATCGCCCTCAACGCCATCGAAGGCCTGGGACCGCGCCGCATCTGGCAATTACTTCAGACCTTCGGCACCGCCTCCGCGGCTTTTAAGGCGCCCGACTCCGCGGTGCGGGCCCTCGACGGATTCGGTTCCCTGCTTCTGTCGCGGCTCAAGCATGGCCCGGACGATGCCTTTGTCGCGGAGCAGCTCCAGGCAGCGGAAAAATGCAACGGCCGCATCCTCCCCTTCACGGACCCGGACTATCCCGAATGCCTTAAAACAATCTACGACCCGCCCGTGCTTTTGCATGTGCGCGGTGAAATGCGCTACGGTCCGTCGCCCTTTTTCGGCGTGGTCGGCACGCGCCAGCCCACGCCCTATGGCCGCCGGGCCTGCCGTTCGATTGTGACCGGCCTCGCCGCCCAGGGCGTGACCGTGGTGAGCGGCCTCGCGCTGGGCGTGGACGGGGTGGCGCACCAGGCCGCGCTTGACGCGGGCGGCCGCACCGTGGCCGTGCTGGGCTGCGGCGCGGACCTCTGCCACCCGCCCAGCCACTGGCGCCTGTACGACGCCATCCTCCAACACGGGGCCGTGGTTTCGGAGTTCCCCTTCGGCACCCCGCCCGAACCCGGCCATTTTCCGAGGCGTAACCGCATCATCAGCGGCCTGTCGCAGGGCGTGCTTGTCATAGAGGCCGGTGAAAAGAGCGGGGCGCTCATCACCTCGGACTACGCGCTGGACCAAAGCCGCGAGGTCTTTGCGCTCCCGGGCAACATCGACAGCATGCAAAGCGCGGGTACCAATCGCCTGCTACAGCAGGGCGCGTACCCCGCACTCTCGGCCGCGGACATTCTGCTGCGCCTGGGCCGCGCGGCCGCGCCCAAGGCAGTGCCAACGCCGCCGGATCTGCCCGCAGGCGAGGCGCGCCTGTTCGGGCTGCTCTCGTCCACGCCGCGCCACATCGACGAACTGGCGCGTGAAAGCCGGATGGCGCTCCCGGAACTCCACCCGCTCCTTTTTGCGCTGGAACTCAAGGGCGTGGCGGCCCAGACCAGCGGCATGCGCTACGTGCGGACGTGACAGAGCAGCCATGGCACGCCGCGAACTCCCCTTTGTCCGCCTGGTCCGCGCCCTCTTTGTACAGGAGGCCTCGGCCCGCAAAAAGATGATCCTGCTCGCGGTCGCGGCCGTGGTTCTCTTCCTGTTCGCGTTCCTGCTCGGCGGAAATTACGGGCTCCTCAACATGGTCGAACTGCGCAAGGAACGCCGCGGACTCGCGCAACAGCTGCGGGCCATGCAGGCCGAACGCGACTCCCTGCAGCGCGGCCTTCAGCGGCTCCGGACCGACAAAAGCGAAATCGAGCGCATCGCCCGGGAAAAGTACGGCATGGCGCGCCCGGGCGAAAAGGTGATCAAGTTCGTGGACACGCCCGCGGAAAAGAAAAAAGGGGAATGAGCGCCATCGAAAAGCACGCGGCCGTCATCCTGGGTGTCACGCGCTTTTCCGAGACGAGCCTCATCGTGACGCTGTTTGCGCAGGACCTCGGCAAGGTCGCGGCCCTGGCGCGGGGCGCGCTCCGTAAAGGCTCCCCGTTCGCCGGGTGCCTGGAACCCTTTGCCGAGTGCGAATGCCTGCTCGCGCTCAAAGGCGGCCGCGAAGTCCAGACATTCGGCGGCTGCACGCTGCTCAACTACCACCGGGCCGCGCGTGAAAGCGCGCTGTTGATCCCCGCGGCCGAGACCGCGCTCGAACTCATCCGCCGCACCGTGCACGACGGCGAACCGCTCCCCCGTCTTTACCGCCTGCTCACCGCCTACCTCCGGCGGCTCGACACCGAAGCCGCGGCGTCAAAAGATCATATCGAAAAACTCATCTGGTTATTTATATTGCATTTTTTGAAAATCATGGGGTTTGCGCCCGCGCTGAACGCCTGCGTCAAGTGCGGGGACACCGGGCTCACCGGCCGCGTCATGCTCTCGCCCCTGTCGGGCGGCGCGGTCTGCCCGTCGTGCGCGCTCGGGGTGCGCGACGGCCGCCCGTTGTCGGCCGCGGCCTTCGCGGGTCTGCAACGGCTTGCGGGCGAAGGGATTGACACGCTTCACGCCCCGCTGGAGGGGCGCGACGAAATCCGCGAGACGCTCCGCGATTTTCTGTCCGCCCACTTTGAGCGGGACATGGCCTTGAACAGCCTCTGCGCCTTTTACGGCGCTTAAATAAGGCGCATCTGAAAGGGAGTCCGACATGAGTGCAATCCGTCAAGCCGTTTTCCGCGACGCTATCGCCATTTACCATCTCATCAAAAAGTACCCGCTGGAGGTGCTGCCGCGCTCGCTGTCGGACATCACCACCAACATCGACCGCTTTTTTGTGTACTGCAACAAGGAGGGGAAGATTGTGGCCACCGTGGCCTATAAGATTCTGCCTGAAATCGGGAAGGAGACGGAGCACATCATGGAAATCGTCTCCCTGAGCGTGTCCAAACGCTACCAGGGCCGGGGCATCGGCAAGGCGCTGGTCGAGACCATCATCATGCACATCCAGCAGTACCATCCCACAAAAATCATTCTGCTCACCTTTTCACCGCGCTTTTTCGCCAAACTCGGTTTTACGCGAATCTCCAAGCGCCGCCTGTACAATAAAATCTACCTCGGATGCATCAACTGCACCAAGTACACGAGCCCGCTGGAGTGTCCGGAAGTGGCGATGGCGTTGAAGATGGATGCGTAGGCCGGAATGTGGAAAAGGGTCAAAGTTAAGAATTTACTGTCATTCATTACATGTCAGGGGCAAAGGGACAAAGGTACGTTATAAATAAAAAGCTCTTGGCAACTTAATCTTTTTTTTGCTTTTCCGTACCTTTGGCCCTTTGCCCCTCTGACCCTTTGCCACTTTCCCCATCATCCAACCCCGCGCTCGTCCGCATGGCGCAAAAGTCCGGGCCGCACATGGTGCAGTAGTTCTCCTTTTCCGCCTCCGGCGTACGTGACTTCCGGTAAAACTCCCGCGCCCGTTCTCCATCCATGGCCAGATTGAACTGCGCCTCCCAATCGAAGGCATACCGCGCCCGTGACATGGCATCGTCCCGGTCGCGCGCATGGGGCCGCTTGAGCGCCACGTCCACGGCATGGGCCGCAATTTTGTACGCCACAATGCCCTGACGCACGTCCTCAGCGTCGGGGAGTCCGAGGTGTTCGCGCGGGGTGACGTAGCAGAGCATGGAGGCGCCGCAGTAGCCGGCCATGGTCGCGCCGATGGCCGAGGTGATGTGGTCGTAGCCCGGCGCCACGTCAATGACGAGCGGCCCCAGCACGTAAAAGGGGGCGCCATGGCAGAGCGTTTCCTCCATTTCCATATTCATTTTAATCTGGTCAAAGGGCACGTGGCCCGGTCCTTCAATCATGACCTGCACCCCCTTGTCGCGGCAACGCAGCGTGAGCTCGCCCAACACCTTCAATTCGGCGAACTGCGCCTCGTCCGAGGCGTCCGCGAGAGAGCCGGGCCGGAGCCCGTCCCCGAGTGAAAGCGCAACGTCGTACTGACGGCAGATGTCAAGGATATCGTCAAAGCGTTCGTAAAAAGGGTTCTGGCGGTTGTGATGCGCCATCCATCGGGCCATGATGGCGCCGCCCCGGCTCACGATACGCGTCAGCCGCTTGCAAGCCATGGGAAGGAATTGGCGCAGGAGACCGCAGTGGATGGTCATGAAGTCAACACCCTGCTCGGCCTGGCCGCGTATGGTCGAAAGGATGAGCTCCGGGGTCATTTTCATGGGGTCTTTGGCCAGCGCCAATGTCTCGTAAACGGGCACCGTGCCCACAGGAATGGAGGACTGCTCCAGAATCGCCGCACGGATGCCGGGAATGTTGCCGCCCGTGGAAAGGTCCATGACCGCGTCCGCGCCGTACTGGACCGCGTTTTTCAGCTTTTCAATCTCAAGGGTGGCGTCGGACGAAAGCGCGGAATTCCCGATGTTCGCGTTGATTTTGCAGCGCACGCTCCGGCCGATGCCCATGGGTTTGAGACTGTGGTGATGCGGGTTGGCGGTAATCAGAAGCCGGCCCGTTGCGATTTCCGTGCGCACAACCTCGGGCGCAAGGTACTCGGAAGCGGCCACGGCCTCCATTTCAGGCGTCACTTTGCCGCTTTTCGCGGCCTCGTATTGTGTCATGTCACTTCGCTTTCTTCACAAGTTTATTCAGCGTCTTCATGTCCTTGACATACGCCTCGTCCCCGCCCGGGGTCTCGAGGATTTTCGGCACGTTTTCAAACCGCGGGTCGTTCATGATGAGCCGGAACGCGGTTTCGCCCATGAACCCCGCGCCGATATTGTCGTGACGGTCCTTGCGCGAACCGAGCGGCTGCTTGCTGTCGTTGATGTGGATGCACCGGACGCGCGAAAGCCCCACGATACGGTCAAATTCAGCGAGCGTTGCGGCGTACGCGGCCTCCGTGGTCAGGTCATGGCCCGCACCGTAAAGGTGACAGGTGTCGAGGCAGACGCCGTAACGGCCAGGGGTTTTGAGCCCGGCCAGCATGTCGCGCAGATGTTCAAAGCGCCAGCCCAGATTGGTGCCCTGGCCCGCCGTGGTCTCAAAGAGGAGCGGCACGCTCCCGCCGGCTTCGGCCGCGGCCTGGTTGAGGCTCTGCGCCATCCGCGCCACGCCCTTGTCTTCGCCCTCGCCCATGTGCGAACCCGGGTGAAAGACAAGGCCCTGCAGATGAAGGAGGTCCGCGCGTTGGATTTCATCGATGAACGCCGTGATCGACTTTTTCCGCATGGCAGGATCCGGGGAAGCCATATTAATGAGATACGAATCGTGCGCGACCACGGAAGCGATGCCACTCTCCTTCACGTTGGCGGAATAGGCAACGACCTCGGGACCGGAGAGCGGGTTTGCGCTCCACTGGCGCTGGTTTTTGGTGAAAATCTGGATGGCCGTGCAGCCGATGGCTTGTCCGTTCAGAGGGGATTTGTCCACGCCCCCGGCAGTTGACACGTGCGCACCCAGCAACATTTCATTCTCCGTTTGTTTTAACAGGGAAGGATAATATACAAAAAGTTTTAATCCTTCCGTGGACTGGAAAAGTCCATTCATAATCGTCTCTGTCGTTTGTTTTCATATTGTATCTTATTTTCGATTTATACCGTTATTTTATATTTATGCCATTATTAGTTTATATCAATAAATTATCTGTTGACTTTTTTCAGGTATAAACATATTATACGGTTGTATATGGGAGACATTCTAACCATCCGTCAGGTCGCTGAATTGTGTGCGGTCGTTCCATCAACCGTTCAGCACTGGGAGCGCAGGGGGGTTCTGAATTCGTTCAAAACCTTCGGCGGTCACCGCCGTTTCCACCGGGAAGACGTCCTCGCCTTCCTCGCCCAGCGTGGCCGCAAGCTGACGCGCCGCAGCTCGGACGACCTTCTCCATAAGCGTTTCAAGTCCGAACGCAGGTGCGAGACCCGGCTTGAACTGCAGTTGTCCGTGGAAGCCGAGTTCACGGACGGTGTCACAACCGACACCCGCTGCGAGGCACACCTCACGGATGTGAGCAACCACGGCTTTGGCATCGTGCTGCAGAATCCCTCCACCGCACAATCACTGACGACCTTCATTAAAAAGTTCCATACCTTAAAAGCCTGGATTAAAGACGAAGTGGGGTTCCTTAAAAATCCCCTCGTTGGTACAATCCGCAACGTCCGGCATAACTCTGACCAAATAAAAATCGGCCTGGCACTCACTTAAAACAGCCGGGCCAACTAAATCAAAGGAGAGGATATGCAACGGTATCCTTCCGCTCTGTCGTCGATGACCGCGTCCGGTGGCGTCCAAAAATGCGTCTGCCGCCTTATGATCGCGCTGTGGATCATTCAGCTGGGGCTGCCGTTTACACCTCACCCCCTTTCCCCCTCTCCTGAAGGAGAGGGGGCTGGTGTTGCGCAAAAAACAAAACAGTCGCTGCCGACTCCCCCCTCTACTTTAAGAGAGGGGGGTTGGGGGGGTGAGGTGAAAGGCGCGGGCCTGGGTCTGCCCGTGCTCCTCGCCGTGGCGCTGTTCGCGGCAAAAGAGGCGGACGCGACCATCACGGCGAGCTCCATCGGCCAGCGGACGACCCCGCTCTTCAACACGGGTACGGCCTCCACCAATGCCACAGCGGACACGGTCACGTTCATCGGGACGATTCCGGACAGCGTGGGCGAGGGCGACTCCGTCATCATCGGCGCGGGCGGCGCGCTTGTTGAAAAACCGGTGAGCACCACCAAAATCAAGCTCCAGCCCGGCGGCACCATCGGCACCAACCTTTCCGGCCAGGCTTTCACCATCAAGCGCGCGCAGGGCTCCATGGCGCAGTGGATAAACCTGTGCCCGGCCAATCTGGTGACGGCCACTAAAATCTGGAAAGCCGTCTATTACCGCGACCAGCCCACCTACGACGATTCCGTGAAGATCATGGGCAAAACCACCAGCGCGCAGTATTATGTCTGGATCACCGCAGCGCCCCAGGCGCGGCACACGGGAAAGGCCAATACCGGCGTGCGCATCGTCAAAAACAACACCGGCACCACGGGCATCATCCTGAACAACGCGCCCTTCACACGGATCGAGTGGCTCGAACTGGCGCGCACCCAGATCACGGCGCCGGTCATTGTACCCGACAGCGGCGCGCCGCAGGACAGCGTGGTCCTTTCCAACCTCATTATTGAGGGCGGGCAGACGGGCATCAAGATATTCTCGACGACATCCAAGATTATCATGTACAACATCATCGGCTACGGCGCCCAGAACGAAATCGTTTACACCAGCAGCAATACGGCCGCGTCCGTCCTGTACAATTCCACCCTCTTCAAGAACAACAGCGGTTATTGCGCGAGCGGCGTCAAGGCCGTCAACGTGCTTGCCGCGTCCACCTGGAACCAGTGTTTTACCCTGCCGGTCGCGGGCTCCGGCAACAACATCTCGAACGACGGCACCGCGCCGGGTTCGTTTTCAAAGACCAATGTCCAGTTTCCCATGCTAAATTTCGTGGACACCGCCACGGGCAACCGCGACCTGCGCATCCGCAACGGCTCCGTTGCCATCAACGCAGGAACCGACCTGTCCGTGCTTTTCATGCATGATATCGAGGGAATGCCGCGCGCCGGCGCCTTTGACATCGGTGCGGACGAGTACCCCTATTTCATGAAATTCAAACCCGGCACCCACACCTATAATATCGGCACCCTGGCGGACATCAACGTGACCGTCAGTTCCGTAACCGGATCCGGCCCATGGACCGTCTCGTTCAGCGGCTCCCCCAGCCTGTCGCGCATTTTCCCGGGCGACCGTTTTTCCGACGGGTCCATTCACCAGGCGGTCTGGACCGTTACCGCGGTCGATGACGGCCTGGATCAAATCACCGTCACCAACAGCAGTTACGACACCATCAACTACCCGTCCCCCTTCAACGGAAACCTGGGGCAGGCGCGTGTGGGCCGCTGGTTCCAGAAAATCAACGACTGGGCCAAATCGCGGTCCGGCGACCTCGTAACCGGACAGCGCCTGGAAAAAGGCGTCTGCTACAATGACGGCATCATGGACGATACGCTCCATCTCGCGGGTTCCACGACAAATGCCAGCTACCATTTCTGGCTGACCACGGCCCCGGGCGAACGCCACAACGGCATCGCCGGTACCGGTTTCCACGTCCGCCCCACCTGCACGCTGCCCGCCAACGGCGCCATCATCACAAGCGAAGTCGCCTTTACCATCATTGAAAACCTCGAGGTCGACGGCTCCGGCATTACCGCCGGTTCCTCCGTCAATATGATTAAGATCCTCACCAGCTCCGAGGGCTGCATTGTCCGCAACAACCTCGTCCATTCCTTCAGTGCAGGGGTCACGACCCCCAGTGCGGGCATTTACCTCGGCGGTGTCGGAAACAAGGTCTATGCGTACAATAACATTGTGCGCGACCTGGATACCTGGGCCGCAGTACCCTACATTTCCGGCGACGCAGGGACCTACAAATTCGTTTTCAACAACACGGCCCTGAACCTCAGCAACGCGGGCAGTGTAGCCTATAACATGAACGGCGCGGACTCCTGCTACAACAACATCGCTGCAAACTACTCCGGCACGGGTTTTATCAACTCGGGCGGCGGCTACGTGGGTTACAACATTTCCACGGATGGGTCGGCCTCGGGCGTGAATTCACTCACCGGCAGGACGCCGCCCAGTCTTTTTATGGCCGGAACGTTTGATGCGCACCTCAATGGCAATTCCCCTGCCATCAACGCGGGCACCAACCTCTCGGGCTACTTCACGCGCGACATCGACGACACCCTCCGCCAGTACGGCGCCTGGGACGTAGGCGCGGATGAATATGTATACGGGAACACCTACTGGACCAACACGGGCGGGGATTTCAGCTGGGCCAACCCATTGAATTGGAGCACGGGTTTCGTACCCGGTCTGCACGATACCACGGTCTTTGACAACGCGCACTCCAGCGCCAACTGCAGCGTGGACCAGGACGTCACGGTTGCCAAACTCATCCTTTCGAACACCTACAACGGCAACTTCGATTTCGGCACCTGGAACTTCAGCGTTACCGCGGGAATCGACATCCGCAGCAACGCCGGGGTGGCGGCCACCAACGCCACGCTCAAGTTCATCACGAGCGACGGACAGAATTTCTACGGAAAGACCGGCGTCCAGTTCGCCAATATTTATACGGAAAACGGCGGCGGTTTCCAGGTCATGGCCAACGGATTCAGCGCCGGCAGCCTCTACCACAACAGCGGCACCATTTCGCTGGGCAGCGGTGTGGTCGACAGCATCGGCGGTTTCAGCGCCTCGGCCGGCACCAGCCTTGAATTCGAAAGCGCCACACTCAAGTTCGGCGGGGCCACTCTCGATTTAAACTCGGTAGACGACGTCTTCCCGCAGACCGGCATATTGGAGTTCAAGAACATTTCGCCAGCGACCTTCACGCCCAAGTCCAACGCGAACCCGGTCATTGTTGTCAACACCGGCGGCGCCATGGTCACGGTCGCAAACCAACCGTTGAACACACCAAAAATAATCGTTCAGAACGGCACTCTGCATCTGGATACCGCCTTTATCGCGGATTCCGTCTTTGTCCAGGCCGGCGCGACCTTTGAACAGGGCACGGGAAACTACAGCGACACGCTGAAATCAATCGAAGGCGCGGGTTCCGTGGACATGGGTTTTGCCGATTTTAACGTGACCGGCAACCTCGACCTGACCGGGTTCAACTCCTTTATCGGAAGCGGAACAATCCGGTTTGTCGGCGCCACAGCGCAGAATTTGGTGCCCAAAGCGAATACAATGTATCCCGCCATCGAGCAGGACGGCTCGGGCGGCACCACGGTCATCACAAACGGACTCCATACGCAGGGACTGACCATCACGAGCGGCGCATTCAACATCGGCGCTGCGCTGGTCGACAGCGTGGGCAGCACGCTGACCGGCGCTGGCGGCGGCACACTCGATTTCGGCACGTCGGTCCTGCGCACGGCCGCGGTATCGGTGGACCTGAGCGCCATCGGCACCGTGAGCGGAAGTTCGGGCTCCATCGAGTTCGTGGGCGGCGGAACGCAGACGTTCACAGCCAAGGAGGGGCAGATGAACCCCGGTCTGGCCGCGTTTTACGGCACCACCCTCAACATCGCGAACAAGCACCTGCGCGCCAAAAAGGTTTCGGCCTACGGTTCGTGGCTCGAATTCGACACCACCACCAACGTCGACACGGTCTATCTGGACAACAGCTCCAGCATCACCTTCGGCACCTCCTCCACCAAAAACGACACCGTCAAATCAATCACAGGCACCGGCTCGCTCGATTTCGGCAACGGTCACGTCTGCTTCGCGGGCGACATGCTGGACCTCACGCCTTTCACCAACGTCATGCAGCTGGGCAGCCTGCGCATGAGGGGCGGCCTGTCGCAGGTCATCAAACCCAATTCGGGCTGGGCGCTCGACTCCGTCATCATCGACAATGCGGGCGGCGTCACAGTGGAAACCAACGGGCTCAAGTGCAACAGCCTGAACCTGCTGACCGGTGCGCTCAACCTCGGCGTCGGGCTCACCGACAGCGTGGGCGTCTTCTTCTCGGCGGTCGCGGGCAGCGAGCTGGATTTCAACAGCGCCACGCTGAAAACTGCGGCCCCGACTCTTGATTTCAGTGCCCTGGACGTTCTGGTGGCGGGCACGGGCACACTGGAATTCTGCGGCACCTCGCAGGGTTTCATTCCCAAGGACGGTCCCGCGCACCCGGGCATCATCGTCAGCAATGGTTCGATGGTCACTTGTTCCACAAATGCGCTGCAGGGTAAAAACCTCAATGTTTCCAGCGGCAACTTCGTTTTCTACGGCACCGGTCTCACACACGCGTTCGACACTCTGACTGGCACGGCCAGCGGCTCCCTTGATTTCGCGGGCGCGAATGTCGCCGTCAAGGGCGACGCCAATTTCGGCAGTCTGGCCAATATTTTCGGCTCGGGCAACACGGATACGCTTAATTTTATCCGGACTTCCGGCACGCAAAACCTCACCCCGCCTTCAAGCGGAACCCTGCCCTGCATCGTCCATGCCAACGCGGGCACACTCAAACTCCTAGCCAACAACCTCTCAACCTACGGTTTCCTCAACGACGGCGGCCCGCTCGATATCGGTACGAGCAACATCACTTCAACGGGCAGTCTTTCCATTCTCAACGGCAGCCCGACCCTGTTGTCGGATATTTCCGGCCGCACGCTCTCCGCGAACAACGGCATGACGCTTTCGGGCACCCCGGGCAACCTGCTGAACCTGAACCCCACCAGCACCTGGTACGCCACGGTCACCGCCGGCAATTTGAATGCTTCTTACGCCACCATCGGCTATAGCGATGCTTCGGGCGGTAGCCGCGGCGCGGCCGTGACGGCCTGCACAAACGACGGCAACAACACCCACTGGGGCATTGCCACCACGGTCACCTCACCGTCGGGTTCCATCAACACCTACCCGAACCCAAACAAGGTCACAGGCACCTATACCGCCGCGACCACGCCTTCGGACATCGAGGTCCGGTTGTACAACGGCACGGGCTACTGGAACGGCACAGACTGGTCCGGCAATTCCTCGTCCTGGCTGTCACTCACCCCCTACGGCTCCTTCAGCACGAACAACTGGGAAATGAACAGCAGCGTTCCGGCTTGGCAGAACGGGACAAATTATACGGTTACCTCCAGGTCGATCGAAGGCGGTTATGTCGAAACGCCAGGCGCAGGCGCAACGTTTGATTACACCGGGCCCACCGCGACCCTCACCTCGCCCACCGGCCTCCAGGGCACGGGTCCGAGCGCGATTTCGGGCACCTATACCGGAAACGCAACGGATGTCGAGGTCGAAATCTATAATGGAAGCCAGTACTACACCGGAGGCGGATGGGGCGCGCAAACCTGGTTGTCGGCATCCGGCAACGGTTCCGTCACCGGCTACGCGTGGAACATGAACGCGGGCCTGCCCACATGGATCAGCGGCACGACTTATAACATCCGCTGCCGCGCAAAAGACAACGGGTTCGTTGAGGCGGTTCCGGACAGCGACGGTTTCGTTTATGACGCCACAGGGCCGTCCGTGAACGCGGGCACGGATGCGGCGCATAACGCCCAGTTCAATCTCGCCGGGGGTTCGTCGGACGGCAACGGCATCGCCTCCAACGCATGGACCAAAATCTCGGGCGCGGGCAACGTCACCTTCGGTGATGCCGCCTCTCTCACCTCAACGTGCCAAATGGATGCGGACGATGTCTATGTCCTCCGCCTCACCTCGATAGACAATGCCTCAAACTCCAACTTCGACGAAGTCCAGATAACCTGGGACGCCACCGCGCCTTCCGTGGGCTCAGGCACAGAGGCCGCGCATAACGCGCAGTTCAACCTCGCTGGCACAGCGTCGGATGCGGGTTCCGGCCTGGCTTCAACAACGTGGATCAAATTATCAGGAACCGGCAACGTCACCTTTGGCAACACGGCTTCAACAACCTCCTCCTGCCAGATGGACGCGGACGACATCTATGTCCTGCAGCTTTCCGCAACGGACGTTGCGGGCAACACCGCCACCGGCACCCTGCAGGTCACCTGGGACGCGACCGCACCTTCCGTAAGCTCGGGTTCCACCTCCACCTATAATGCGCCGTTCAATCTGACCGGCTCGGCGTCGGATGCGGGTTCCGGCCTGGCATCGACAACCTGGAGCAAACTGTCGGGAAGCGGTAACGTCACCTTCGGCAATACCGCCTCATTAACCTCGACCTGCCAGATGGACGCGGACGGCATCTACGTGCTGCAGCTGTCGGCGAACGACATCGCTGGCAACAGCGCCAGCAGCACCGTGCAAATCACATGGGATGGCGCGGCCCCGATTGTGAACGCGGGCGCGGACGGAACGTACAACGCGCTGTTCGGACTCACTGGCGCTTCATCCGATGCGGGAAGCGGCATCTCTTCAAACGCATGGACAAAATTCTCGGGCCCCGGAACCGTCACCTTCGGAAACGCGGCCAGCCTCACCTCCTCCTGCTCCATGGACGCGGACGGCATCTATGTATTGCGCCTCACGGCCACGGACAACTCGGCCAACCCGGCGAACGACGACGTGCAGATCACCTGGGACGCCACCGCGCCTTCCGTGAGTTCGGGCTCAAACGCCTTGCATAACGCGCAGTTCAATCTTGCCGGAACCGCGACCGATGCGGTTTCCGGTCTTTCGTCAACCACGTGGAGCAAGCTGTCGGGAAGCGGAAACGTGACCTTCGGCAATACGGCTTCACTGACCTCCACCTGCCAGATGGACGCGGACGACATCTATGTCCTGCAGCTTTCGGCAACGGACGTGGCGGGCAACACCGCCACCAGCACCCTGCAGGTCACCTGGGACGCCACGAATCCGACCGGCAGCGCGGGCGCGGACGCACCGCAGAGCGCGCTCTTCAACCTGTCGGGCTCGGCCTCGGACGTGACCTCCGGAATCGCCTCCACG
>JAZDKP010000170.1:0-26508 GCA_043802925.1 Fibrobacterota bacterium | reverse complement strand
AGGCTGTGTCATAATCATCTTTATTGGATCCCCCTGGTCAACACATTGCGGTCCATTAACTCAGACAGCTACAAGATGATGTGGGAGCGGCCTCCTTCTGTCAATTACGACACAGCCTCCTTGCTGCGGGGAGGATTCATTAACGAATTACTCGCCCCCATAAAACTTTTAAAAAATACATAATTCTTCCTTTGCCGCCACACAAGGCTTTTTTGTTACCGATTGCAATACAATGGGTATTTCAGCGGGTTAATATGTAGCCATGGCCGGAGGAAAACACATTCTTTGGAAAATAAAAAACCTGGGCAACTGTTTTAAGCTGCCCAGGGTGCTTTGACGTGTTGTGTCGGACTTACTTCATAAACGTCATCCGGATTTCTTTCGTAAAGTTCCCGGAAATTATTTTGCAGAGGTATTGTCCGGACGCGACCTGCTTGCCGGCGTTCGATTTGCCGTCCCACGTCACGCTGTAGGCACCGCCTGTCACGGGTTCCTGGACAAGGTTCTTCACCAATTGGCCTTTCATGTCGTACACGTTCAAGACCACCGAGGATTGCGTCTGATCAATATCGCTGGCGCTTGAAGGAATGGCAAAGGCGATCCGGGTGCTGGGGTTAAAAGGATTCGGGTAATTCTGGTACAAGGCGTATTCTGTTGGTTCGGATGAAGAAACTTCACTCAGCGAAGCGGATTTGGCGTTCTTGATTCTTGCTTTGAAATTGGCCTTCAGAGTGGCATTTCCACTAAGCAGCTTTACCGTATTGCTCGCGGAGGTCGATTTGCCGCCGAGTGTCGCGGTGCCCGAGGTCAGGCTCCAGCCTAAAAATTCGTAGCCGCTTGCGGGTGTGGCATTGATGGCAAGGGCCGTGCCGTATTTAAGGGTTTCGGTTTTTTTTGGCGTGGTGGTTCCATGACCGTCATTCGTCATTGTCAATATAAAGGAAGGAATTGCTTTGGCCTTGAAATTGGCCTTCAGAGTGGCGTTTCCACGGAGCAGCTTTACCGTATTGCTCGCGGAGGTCGACTTGCCGCCGAGTGTCGCGGTGCCCGAGGTTAGGCTCCAACCTAAAAATTCGTAGCCGCTTGCGGGTGTGGCATTGATGGCAAGGGCCGTGCCGTATTTAAGGGTTTCGGTTTTTTTTGGCGTGGTGGTTCCATGACCGTCATTCGTCATTGTCAGTTTAAAGGTTGGAGGGGTGGTTCCAGCAAAAATCATTGAGGACAAGAAACAGACGCAGACCAGTGTGCAAAAAAGTTTCGAGTACATTTGGGCCTCCGGGTTAAAATTTTTGGTTATGCATTCTTTCATAATTTTTACTCTCCAACCTACCATTATCAAAGCCCGTTCCATGAATGTAAAACACTTTAACTGGTAATAGGATAAGACAATAAGCCGAGGGATCAGACAGATTAAAACGGTCAAGGTTGGCCAGCGATTGTGTGAGCCCGGACAAGTTTGGTTTAAAAGACGGTGCGCTTAAAATAACAAGATGGAATGTGGATCTTGATTGCGTTCCGTTCGTCTTCGTATAATATCATTAATATATTACCTAAATATTGCCTTTGCGCGGTATTTTTTTCCCTGAATCAATTTTAAAAGTCCGACCTTCCAGATAATATAATCTATTGATAATAAACGAGTTGATGCGTTATTGTACTGTCGTTTTCGACTGGCATGCAAATTGTATTTTAATTTGCGAGGAAAAAAGACTTTAAAAGCATAAAAAACACAAAAATCAAATGGTTACAAAAGAACTTCTATTTCATAAAACATCGCTTCCGGCCGTAGGCAAGGCCCTCGATGCCAGCATGCTCCGCTCCAAGGCCATTGCCCAGAACATCGCCAATGTCGATGTGCCGGGCTATCAGCGGGTCGAGGTCGAGTTCGAAGACGAGCTCCGCAGCGCGCTCGATAAAACCAAGCTCAAAGGCACCAAGACCAGCAAACAGCACATGGACATCGGACGCAGGGACCTTGCCAAGGTCAAGCCCGAATCTTTCAAGCCCGCGGACCCCACGCTGGCCAGCGGCGTCAATAATGTCGATATTGACATGGAAAACGCGAAGCTGGCTGAAAACCAGATCCTGTTCAATTACGAAGTTAAGTTCGCCAATTCCAGGTTTATGGCGGTGCAGAACAGCATCCGCGGAACCAGCCGGTAAGGAGTAACGTATGTCGCTCATCGGACTTTTTTCCGGCATCAACATCAGCGCGTCGGGCCTCCGCGCCCAGCGCGTCAAGCAGAACATCATTGCCACCAACCTGGCCAATGCCGAGACCACGCGCACCAAAGACGGCGGCCCTTACAAACGGCAGAGCGTCATCCTTGAAAGCAACCCCAACGAGTTCGACTACCGCCTCGTGTTCGGGCCCGAGCACATGCAGGGCACTATCACCAAAAAAAACCACATGTTTATCCCCAAACCCGACTTTCCCATCATCACCGAGAAGATCGGCAGCGGGGTCACGGTCAACAGCATCCAGGAAGACACGGCCCCGCCGCGGCTTGTGTACGATCCTTCGCACCCGGACGCCAATGCCGACGGGTACGTAGCCATGCCCAACGTTAACGTGATCCAGGAAATGACCGACATGATCACCGCCACCCGCGCGTATGAAGCCAATGTCACGGCCCTCGGCGCGACCAAGGGCATGCTCATGAAGGCGCTTGAAATTTAAGGAATGAATCATGCAAATACAGTCCGTCACTCCTGACCTTGCGCGTTTTCTCGAGCTTAAGAAGGCCGCGGAAAAGCGCATGGCCGTGGGTGGAACGTCCACGGCATCGACGGTGCGTGCGCCACAGGCAACGGTATCCACGGATAAGCCGGCCGGCGCGTCGTTTATGGACCTCATCAAGGCTCTGCGCGGCAACAGCGACAATAACAAAAGCAACGGGCTGAATATGGCGCCGGTTTCCAAGAATACGCGCGCCACGCTCCCGCCCCGGACCACAAGCCCGATGCACATTGCGCCCGTGCAAAAGCAGGCGAAGGGGCTCCTTTCGGCGTACACGGTGTCCCGTCTCGCAAGTGAGGCGGTCAACGCAACGGGTGCGTCCCAGGACACACCGCAGAACACGCCCAAACTCGGAAAATTGTTTGACGCGATAGCATAGGAGAAGACACGATGGCTGACCTGCAGAACAACCTCTTGCGCATCGACCGGCTGAACGAACCGCCGCAGATTGGCAAGCAGAAGACCGTCCTGAACGCGGAGGAGGTGCCCTCCTTCAGCGACACGCTCAAGGGATTCATCAAGGACGTGAACTCCATGCAGAACCATGCGGACCAGTCCATCGAAAAGATGGTGGCCGGCGAAATCACGGATGTGCACCAGGTCATGGTCGCGGTCGAGGAGGCCAACACCGCGTTTTCGCTCATGATGGAACTCCGTAACAAGATGCTCGACGCTTACCAGGAAGTGATGCGGATGCAGGTTTAAGGCCCGCGGCAAACGCGGGCGCTTTAGCGGCGGTGCGGAGGGATACCGTACCGGGACGCTTAAAACGCGCGGTTCGGGATAGAAGGGAGATACCATGTCAGACTTCTTTAAACAGCTTCTCAAACAACTGAACGACATCTGGAACCGGCTGTCCACGCCGCAAAAGATTATCTCGACCTCGGTTGTGATCCTGACCTTTGCGGGACTTGTGACGCTTATTGTGTGGACCAGTTATTCGGGCAGCGGCTCCGCCTATGCCACCCTCTTTTCCGGCCTCGACCTCGCCGAGTCGGGCACTATCGTTGAACAACTCAAGACCGGCGGCTACGAATACAAAATCGAGGGCGATGGCCGCACCATCACCGTACCCAAAAAAGTCGTATACGAACTCCGCATGACCTTCGCCAAGATGGGCCTGCCAAAGTCCGGCGGCATCGGCTACGAAATATTCGACAAAACCAACCTCGGCATGACCGACTTTGTCCAGCACATCAACTACCGCCGCGCGCTCGAGGGCGAAATCGCCAACACCATCCAGAACCTGAGCGAGGTCGAAAAGGCGCGCGTGCACATTGTCATTCCCAAGGAAACCATATTCATTGAACGCCAGACCGAGGCCACCGCGTCCGTGGTCCTCAAGCTCAAGCCCGGTGCCCGTCTTTCCGAACAGCAAATCACGGGCATCGCCAACCTGGTGGCTTTTTCCGTGGAAGGCCTGAAGCGCAAGAGCATCTCCATTATCGACACCGACGGCAACATGCTGTCCGACGCCTACGGGGACAGCGAAATCGCCGAACGCACTTCCAACCAGCTGCAGCTGCAGGGCAAGGTCGAGGTCGCGCTCTCGAAAAAGGCGCAGGACATGCTCGAAGGCGTGCTCGGCCCCAACAAGTCGCGCGTCAAGGTTACCGTGGACCTGGACTTTGACCAGATGACCAAGACCGAGGAGGTGTACGACCCGGAAAGCAAGGTCGTGCGCAGCGAGGAGCGGAACGAGGAGAGCGCCAACGGCACCACGACCGCGGCCAATGAGAAAAAAGAGAACTCCATCACCAATTACGAAATCAACAAGACCGTTCGGAACATCATCGGCACCGTGGGCAACATCAAAAAGCTGTCGGTGTCCGTGGCCGTGGACGGCGTCTACAAGATCGCCAAAGACGGTGAAAAGGCCTACACGCCGCGCGCGGCCGAGGAAATCCAGAAGATGGAGGACCTTGTCAAGCGCTCCGTGGGCTATAATGTCAACCGCGGCGACGAGATTGTGGTCTACAACCTCCAGTTTAACAACGAGTTCATCGAATCCGAACGTCTGGCCATGGAAAAGGAAGCGCGCCAGGACATGATGATGGAAATTCTCAAGGGTGCGGTCGTGGTCGCCATCATCCTCATCTTTATCTTCTTCCTGCGTTCGCTGGCCCGCAACATCATCGACGCGCTCAACCCGCCGGTGCCCGAGTTCGTGGGGATAGGCGAAAAGGAGGAGGAAATTGCGCTGCCGCCCGCGACCAAGCGGACCAACGATATCATCGATAAGGTCGAGATGTTGTCGCGGGACGATCCCGACGCCGTGGCGGGCATTTTGCGCGGCTGGTTGCGTACGGGCGAGGCCGCGAGTGGACCGGCGGCGTAACGGTTAACGTAGGAAGGTGCGCGATGGGTTTCTATAAAAGCGATTACGAAAACCAGGGCAAACCCGAGGTCAGCCCCAAGGCGATCAACATCCCGGGGCCCAAAAAGGCGGCCATCGTGCTTGTGGCGCTGGGCACGGAGGTGTCCTCTAAAATATTCCAGAAAATGAGCGATGACGAGGTCGAGAAGATCACCACCGAAATCGCCCGTCTTGACGGCATCACCCCCGAAATCCGCGAACGGGTCCTTGAGGAGTTCCACCACCTCACCATGGCCCAGCAGTTCATCCGCCAGGGCGGCATCGATTACGCCCGCGAGGTGCTCGAGGCCGCCCTCGGGCCCGCGCGCGCCAAGGAAATCCTGGAAAAGGTCCAGAACGCCATCCGGACCACGGGCTTCAACCTGCTGGAGCACGTGGACCCACAGCAGCTTGTCAACTTCATCCAGAAGGAACACCCCCAGACCATCGCGCTCCTCCTCGCGCACATGGGGACCCAGGCCTCGGCCTCCATCCTCTCGGCCCTGCCGGCCGAAATGCAGGTGGAGGTGGCCACGCGCATTGCGACCATGGAGTCCATCTCACCCGACGTGCTGCAGCAGGTGGAACAGGTGCTGTCCGACCAGATCAAGTCGCTCTTTGGCGGCGACGTCTCCGAAATCGGCGGCGTCAAAGCCATCGCCGAAATGCTCAACATGGTCGACCGCGGCGCGGAAAAGAACATCCTCGGCAACCTCGAGCGTGAAAACCCCGAGCTCGCCGCGGAAATCAAGAACCTCATGTTTGTGTTCGAAGACATCCTGCTCATCGACGACCGCTCCATGCAGCGCGTACTCAAGGAGGTTGACACCAAAGAGCTCAGCCTCGCGCTCAAGGGCAGCAGCGAGGAGGTCCAGAGCAAGTTTTTCAAGAATATGTCGTCCCGTGCTTCCGAAATGATCAAGGAAGAGATGGAGTACATGGGGCCCGTACGCCTCAAGGACGTTGAGGAGTGCCAGCAGCGCATCGTGGATGTCATCCGCCGCCTCGAAGACGACGGCGAGATCATCATCTCCGGCCGCGGCGGCAGCGACGACGTGGTGGTGTAAATGAAGGACGACCGCCAGTCCCTCATGAACTCGCTCCTGCTCGACGCGGCCAAAAAGGCCCTGGGCACCGAGGCCGTGACCCTGTTCCCAAAGTCCGCGGTGCGCAAGGCCGACCCCACCCGGGCTTATTCGGGCTATGACCTGACGCTGGGGCAGTTTTACGTGCCCGGCCGCACCCCGCGCGAAATGGCGGCCACGGAAGAGAAGATGATTGTGGGCCTCAAGGTCCTGGTCGACAAGCTCCAGAAGGAGAACGCTGCGCTCCGGCAGCAGGTCGTGAAAGAGCGTGAGACCGTTTTTCGCAAGGGGCTGGCCGAAGGGCAGAAAAAAGGGTGCGAAGAAGGCCGCCAGGCGGGCAAGGCCGAGATGCAGAAATCCATCAGTGCGGTCCAGGGGAAAATCACGCAGGTCCTGAAAAGCTTTGAGGCGCAGAAGGACGCGGTGCTGAACAAAAGCGAGCGCAAGTCGCTCGAGATTATATTCCTGGCCGTCGAAAAGATCATCCGGCGCGAAGCCGCGGCCACGGGCCGCGACGTCACGCTCAACATCCTGAAGGCCGCCATTGCCGAGGTCGCCAAGGCTGACACGGTCACGGTGCGCGTCAATCCCGCGGATGTCCAGGCCGTGGAGCTCGGCCGCGCGTTCTGGCTCCCCATTACCGTGCAGATAAAGGAAATCAGGATACAGGAGGATTCCCGGATTGAAAGCGGCGGCTGCATCCTTGATTCGCCCTCCGGCTCCGTTGACGCCCGCCTTTCCACCCAGCTGGAAAAAATCAAAGAGGTTTTCCTCAAATGCTGGGAGGAAGGCATGGGCGCGGTGACATGACCCAGGCCCTTGATAAATATACCGCGGCCCTGGACAGCGATCTCCAGCCTTACCGTATCAACGGCAAGGTGTCACAGGTCATCGGCCTTGTCATTGAGGCGGACGGTCCCACGGCCTCCATCGGCGAAATCTGCGATCTCGAACACCACGGGCAGCCTGCGGGCCGCGCCGAGGTGGTGGGCTTCAAGAACAACAAGACGCTCCTCATGCCCCTCGGTGAAATGGCCGGTATCCGGCCCGGCCTGGACGTGGTGGCCACCGGCCGCCCGCTCAAAATACATATCGGCGCCTCGTTGCTCGGACGCGTCGTGGACGGCCTCGGCAACCCGCTTGACGGCAAGGGACCCCTTTCCACGGACGCGTCGCGCGCTGTTTTCGCCATCCCGCCCAATCCGCTCCTCCGCCGCCGCATTTCGGAGCCCATGCTCACCGGTATCCGCACCATCGACGGAATGCTGACGCTCGGCAAGGGGCAGCGCATCGGCATCTTTGCGGGTTCCGGCGTGGGCAAGAGCGTCATGCTCGGCATGATCGCGCGCCACTGCCTCGCCAAGGTCAACGTTATCGCATTGATAGGCGAGCGCGGCCGCGAAGTCAAGGAATTCATTGAACGGGACCTGGGCGAAGAAGGCCTCAAGCGAAGCGTGGTCGTGGTGGCCACTTCGGACCAGCCCGCGCTCATACGCCTCAAAGGGGCGCTCACGGCCACCACCATCGCCGAATACTTCCGCGATTTGGGCCACGACGTGATGCTCCTGCTCGATTCCACCACGCGCATTGCCATGGCCCAGCGCGAAATCGGACTCGCCACGGGTGAGCCGCCGGCCACCAAGGGCTACACGCCTTCGGTTTTTGCCTTTCTGCCCCGCCTGCTCGAACGCGCCGGCATGTCCGACAAAGGCTCCATCACGGGCATGTACACGGTGCTCGTCGAAGGAGACGACATGGACGAGCCCATCGCGGACGCCATGCGCGCCATCCTTGACGGCCACGTCGTGCTGTCACGCGCACTGGCCCAGAAGAACCACTACCCGGCCGTGGACGTGCTCGGCTCCATCAGCCGCGTCATGCCCGACGTGACGGACCCCGAGCACCGCAAGGCTGCCCGCCGCCTGCTCAGCCTCATGGCTGAGTACCGCGCGGCCGAGGACCTCATCACCATCGGCGCTTATGCCAAGGGCAGCAACGCCGAGGTTGATAAGGCGATAGGGATTATGCCTGACGTCAACAAGTTCCTCCGCCAGGAGGTGAACGAAAAGACCGATTTCGCGGACATCGTGACAACCCTAAAGACACTGGCGGGCAAAACCGGATGAAACGCTTCCGCTTCAACCTGGAGGTGCTCCTCCGGGTCTACCGTCTGGACGAAGAGGAGAAGAAAAAGAAGCTCGGGGAGGCCAACCGTGAAATGCTGGTCGCGGAGCAGGACCTTGTCAACCTTGGCCGCGAGTATGACGGCAGCCAGGAGAGTGAGCGCACGGTCCGCGAACAGGGCGAGAGCGCGGGCCGGATGCGGCTTTACGTGCTTTACATGTTCGACCTCAAACAGCGCATCGAACGGCAGAAGGTCACGGTCCGCGAAAAGCACATCCGGGTGCGCGCGGCCCGCGACAAGCTGGTGGAGTCGCGGCGCCGTGTCAAGGCGCTGGAGCGCCTGCGCGAACGCCGGAAGGAAATCTGGGTCAAGGAGCGGCGGCGGTTCGAGATGAAGCGGCTCGACGATGTCTGCTCGCAGCAGTTCATCCGTTTGCATCAGGAGGAGGGGGCCCCCGCATGAGACGGCGCGCGTCCCGGTTGTTGGCCGCGGTCCTGATGGCCGCGCTTCCGTTATTTGCCGGCCGGTCCGTCAAGACCGACCTTTCAGCGCCGGTTGCGCTCACCGATGCGCGCGTGCTGGGGACCAGCCTTTCGCCCGGCGTGGACAGTACGCATTATGTGCGCCTCGGGGCTGTGGATATCCTCGCCAGCGGTTCGACCACCTATATTCCCAGCAAATGGCAGGCGGCCTGGCCCACGCTGGTTTCCACGGACAAGAACCGGTTTTGTTTTTCTTACATCTTTTGCAGGACCGCGGGCCCGATTCCGGAAGGAAACTATTACTTTGAAAAGCGGATGACGCTTTTCCCGGACCGGGATTCCGTGGCCTATGATTCGAGCGTCAATTCGGCCGGGAAGCTGCTCACCAAATGGATTCCCGTGCGCGGGGGCAACACCGTGGGCGGCGTGAATGCGAAGAGTTTACTCGGCCCCAACCAGCGGGTCTACCGCTTGTGCCAGGGCAGTGGCGGCACGCTCACCGATTCCATCTTCTGCGTCGATGCGCCCCTTCCCGGCAACGGGATGACCTTTACGACCCATCTTGACAACATCTTGAACTCAAAAACTTATGTGGATTATGTGCTGAACACCCCCGGCGACACGCTTTTTACCGTTTATGACAGTAATATCGTCGGTTCCCCCAAGGTCATCAAAATCAACCCCGTCCGGCTTCTGGGTTCCGACACCATTCAGCGCGGCATTCCGGTGACGATTTTACGTGATGTGGCGGCCCTGGACTGCCGGGACCTTTCCATGGCGCGCGATTCTGCAAGCGGGGTTTTCCTGATTGCCGGGCTCCGGGATTACACCGGCCTGCTCCTGGTGCGCGCGGCCGCGAATTTTACCGATATCGACACACTGACCGCGGATGTTGGCGTGTACAATCCCTCGCAGTTTGAGCGCAACATTCGCGTGGTTTCCCTCGGGCATCTTCGCTTTGCCGTGGCGTATGGCAAGGCGGACACCACGCTCCTGCTCAAGCTGGTGGACGCTTCGTCGGGCGTGCCGGTTGTGACCGGGACCGTGACCCTGGAGCCGGACAGCGGTGTCGCCCCCTCGCTTTCATATGCGGCCAACCGTCTTGGGGTCGCCTGGGTGCACCGGTCGGGCCGCGCGCTGGGTGACAACGGTCGGCTGGTCGGCCGCCTCTATGACCTTGTCAACGGTTCCATCACGGACACCATTTTCAGCGGGCAGATTTCCGTCAGCAACAACATCACCGAATATATCAACAATCCATTGGAGTCCAACAACTACAATACCGCCATCGCCCTGGATACCGCGGGCAGCTTTGTGGCCGCTTTTGCGGACCATGATTTCGAAATCTACAGTTCCGCCTTTATGGCGCTTTTTTATTATTACGATACCGCTTACGCTGTGGTCGAGGACTCCCTTGACGGGAGCGTGTGGGGAAGCTTTGCCGGCGATTCCATCACCTATACGGGCTTTTCATTCACGGACACGGGCAGCGGCGGCTCCGCCTCCATCGAATTTGATGCTGGCACGTCCGCGGGTTTTGTCCCGTCGTTCCAGGCTGTATCGGGCGCCACGATCCTGCGGACCCTGGCCGAAAACCATTACCAGTACAACGTCCGTATGGTCACCGCGGTCACCGGCCGGCAGCGGCCCGTGGTCTGTTCGCTCGGTGTCACTTATAACGTCAAGCCAAAAGGCGCCACACTCGACAGTTTCCGCATCAACGGTGACGCGGCCGCCCTGCCGCCCGACGACACGGTGCGGCTCGTGGCGCGTACCGATATCCTCCGGATTTTCACCCAGGCCCGCGATTATGACGGCAACGCGGTGATGACAGGCCACTTTACAGGGTTGGGTTCCTCCTTTGACGACACGCTCCGCAACACGGCTGCCATGACCTACGCCTGTTCCACGCAGATTCTTCCCATCGACCACGCGGACACGGTTTACCGCCTGGCTTATTGCGCCGCGGATTCCAACGGCTGGGGCTCGGATACGGATTATGTTTACGTCAAGCTCCACAACCCGGCCCCTGTACTGACGGCGTCGGACACGGTCTTTTACGCGGGCGGATCCCGGTCCGGGACCCTGTCGGGCCACAGTGACACCGTGCGTTTCATGAAGCGGCAGAACCTGATTCTCCGTTTTGACCTTTCCGATGCCAATGACGCGGCGACGCTGACCAGCCGGAGCACGCTTTCGGGTGCCCTGCGCAAAAACTACGTCAACGTGCAGACCCTCCTTGACACGCTGTTGTCCTCGGAAATGGCGTCGGACACAGAGTGTTTTGCGTTTGTGGTTCGCGACCCCGGGGGACTGACGGACTCGCTCTCCTTCACGGTGATTGCCTACAACCCGACCCCGGTGCTGACGGCGTTGGACACGGTCTTTTTTACCGGGGGTTCGCGTTACGCGACCCTGGTCGGCCACAGTGACACGGTGCGGTTCATGAAACGGCAAAACCTCATCCTTCGATTCGATTTTACGGATTCCAACGACGCGTCCGTACTCTCGGACCGGAGCTATCTCGCGGCCGCGGTCCGAAAGAATTACGCCAACGTCCAGACCGTGCTCGACACGCTCACGGCCTGGGACATGGCGGGCGACACCGCACGGTTTGCCTTTACGGTTCGGGACCCCGGCGGCAGCACGGACTCGATTTCGTTCACCGCCATCGCCTACAACCCGCCCCCTTCGGACAGTCTTGCGGGCGACGCCTTTACCTTCCAGAACAGTCTTGCACTGGCCCGCCGCATCCAGTCCGGGGACACGGCCGCGCTCGTGGATTCGGGTTTCATCGTCTTTCACGCGTTTGGACGCGATTCCAACGAGACCGACCTCAAGCATGTCCTGACCTTCAACGGTCAACGCATCGATTCCGCGCAGGGTGCGCTTCATTACACGGACACCCTGTACGCGGATTCTGTGCACGACCTCGATACCATCGGCGTTATTATCAGCGATACCCTGGTCATGGACACGATTCAATTCTATGTGCGCGTGACCCACCAGCCCCGCATCGTTTCCCTGCTCTATCAGAACCCGGCCGCACTTTTTACCCAGGACTCCGTGGCCGTGAACATCCGGAACGGCGTGCCGGATACCTTTGTGCTGACCGTATCGGACCCGGATGTTGGCTTTGGCGACAGCCTCACCTATATCGTTTATATCATTCGCAGCGATACCACGGTGGATACGCAGCGGACCTCGGTGTCGCAGACATTTACCTGGTTCCATGCGCCCGGCTTGCTGGACCGGCGCGCCGTGCTGCGGGTCAACGACCGGACTCTCTTTTCCGATTCGGTCATCGTTGATTTTCTTTATCCCGTCTTTTCGTTCGGACCGGCCCACGCGGCCGATTCGCTCTATTTTACGGACAGCATCGCACGGTACGTCACCCGTTCACTCCTGCCGCGCGATTCGGTCAGCGCTGAAAATCATGTGGTCGCACTGGCCAATCTAGGCACGGACACGCTCCGCGTCACCTCCGTGTTAATGAAGTCCGCGCGCGATGCGGAAGGTTGGCTACGTTTCGGATGGGCTGCGGACGCCACTGGCGCGGGCGTGTCCCTGAGCGGCCGGATTTCCACGGAGCGGCTCCTTCTTCCCTCGGATACCGCCTATCTTGTCGTGCGCGACAGCGCGGCCGTTCCGTTTGGTGCCACGCCCCAGGGCCTGCGGACACTCACTTCCGGCGACACGGTTATCTATGACACGCTGGGCCTCGTCACCAATGATCCGTTGAACGACACGGTCTGGATTCCCGTCCGTATCGTGTGCAATGAACTGCCTTACGCAGTGGGAGATTCGCTCCTTTTCATCGGTGATGTGCCATTGCTTCCCAAAACGCATGCCGTGGCCGCAGGCGGCGCCCCCTATGCGCCGTTCAAGCCGGGCTACCGCACACTCGCCCTCGTGTTCAACGAATTCCTCGATACACTCACCGTGACAGGCCGAAATCTGCTGGTATACAGCGCCTTGGATTCCGCGCTTTTTGCCGCGTCTGTGGGCACGGACAGCTTCCAGCCTATCCCCGGGTCCATCCGCTGGGGCGCGCGCACGGCCGTCCGTCAGGACACGCTTTTTTTCACGCCCGCCTACACTTCGGGCGGTTACACGAGCCCTGCGTTTGGCAATGCTCAGCCGCCGGACGGCTACTTTGTGGCCGCGGACCGGCTTCGTGTGCGCGTCAGCCGCAATGTCCTGGATATCGCGGGCAACGGCTTTGACGTTGCGGGTATTGCGCAGCCTGACCCTGTCCGTCTCTTCCGGTTCTTTGGCGCGGTCCTCGATTCGAGCAGTCTGCGCGTTATTTCATTGTCGCCCGATTCGGGTGCCGCGGGCGTGGATTCGCGGCCGGTGCTGCGCATCACCTTTTCCGCGCCGCTCGACAGCGCGAGTGTGGATACGGCGCGCACGGGCAACCGGAGCGTGCGCGTGGTTTCGTCCTTCAATATCCAGTCCGCGCTGCCCTTGGCGTCGGCCCCGTCGGTGAATGGCACGATCCTGACCGTGGTTCCGGACGCCCAGTTCTACAGCGGTGACTCGATAATCGTCACCCTTTCCGCCGCGCTGCGCGACACCTTTCACGGCACACTCGACGGTAATGGCGACGGCCGCGGTGCCTATTTCTACCGTTTCGGCGCGGCCACCTACGCCCAGGTTAACACGTTCACGGACGACCCTGACACTTCGGCCGATAACTATGCCTACTGGTTCCGCGTGGCCACGGACGCGTTCTACTTCTATCCCTGCCCGTACGAGCCCGCGCGCAACGTCCGGCACGAGGCTTTGGGAGGCGTGGTGTTCAAGAACCTGCACGCACTCGAGAAGAACCAGTCCGCGAAATCGCTCAACGTGCGCATCTACGATGTTGCCGGGGATCTCGTCTATTCCACGCGCCAAAAGAACGCGCCCATCCGGTTTGACGTCGGAACCGGCAGCCGGCCCGAATGGCGCTGGGACACGCGCAACGGCAGCGGCCGGGCCGTGGGTTCCGGGCTCTACCTTTTTTCGTTCACGGACAGTGACGATAAGAAGGTAATCAAACAGGGTAAACTCATCGTGATACGGTGATGATAAATATGAAAAGGAGGCTCCCTTGATTACATTTGCGATACATAACTATTTTATACCCGTCTTTTTACGAAAGGCCCCTGTGGTGAAGTCTCTCCGCTGGCTGCTTCCCGTTTTCGCGCTTGCGCTTTTGACCGGCTGTGCCTCCGCGCCGCCCGCAGTCCCCGAGGGCGACGTGGTGCTGCCCGAAATCGATATCATGTCGGTCAAGGAAAATTCCGACGAGGCGCTCAAGATGTCGCAGGAGGTCAAACTCGACATGGAGGTCCTCAACTCCCGTCTCACGGACATCAACAACCAACTGCTTAATTTCTCCGAGGAAATGGCCAGCGTCAGCGCGGCCAAAATCGAAGAGCTCGAAAACCGCACCGCCATCCTCACCGAAGAGGTCAAAAATATCTACCACGAGCTCGATTCGCTCCGTAAAAAAGTCAACGTGCCCCAGCGTAAGGCCGCACCCGCTGTGTTCGAAATGTCCACGTTCGGCCCGGGCAAGGACACCCAGGACGCTATCCTGTCACCCGATGAGCGCAAGTACCGCCAGGCGCAGTCTTTCTTTAACGCCGCGCAGTACCTTAACGCGGTGGTGGCCTTCAAGGACGCTCTTAAAAGCGCGCCCAACGGCAAGTTCGCGGACAACTGCCAGTTCTGGATTGGTGAAAGCTACTTCAAGCTCGGTCAGTACGCGTATGCCGTGGCCGGCTATAAAAAGGTCTTTTCTTACGCCCAGACCGACAAGGCCGACGATGCGCAGATGCGCATCGCGGTGTGCTATTCCCGCCTCGGCGACAACGAGCAGGCCGTGGTGGAATTCAAGAATCTGCTCCAGAACTACCCGCAGAGCGAGTACGCCGACGAGGCGCGCAAGTCGCTCAAACAACTGGAATAAACCATTTTGCTGAACCGTTGCCCTCTGCCGCTCCTTCTTTTCGCTGCGCTTTTCGCCCTCGGCCTGCTTCAGGGTTGCGGTCCGCAGGTCGCGGCGCCCGAACCCCTCGTCGAAGATTTGGTGGCCTCGGCCAAAGCCCTTTACGACAAGGGCGACTGGTTTGATGCACGCGAAAAATTCGAGGCCATCCGGTTCGACTATCCCGGCAACCCCTTTATTGCGGAGGTCCAGTTCTACCTCGGCGCCTGTCTCTACCGCATGAAGGACTACCTGAACGCCGAACAGGAGCTCCGGACCTTCCAGAAGGAATTCCCGGCCGACAGCCCCTTTTCTGACGACGTGGCCTATTACCTTTGCCTCAGCCTGTTCGCCCAGGCCCTGCCTGCGCGGCTCGATCAGGCGCTCACCAAAAAGACGTATGAAGAGATAGATGCCTTTATCGAGGCCTATCCCGGCAGCGGGTTTGCGAAGGAGGTTCTCGCGCTCCGCATGCGCTGTCTTGACCGTCTTGCGGAAAAGGAGTTCCTGAGCGGTCGCCTGTACCGGCGCATGGGCTACCCGAGCGCGGCCATCCATTATTTCAAGCTGCTCGAGTCCGATTATGCCGAATCGCGTTGGGTGCCCCGCGGCCGTTATGAATGGGCGCGCGCTCTCTACAAGACCAAGTCGTACGCGGACGCGCAAAAAATCGCTGACACCTGCGGACTTATGCTCTCCGCACTCGAAAGCCGCGAAAAAGATAACTTCCAGCGCGCCGAGCCGGTCACGTTCGGTTCCCGCCTCGTCCACCTGTTCGGCATCATTCCGTTCGAAACGCGTTCGGACATTAAAATCTACATTGACGACCTGCACGACGACCTCGTGGAGCTCCGGGAGCGTATCCAGAGCAAGCTGCCAAAGACCGCGGCCATGACGGCCCCGGCACCCGCGTCCGCCTCCGTTCCGGACTCAACGTCCGTTCCGTCCGCACAGCAACCACTGCCTTCAACCACTCCCTGATAAAACCAGGTTGACAGTGGCGGAAAAGACCCTCGGCCTTTTCGGCGGACTCTTTGACCCCGTTCATCTCGGCCATGTCCGGCTTGTCCGGGCTGCACTGTCACGTTTTCAACTTGACGCACTTTACGTTCTTCCCACGGGCGTGCCTCCGCACAAGCCCCAGCCCGTGCTTACCGGCGCCCAGCGCATGCAGCTGCTGGAACGAGCGTTTCAGGGAATGCCCGGAGTGAGGGTCGACGGTTTTGAGATTGAAAAGCGTGGTACGTCCTATACGGTGGACACGCTCGAACACTTCAAGAAGGCCACACAGGCGGAACTCTACTTCTTCATCGGCGCGGACAACCTGTCCGAAATCGTCTCCTGGCGTGAACCGGACCGTATCCTCTCACTTGCCAAGGTCGTGGCGTTTGTCCGTCCCGGCTATCCCGCACTCGACCATTATCCACAGTATGCCGGGAAGATCCGGATGGAAACCATGCCGGAAAGCCCGCTGGCCTCGTCGGAGATACGGAAAATGCTGAAGGCGGGTGAACCGGTGGATGGCGCGCTGCCCAAGGCGGTGGAGGAGGAAATCAAGAGGAATGGGTGGTACCGCTGACAGACCGGTTTAGCGCCTCACTCCCCGCACGCCTGAATCCCCTCCTTGTGATCGCATTCCAGATGCGCGGCCTCGAACTGGATGTTTGCGGCAAGGCCCACGAAGGCGATGCCAATCATTGGAGTGAAAAAAGCGGATATGAGTTGCTGGAATTAAAACCCCTTTCCGTATAGAAAATCAAACTGTTCCGCTAATTCAGCCAAGGCCGAAAATAAGAGTCTGTAAATCGGCAACTTATCTACGTTTTTCACGTAGATGTTGCCGATACAGACTCTAAATAAGGCCCTGCAGAAAAGGAACAGTCGGCATGATTTTCAGCCCGGCTGGCGTTACAAATGGCTTGAAGTCTGCTGCCACGAGCTGTACCGCATCGCAAGCGGGAAAATTTTTCTTAAAATAGCTGAGCCCCTCTGCTGGTTTTCTGTCAGAGGTTTTGCATTCAATGCACTGGAAGGGCTTGCCATCTTCAAGCAGAACAAAATCAACTTCCCTTTTGAAAGCATCACGGTAAAAGCGCAGTTCTACATCGCGGCCCTCGGTATCTTGCACAAAATGAACCCATTTAAGCAAGTGACATGCAACAAGGTTTTCAAACCGTTCCCCCTCCGTTTTCACCAGAGTCCAGTCGAACTGGTAATGCTTCTGCTCTTTTTTGACAGCTCTGATGCGGGCGGGGCCAAAAGGGGCAATGCGGAATATAGCGTACATCCGTTCGAGGATAGATATCCACCGGTCAGCGGTTTTATGGTTGAGCTGCAAATCCTCGCGGAGCCCGTTGATTGAGAGCGGGGAGCCGACCAGTTCCGGAAGCCGCATTACCAGCATCTCCATGGTGCCGATATCCTTGACCTGTTCCACAGAAAGGATATCTTCCTGGAGCAGGCGGGTGCGGTATTCTCTGGTCCACCGTTTTGACTCCTGTTCCGAGCCGCTGAAATAGGGTTCCGGAAACCCGCCAAGTTTCAGAAGGTCGCTGAATTCCTTGAACGTTTTAATTTTAAGTTCAGCGACAGAAAGGGGGTGGAGGCGCAGAAAGTGATACCGGCCCTGGAGCGATTCGCCGCCGTACCGGTACAGGTCGAGTCTGGCACTGCCGGTGACAAGAATACGCTGACCTTCGCTGCGGGTATCGAAAAGCCCTTTAATCCAGCCCCGCCATTTGCGGTACTTATGAAGTTCATCGAATACGAGCAGATTGGATATAGGCAGCTCTCCTTTCAGCATCTGTTCGCGATGGCCGGGCTGGTCCCAGTTAAGATATCCGCTTTTCCCGGAAAGCAGTGATTTTGCCATGGTTGTTTTTCCAACCTGGCGGGGGCCGCCCAGAAAAACCATTTTCCGGTCAAGGTCTTCCAGGGTCTGTTTTTCGAGGTAACGGCTAAATGTGCTCATTATACTCTGCGGTGTAAATTAGTACATACCATTTTATACTATAATATAATATAGTATATTGCTCAAACCGCTTCGTTACCATCCTACTGCTCACTCCCCGCACGCCTGAATCCCCTCCTTGTGTTCGCATTCCAGGTGCGCGGCCTCGAACTGGATGTTTGTGTGCGCGATTCGGAAGTGTTCGCGGAGCAGGTTGCGGATGCGCTCCGCGGTCTCCGCGGAGCGGGAGAGGGGCATGTCATCGAGAAAGACGTGCAACGTGGCGGCGTAGAGATGGCTCGTGATAACCCATACGTGCACATCATGCACGCCGCGGACGCCGGGGACCTCTTTCCGTAGCGTCTCCCTGAGCGTGGCAACATCCACGTCACGGGGCGCGGATTCCAGCAGGATGTTCACGGACTCCTTGAGCAGGCGCCACGCCCAAATCAGGATGAGCACGCTGATGAGAAGGCTCAAGACCGGATCGAGCCAGAACCATCTCTTCCAATACATGACGAACCCGCCGGCAATGATGACCGCGGAGGAGAAGGTATCGGTCAGCACATGGAGGAAGGCGGAACGGATGTTGATGTCGCGTTCTGAATCCGCGCGGAGCAGAAAAAAGCTCGCAAGGTTGGTGGCAAGGCCCACAAAGGCGATGCCTATCATTTCGCCCACGCGGATGGGGGTTGGGTTCATCAGGTGGCGGACCGCGCCCCAGGCGATGAGCACCACCACGCCAAAGAGGAAAATGGAATTCACGAACGTGGCGAGGATTTCCGCGCGAAAGAAGCCGAACGAACGGGTGTCCGAGGCATCACGCGACGCGAGCACGATGGCGAAGTAGCTGGTGGCGAGCGCAAAGATGTGCGTGAACATGTGGCCCGCGTCCGATAACAGCGCGAGGCTGCCGGTCATCCAGCCGCCCACGGCCTCCAGGACCATGACCGCGCCATTCACCGCGAGCGCGATGAGCAGGTGTTTTCGCTCGGACGGTTTGTAGTCATGGCCGTGCGTATGCGCGTGCTCCTGCGAGTGTTCGTGACCGTGTGCCATGATGTAAAAATAAGTTATTTTCAAAGAGAGGATATAACCAGGAGATTTATGATCAACGAAACACTTGAAGTCATCGCCCGGCGCCGGAGCGTGCGGCAGTTTTCCGAGCAGCCAGTGTCCGACGCGGACATTGCCATCATGCTGGAGGCGGCCAACAAGGCGCCTTCGGCGCATAACCAGCAGTCCTGGCGCTTTTTCGTCATCAAGGGAAATAAAAAGCAGGCGCTCGCGGATCTTGTGGCGGAAAAGGCGCCGCAGTTTCCGCGGCCGTCCTACGCGCTCCTTCGGATGGCGTCGCGTACCCTTGTGGGCGCGCCCGTGGTCATTGGCATCGCCAACACAGGGGAACTGGTGCGCCATGGCCGGGAGCTTTTTGCCATGGACAACGAACCCGTGGTCGATTTCTTCCGCACCATGGAAATCCAGAGCTCAGCGGCTGCCGTGGAAAACCTTCTCCTCGCCGCCACCTCCATGGGCCTCGGTTCGGTCTGGCTGGGCATTCTCTACCTTATCAAGGATGACGTGCTTGCGCTGCTGGGCGAGCCGCAGGGCGAGTTCATGGCCGTGGTGCCCATCGGTTACCCCCTGCGGGAAGGAACCGGACCCGCCAAGCGGCCGCTTGAAAAGATTATCAAACGGCTCGATTGAGCCACACGTGGCAGGCTCATAACCATTGCAGTGTATGCGCCAGCGTCATGTAAACGCCGGCGCCCAGGAAAATCACGGCCATTCCCCTGCGAATCCAGATTTCGATAACGGTCAGGTGGGCATAGAATCTGCCCACGGCCTGCACGCTGATGGCCAGGACTGCGGCAAATGCCAGTACAGGCACGGCCGTACCGATGCCGTACAACGAGGGCACTATCACCGTGGAGGAATGACGGAGGGCCAGAGGAATGAGGCTGCCAAAGAAGAGCGCTGCGGACACGGGACAGAAGGTGAGGGCAAAAAGAATTCCGAGAATGAGCGCGCCCCAGATGCCCGCTTTGTCGACGCGCTGCCGTATCCGGTCCGACAGGCCTCCTGCACCGATGCTGAAGTCCACCCGCCCGAAAAGGACCAGGGCAACAATAATGAGCAGGGGCCCCAGAATCCTGTTCATATTGATTTGGAGAAACAACGAGACATGCGGGATGGAAAGCAAACCTTTGGTGACAATGAAGCCGACAATGAGGTAGGTCACTGTCCGGCCCAGGGTGTAGAGCAGCCCTGCGGAAAGAATACCGCGCACGTTGCCCGCACGGCGGCCCACATAAGAAATCGCGGCAATGTTCGTTGCAAGAGGACAGGGGCTGATGGAGGTTATCACTCCGAGCCAGAAGGCCATGCCAAGGTCGAAGAGTAGTGAATCCATGTCTTAGGAACCCAGATATGGTTTCACTTCCTTGACGATGTAGGCCTTGAAGGCGTCGTCCTGGCCAATCATGTTCCAGACCTGATCCAGGTTTTTCCATTTCATCTGTTTGCCGCTCTTGAGGTCTGACAACACCACGGATTTGGTGTAAACCCCGTATTCATCGACAAAATGTTTGTTCTGCGGCTCCTCGATGTTCACCATTTTAAAAACGACGCGGCCGCTCTTCTGTTCGGGACCGTAGTTTTCATCAAGGGCTTTGCGCGTAGTGCTCTCGATAAAGATGCAGGAGCGGCAGCGGTAAGAGGTCATGAAGTAATAGACCACGAGCTGGCGCGCTTCCTGCTTGATGGAAGTATCGGCAAGGGCTGCTTTCTTTTCACTGACAACAACCGCGGGTTTGACCGGTGCGGTGCTTTTCTTCTGCGTTGATTTGTTCTCAGCGCCCGCGACCATCAAGGCTCCCAACAGCAGGGACAGGGCCAGCCAACGGACGGATGCGAGGACTTTGTTTTGCGTTATGCGCATGTTCGCTCCTTTGTGTCAGTTCAGAATGAACTTTTTGATTTCTTCGATGTCCGGGACCCGTCCCGAGACCTTGACCGTTCCGTCCACCACCAGCGCGGGCGTCATCATGACGCCGAAGTTAAGGATTTCAGTCATGTCCGTCACCTTCTCCAGCGTGTAGGGAATCCCGGTCAGCTTTGCGGCCGCGTCCGCTGTTTCGGCCAGCTTTTTACATTTGGCGCAGCCGCTACCGAGGATCTGAATCTTTTTCATATCGCTCCTTTTTTATTTGAAGATTGCATTGAAAATATATCCGGTGATGAGGATGCCGGTTCCCACCACAGCGATGAAGACGCCGATGAGTTGCGGTTTGAGCACTTTTCTTAAAATGACCATTTCGGGAAGCGAAAGCCCGATGACGGACATCATGAATGCGAGTACGGTACCCAGTGCCGCGCCTTTGGCCAGCAGGGCCTCAACGATGGGTATGATTCCAGCGGCATTGCTGTACATCGGGATTCCGATGAGCACCGCAATCGGAACGGACCACCAGGCATCTGCACCCATAATACGCGCCATAAGCCCTTCGGGCACAAACCCATGTATCCCTGCGCCAACCAGAATGCCCGCCACGATGTAGGGCCACACCTTCAACACTATTTCTTTGACTGCCTGTCTTCCCTGGTCAATTCGCTCCGCCCAGGTTAGCTCTGTTTGCGCCATTCCGGCTGAGTTGACGCGCATGTCATAAACCCATTTTTCCACATGGCGCTCCATCCGCAACCGGCCGATGACCAGCCCCGCAAAGAGAGCAATCAGCAGTCCGGTAGACATATATAGCAACGCAACTTTCCAGCCGAAAAGGCCGAACAACAGAACCAGCGCGACCTCGTTTACCATGGGAGCGGATATGAGGAAGGAAAAGGTGACGCCGAGAGGGACGCCGGCCTGGACAAAACCGATGAAGAGCGGCACAGCCGAGCAGGAGCAGAACGGCGTGACGACTCCGAGCAGCGAGGCAAAAACGTTTCCGAGGATGGTCTTTTTTCCGGCAAGGATGTTTCGCGTGCGCTCAGGGGTGAAGAAGGTGCGGAGGATTCCGATGCCGAACACAATGAGCGTGAGCAGCATCAGAACTTTGGGCGTGTCATAAAAGAAGAACGCGACCGCATCGCCTATCCTCGTTCCTTTGCCGAAAGGAAGAAACTGATACGCCAGCCAATCGGCCGCTTGCCGGAGAAAGGCATACACGTTGATCCACGCGGCTAAAAGGAGTGCGATGGCTGTGAGTCGTTTAAGGAGGGCGGAATTTTTATTTTGCATAGTTTGTAACCAGTAATGCACTTTGATTACAATGTCATTCCCGCGAAAGCGGGAATCCACCATATAATGATGGATTCCGTGTCAAGCACGGAATGACAATGAAAACGCAATGTTCTTTCATGGAGTTGTTAAACAGCACCAAACCATCTTCTTTTAAACCACAGACTGACATTCACAAGCCCAATCAACGCGGGTACCTCCACGAGTGGCCCAATGGTGGCGGCAAAGGCTGCGCCGTTCTGAATCGAAAAGACGCCGACGGCCACGGCAATGGCCAGTTCAAAGTTGTTGCTGGCCGCGGTAAAGGAGAGGGTCGCTGATTTCGGATAATCGGCCTTGGCTTTTTTGCTGAGCCAGAAGCTGACCAGGAACATGACCACGAAATAAATCAGGAGCGGGATCGCGATACGGGCCACGCTGAAGGGCTCCTGGATGATTTTGTTTCCCTGCATGGAGAACATCACTACAATGGTGAATAAGAGCGCTATCAGCGTAATGGGTGAGATTCGGGGAATCAGTACCCGGTGGTACCATTCCTTACCCTTTTTGCGGATCATGATTGCCCGGAGCCCGAATCCAACGGCAAAGGGAATACCAAGATAGATGAGCACGCTTTCCGCAATGCGGCCGATACTCACGTTGACTTCGATCCCGGTGAGGCCAAAGAAGGGCGGGAGCACGGTGATGAAGAACCAGGCATAGATGCTGTAGAAAAAAATCTGGAATATCGAGTTGAAGGCCACGAGCCCGGCCGCGTATTCCGGGTCACCCTGTGCCAAATCGTTCCAGACAATCACCATGGCAATGCAGCGCGCGAGTCCTATCATGATGAGCCCTACCATGAACTCCGGCTGGTCGCGCAGGAATATGACAGCCAGCGCGAACATTAGGAGAGGGCCGATGATCCAGTTCTGCAAAAGGCTTAAGCCCAGTATGCGGGTATTGCGGAAGACTTTGCCGAGGTTTTCGTATTGAACCTTGGCAAGCGGCGGTATCATCATCAGAATCAGGCCGATGGCGATGGGAATGCTGGTCTGCGAACCTTCCGGGTGCAGCGAACCGATCCATTGACCCACCTCCGGCGCGACGTAACCCAGCAGTACGCCGAGGCCCATGGCGAGGAATATCCATAGAGTAAGGAAGCGGTCAAGGAATGCGAGATTCTTTACAACGCCCTCTTTCATGAAAGACTCCGGTATCATAAAGTGATCAGAAAGTAAAAACCGACAATCAGCAGCAGGCTGCCCGAAACGAGACGAATGAATTGATCGGCCGACTTTGCCTGAAGAGCTCCTTTTCCAAGAGAGATTCCGAGTACGAGCGTGCTTAACGGCAGGCTGAAGCCAATGGCAAAGGCCATCAGCAGAAATACGGCCCTGAAAACATCACCCTGCAGGATTGCTGCGCCCATCACAATGAAGATGCCGGGATTGCAGGGGAGGGAGCAGACCGCAATCGCGCCGCCCAGCAGGAGGCCGAATAAGACGGGACCGAGCTTTTGCAGGGAAACCGCACCGGTCTCAAGCCCTGACAAAGAAAGACTGAATGGTAGAACTTTCAGAGTGATGAGGCCGAAGAATATTGCCGCCAATGCCGCAAACAGTTTCCAATATCGCCCGAGATGCAATTGAGCCGTCTGCCCGATAAAACCCGCGATGCCTCCAACCAGCATTAACGCCAGCACGGTCCCGGCTGCGAACAATAACGCGGACTTGATGGCCGCCCAGCGGTTCGTATTCGACCCAGTGCCGGAATACCCCACCAGAAGGCCCATGGCCGGTAATGTGCAACACGCGCTGGCTACCGCGCTGACCGCACCCAGGGCCAATGCGAGCAGCAGTCCGAGCGGGTGGCCGGACCATTGCTGGAGCGTTTCAATCAACGTTCCCTGCATCAATTTCCCTGGGGTGCCGCCGCGGGGGGACAGCTTGGGCTGCCCGCGCCCGAGGGGCAGCATCCACCGGCACGGTTCGAGGCCACGAAGGCTTGAATCAGTTTTTCCGTTGTGATGTCACCGGTCACAACGCTCATGCCTTTTCCTTTGCTGAGGAGTAATGCCGCGGGCAGCGTCATCTGGCTGCTCATGTTTGTCTGGTCCGCGCTCCCTGGCTGAAGCTGGTAAAGGCCTAATGATACGCCTTTGGATTGAATGGTTTGTTGGGCGGAACGGATGGCGGAAAGAACGGCATCCGGAATCGGACCACCGGAAAGTGCGGAGACCCAGACAAGAACCGCATCTTTGTCCATGGCTTTTTCGTTCAGCGCATTCATGGATGCAAGTATTTCCACAGTGGAAGAGGCCGGGGTCGATTTCGCCTGTGGGGTGTTGGTTATCTCGGTTGTGTTAAAACCCGCGGGTTCGACTGCGGTTACGGCTTGTGTCTGAAAGGCCAGCTTGTATATCAGTATGCCGGCCACCGCCACAATGACAATGGCCAGAAACAGCTTTTTGCTGTTGGACACGGCAGGTTTGGTGTTGCAGCCGCAACCCGGTCCGCAGCACGGTTCCGGTGCAGGCGTTTGGGGAGATTCCTGATTATCCATTATGGTTTTCCTTTGTTGGAGTATGGCGCATGCAGAGAAAGAGGAACTTAATCATTGGGAGAACACTCCCTGGGTGCGGGCCGGTCTTTGATGATGCGTTTTAACAGGACGGCGTCTTTTCGAATCAACGGATCATTTTTAAGCAGGGGCTTCATCCAGACCAGCAGCAGGCGGAGATCGCCTGTCCGCGCCCGTTCCGATAGCCGGTAATGGACCCAGCGTCCCTGCCTGCGGCTCACGGCAAACCCGCCGCGCACCAGCAGTCCCATGTGGCGGGTGATGGTGGGCATGGCCAGGGCCAGCATGTCCGTAATCTGGCAGACGCACAGCTCGTTTTCGCGGATAAGCGCGGCCAGTATGCGCAGACGGTTGTTGTCGGCCAGGGCCTTGGTGTGGGTGAGAAGGGGTTTCATTATATTTAGCTGTTCAGCTAAATATAATAAGAATGGAAGAGAGGGTCAAGGGCTCTTGCCAAAGGAACATAGGGAGCGGCTTGCGACATTCGGACGACTCATGCCGCTGCGTTCGCGTTGCCAGCCGGTTATTTTGTTCTTTCATCCCTCAATAATTTAATATAGATTTATGGTAAACCAATATTTAAACTAAGAGGAGGTTTCATGTTAAAAGTCTTGTTCGCTGGATTCGTTACAGCCTTGTTATGCACCTCGGTGTTTGCCCAGGACGGAATTTACGGTTCCGCCATCCTCGGACAAAAATTTGTCAACATGGACCCCCTGAACGAGGTCCTGCTTGACAACAATGTCCTTATCAGCGGCGATAAAATTCCGAACATGCACTGGACTGTCGGCGGCGAAGGCCATGTCATTGGCGCCAAGCGCTGGGTCCTGGGCGGCAAAGGGTACGCGTTTTGGCACAACCGGACCTTTGATTCGACCTCAGCCCAACCCTACAAGAGCTATTTAAACGTCATCGGCGGCGCGGGCATGGGTACACTCGGCTTCTGCATTATCAACGCCGGCGGAATCCATCTGTATCCCCAGGTCGGCGTCGGCATCTCCTCCTTTATCATCAAATATAAGAATGAACTGGCGGACACCACACCGGCCACCAGCGAGAAAACTTTCATCAGCGCCCTGGGCAACGACCACATGCAAATCATCCAGAAATCGGGCGTCATCACCGATGCCTGCCTCGCGTTTGACTGGTACCTCAAATTCGCCAGTCTGTTCGGATTGGGCGGCGGCCCCATGATTCATGCCGAAGTCGGCACAACCTGGGACCCGGTCAAACTGAAATGGATGCGCGATATCGATCCTCTGACCGACGGTCCGGACCTGCGTTTCTTCAATCCCTATTGGAACGTGGGTATCGGCTTTGGTTTTAATGTGGAACGTCAGTAATCGTCTGACATAAAACGTACACACGGATCCACGGCCTTTCATAAGCCCGGAATTCCTTCCGGGCTTATTTTATGTGCGCGACCCGGTTACGTTTGTCCGTCCGTTAACCAAAGACCGGAAGGTGTGCCCGTGTCCTTGTTTTCATTGCCCATCACTTGGTTCCATGACCATCCGGTCTTGCTCGCAATCCTCGGTGTTTTTTCGCTGGTTATGTTTTTTGGGACCCTGCTGTTCCTGCCCTTGCTTATCATACGACTTCCGCAGGATTATTTTCTTGAGAACAGCCATTGTTCCGAAAAGGGGCGTGGCCCTTCTGTCTTGCGGCGGGTATTTGTTGTTAGTAAGAACCTGCTGGCCGCGCTTATCCTGTTGATGGGAGTGCTGATGCTGTTCCTGCCGGGGCAGGGGCTCTTGACAATGTTGATTGGCCTGACGTTGGCGGATTTCCCTAGCAAACGCCGCCTGCTGCTGCGCCTTGTCCGGATTCCTTCGGTATTACGGGCTATCAACCTTATCCGGGCAAAGCGCGGTAAGCCACCGATTACGTTATAAGCAATATTCACACGTCGTAAAAGCGCATTGTTATTGTTCGAGGAGCGGCAGCAGCGATTCATACAGGATTTCGGGCAGCGGCTCCTGGTT
>JAZDKP010000169.1:0-2673 GCA_043802925.1 Fibrobacterota bacterium | reverse complement strand
TTCTTCTTTCGGTTTTTTCACCACCCTCTCATCCTCCCTCCTGCCTTCCGGAAGTTTCTTCAGGGCTTCGCTCCACCTTAATATCTTATCTTCAACAACTTCGCGCGGTTTGCAGTAGCGCTCGCGCGAAAGGCGGACGATTTTCTCGTGCCGTTCGGGATCAACCGTCACTTCGGGTGGCGGCAGGGTGGCGATACTAAAAGTGGGGCTCGGCATGCCGTCGATCATCAGTTTGGAGTAACAGGTGTACTTGGGCAGGGTCACGATGTCGTTCGGTAGGACTTCTTCGGAAAACTGGCCGCTGAAGTATTCCGCGTCCTCGAACCCGACCTGGAAGCAGAGGATGGTGCCCACGTTGCCAAAAACGGCGTCCCGCACCTCGTCCGGCATCTGCGCCACGTACTGGTTGGCCATAGTGAGGTTGAGCTTGTATTTGCGGGCTTCGGAAAGGATCGTGGCGAAAGCGTCGGTGGCGAAATTCTGGAATTCGTCCACGTAAAGGTAGAAGTCCACGCGTTCCTTTTCCGGGATGCTGGCTCTGCTCATGGCGTCCAGCTGGAATTTGGTGATGAGCATGGAGCCGAGGAGCGATGAATTGTCTTCGCCGATCTTGCCCTTACTGAGATTCACGATGATGATCTTGCCCGTATCCATCATGAACCGGATGTTCACGGTGGATTTCACCTGGCCGACTATATTGCGGATCATGGGGGAGGAAAGGAACTGGCCGACCTTGTTCTGGATTGGGGAAATGGCCTCGGTGCGGAACCTGTCCTGCATCTTGCCGAACTCGTCCACCCAGAAACTCTTTACCATGGGGTTGGTCACGTGGTCCACAACGCGTTTCCTGTATTCCGCGTCGACCAGAATGCGCATGACACCAAGCATGGAAGTATTCGGATATTCAACGAGTGCGAGCAGGCAGTTCCTTAAAATATGTTCAAGGCGCGGCCCCCAGCTTTCCGCGTACATTTTCTTGAAAACGCCGAGAAGGCCGGAAGCCATGAGGTTCCTCTGGTTCGCGTCTTCCGTGTATTCCAGCATGTTGAAAGCGAAGGGATGGGAGACATCTGAAGGATCCAGAATGACGACATCGTTCGTGCGGTAGGAAGGAATGAAATCAAGCACGGAATCCGCCAGGTCGCCGTGCGGATCAACGATAGCGACCCCCTTGCCGGCAACGATGTCGCTATTGATCATGTTCTCAAGGAGAACGGATTTGCCCATGCCGGTTTTACCGATGATGTAAATGTGGCGGCGGCGGTCCGTGGCCTTGACGCCGAAAAGCTGGCGGTGGCCGCGGAAATTGCTGTTCCCGATGATCGTCAGCTCCGAATCGGGGATAGTGCCGGGCAGGGGCAGGTTGTGCGGAGGCTCCAGCTTGCGGGAAGTGACCCATACTACGTTCGGCGTGCCTACGTCTTTCGATGGCATGTGATAGAGCGTGGCCAGTTCCTCCGTGTTCAGGATAAAAGGATCTGTGATCAGGCGCTGGCGGTAGCGTTTCAGTACCTGCTCATTGTCCTCGTCAATGCGCCGGACCTCGAACTCGTTCATGTTGGGCAGGTTGTACTGGTAGAAACTGCCGGCGATTTCGTTGAGCTTGATCTCGGCCAAATCGATGTTCTCGCGGCGCGGGATATAGACAATGCGGATATTGGCATCGAAGGAAGGCCGTGTGACCTTATCGACCGCTGCGGAAATCGGGTCTTCCCGCTCATGTGCGCGGGAGACTTCTTCCCTCAGGTCCTGCTCATCAGCGCTTTTCATGGTAAGGGAGCCTGTATGGAAACCGCGCAGGATCCAAAACAGAAGATACACGGGCGAAAGGAAAAAGCGCTTCCAAAAACCGCGGGCAAGGTAAACCCGGGTGGAAAGCTTGTTGAGCCAGAAAATATTGTTGAAAAGCCCGTTGGTGACGATCTTCAGGCATTTGAGGCCGCGGATGCGCCACCAGTCGCCGATCGGCGAAATGATAATCTGGATCCAGGCCTGCTCATCCGTGGCGTTGAGCTTGGAAAGCGTCGCCGTCACTCCCGCGAGGGGTTCCGTGGGCAGGCGGGTGAGCTTGTCCTCGAATTGGGTGTAGCGTTTCACAGGGTAAATATCAGGGTCGCTCAGTTCCAGTTCCGCGGTGACGGCGAAAAGGGCGGAACCGCTTGCGGTTTTTCTATAAACGACAGGCAAACGGCTGCCTGCGGGAGCGTTGGGCGGAGGCGGAGGTTCGGCCAAAGTCTCTTTCCCTATAAGACCCTCGTAAGCGGAAAAGGGCTGTTTCGCGTAATCTTCCGCTTCCCCGATCTCCACATCGGGGTATTGGGCGTAAATCTGGCTTTCAATCACGTTCTTGAAACGGCGCGGAGACCAGATGAAGAACTGGATTTGTTATTGACGCTGGCGATCTCCATGCTCACGCGGGGCGGTGTGCGGCCGGAAAGGTAATCCCAAAAATCATAGTTCTCCTCCAGGCCATGCAACGCCGAAAAGATTTGCTCGGCCACAATGGGCCCGCGCTCGTTCAATTTGGAAACGGCCACGCGCAGGACAGCGGTTTCCAGCGTTTCCTCATAACGGTTCCTTCGGATCCCGATGTAAATCCGGAACCCGATATAAAACGCGGCCAGGGCAATCAGCGCAAAAATAATTTCCATCAGGTGTTTTTGGTTTTTTCCT
>JAZDKP010000168.1:0-29547 GCA_043802925.1 Fibrobacterota bacterium | reverse complement strand
CTTTACGATACATTCCCATCCCTTTCTGTTATTGCTTCCGGCAGTTCGGCCCTTGAAATTCTGAAGGGAAGCCACGACCTAAGCCGACGTGTCATCGTGAGCCGGTTATCTGGACTCTCGTTCCGGGAATATGTTGAAATGCATCTTGGGCTCACCCTGCCTGTCCTCACGCTTGAAGATATTCTTGAACATCATGAAAAGAGAGCAGGGACTATTATCCGGCAGGTCGAAACGTTAAAAAAGAAGGTTCTCGGTTTGTTTCGGGAATATCTTATCCGGGGATATTACCCCTATTTTAAAGACTTTCCCGAAGCAGGGCAATATGGAACCGTTGTGGAACAGGGAATGCATACCACTCTGGAGGTGGATCTACCGGCGGTGCATTCTGCGCTTACCGGCGCGACCATTCAGAAAATTAAAAAACTTCTGTCCTATATAGCGTCCTCGGTTCCCTTTACTCCAGATATGCGGAAGCTCAAGGGCTTGATGGATATCGGCGACGAACGGACGCTTAAAACCTACCTTTCATATCTGGAGGATGCAGGGGTCATCCGTTGCCTGCCGCAGAATGGCAAAGGACTTGGCCGTCTTGGCAAGCCCGGTAAAATTTATCTGAATAATGCCAGCCAATATTTCGCCATTCAAGGGAATGTGGAAAACGCAGGCAGCGTTCGTGAAACGTTCTTTCTGAGCGCGCTTTCCGAATCGCACACACTCGCGTTCCCTCAGCAGGGAGACTTTCTTGTGGACCAGAAAATTGTTTTTGAGGTCGGAGGCCGGAAAAAGGATTTCAGTCAAGTCCGAGACCTTAAAAATGCGTATCTTGCACTGGATGATATGGAAGCCGGTGCCGGGCGGAAAATACCGCTTTGGCTCTTCGGCTTTTTGTATTAATGTATCGCAAAGGAAGGCATCGTTATATAACGCAAATGGTTTAAATATCATAAGAGCTTACGACAAAGTTGAAAACAGCCCTCCATACTTATTTTGGTTATTCTTCGTTCCGTCCCAACCAGCAGGAAATTATCGAAGCCATCCTTTCCGGGCGCGACGTCTTTGCCATTATGCCCACCGGTGGGGGAAAGTCGCTGTGTTATCAGATTCCGGCGGTTTTACTGCCGGGGGTGACGATTGTCATCAGTCCGTTAATCTCATTGATGAAGGACCAGGTTGACGCGGCTCTTGACAACGGCATTGCAGCGGCCTTCTTCAATAGCTCACTTTCGCAGGACCAGAAGCGGTCGGTCATTGCACGGCTCCATCAGGGTACGCTCAAGCTGCTTTACATTTCACCGGAGCGGTTCAATATTCCCGCCTTCCAGAAACTGCTTCAGTCTTTCAATGTTTCACTGATTGCCATCGACGAGGCGCATTGTGTTTCTGAATGGGGTCACGACTTTCGTCCCGACTATCTGGCGTTGGCATCCCTGGTGGACCTTTTTCCAAACGTACCGCTGGCCGCATTTACGGCAACCGCGACCCTTCATGTTCAGGAAGACATTTCCACGCGTCTCCGGCTTCGCAACCCCTTTCGTATCCGGGCCTCTTTTGACCGGCCCAATTTGTCTTATCAGGTTCTTCCCAAGATGGAGTATAAACATCAAATTGCCGGCTATATCAAAGCGCATCCGGCACAGTCGGGTATCATTTACCGTACCACCCGCAAGGATGTTGATGCGCTATCCAAGTTTTTGAGGAAACAGGGCATCAAGGCTTTGCCGTATCATGCGGGGCTGGACGACCCTGTCCGGCAGAAGCACCAGGAGGCGTTTAACCGTGACAAGGTCCAGGTCATCGTTGCCACCATCGCTTTTGGAATGGGCATCGACAAGTCCAATGTCCGCTTTGTCATGCACGTGGACATCCCGAAAAACATGGAAGGGTATTATCAGGAAACCGGCCGGGCCGGACGGGACGGAGAACCCGCAGAGTGTATCCTCTATTTTCGGAGAAGCGATATTTTCAAAATCCATTATTTTATCCGCCAGATGGAGGAGACGGAACAGAAACGTGCCTATGCCAATCTCGAAAAGGTCCTTCATTTTGCGCAATCTGATGAATGCCGGAGAAAGAACATCCTTGCCTATTTTGATGAAGAATACTCCCGGCCAAAATGCGACAATTGTGATATCTGCAATAATGAAGTGAGCCGCACGGACGCCACCCTCGCCGTGCAGAAGGTGCTTTCCGCTGTCCAGCGAACGGGAAACAGGTTTGGCGCAGCGCATATCGTCGATGTCCTGGTTGGGGCGAATACCGGGAAGATTCGCCAGTTCAATCACCAGTCTGTCAAAACGTATGGCGCGGGGAAAGGTCAGAAAAAGGACTACTGGCGGACACTGATGGATGAGTTATTGGCTAAAAAGATACTGGATAAATCAGCGGATAATTTCGGCAGCATTGCCTTGACCGAGTCTGCATGGGGAATCCTGAAAGGAGAAGAACGCTTCTTTTCCATTACTGTCAGCAAGCCTGCCGCGTCAGTTTCTTCGTCCGCATCTTCTTCAACCGGCCATTGGAACGAGGCGCTTTTCCAGGCCTTGCGAATCCTTCGCCGGGAAATCGCTGACGAACGGGGGGTGCCGCCCTATATTGTTTTTTCCGATAAAACGCTCAAGGAAATGGCGACAAAGCGTCCCCGGACCCGTCTTGAATTGATTTCCATAAGCGGGGTGGGTGAACACAAGCTTAAACTGTATGGGGATTCATTTGTTGCCGTCATTGCAGAACACGCAACATTAAATTGTTCCAAGCCGGAGAACGGAAATGCTTGATTACCAAAACGGGATTTGCTTGACAGGAAATGCAGCGCGAGGTTAATTTATATACAAAGCGGCCATAAACCCAGAAACGCGCCGATAGGAATATTTAAAACCATAACCTCACAAAAGGAGCCTCGCCATGGCCTCTGTAAACAAAGAACAGCTCTTGAAACTGCAGAAGACCCTCAAGACCGATGCGGCTATCGGTGCAAAATTCGGCATTACCCGCCAGGCCATCCACCAGCTCCGGTGCAAATATGATATCAAATCCGTTCGGGACAAAAACAAAGAACGGAATTTGAAAATGGTTGAGCTCTATAAAAAGGGCAAGACCGGAATCGCGATTGCCAAGGTGATGGACATGTCCATTGCACAGGTGTATCGGATAATAAAGAAGCTGTCAAAGCGGTCGTAGTGTTCTTTGGCGTCGCCTAAGATGGGAATCGTCTTAGGCGGCCCTTTGACCCAGGGCACGGACGAACGTATTTTAGCGCGGAATGAATCGACAACACTCCTCTTCGTCTGTGTTATCCGCCCTGCGGAATAAAATCATCCATCAATTGCTGCCCAAAGAACAACAGCGGGACCGCTGCCTTCGCTGCAACCGGTCACGCGCCACCTGCTTTTGCGGGTTTGTCACCCCCTTCGACACCCGCACGCGCTTTGTCATTCTCATGCACCCCAAGGAATTCAAGTTCCAGACTGTCGGAACCGGCCGCATGACCGGCCTCGCTCTCCGCAATTCCGAAACCATTGTGGGGCTCGACTTCACCCGGGACCCGCGCCTGACAGCGTTGCTGGCGGATCCGCGCTGGCACTCGGTGATGCTCTTTCCGGGCCCGGGTTCCATCGACCTCTCCATGAACGTGCCGTTTGAGCTCCCGGCAGGGAAGACGCTGCGGGTCCTTGTCATTGACGGCACCTGGGCCATGGCCAAGAAAATCATCCGCCTGAGCCCGAACCTCCAGGCCCTGCCGAAGATCCGGTTCACACCGCCCGCGCTCTCGCGCTTCCATATAAAACGGCAACCGGCCGCGCATTGTGTGTCCACCATCGAAGCGGTCCATTATCTTCTGGACATCCTGGAAAGGCGGGGGTTTGAGAGGCTGGAGGGACGTCATGCATCGCTGCTGGGTGCAATCGATGCGCTGGTTGATTTTCAGAAGAAGTTTGTTGCGGTGGCGCCCAAGAAGCCGCGGCGGAGCTGAGGGGAATGTCAATCCGAACAACCGGATGTTATCCGTCGGCCTGATAGCGCTCGTATGGTTTCAGGACGGCCAGCAGCTTTTTATCCAGCGTCCAGACCTGCGACTGTGTTTCATGCGCCAGAATGATAATGGCGCTGTCGATGAGCCCGATACCGGCACTGCTCCATTTATGGCGTCCGGCCTCAGCCCCGGCCCTGATATACAGGCCGGATTCGTCCCATTTCGGCAGGTAATTCCAGTGTTCCAGAATCAGCCGGCGTTCGCTTTCGTTGCGTGCGCCCTGTAAAAGCTCAGCGAAGACGGCTTCACTGCCGAGAATTCTGGACCCGGCCAAAAGCCGGGCAAGCAGCGAAAAGACGGGTTCATGCTTGCGAAAATATTCGATCCAGACCGAGGTGTCCGCGAGAATCATGGCTTGCGGTTGAGTTCGCGGATTTTTTCAGCGGAATAGCCGGGCGCAAAGCGGAACGGGGCTTTCCGGACCTTTTCGGAGAGCCGCTTGATGTGCTGCTGCGAGGACCAGTCCGAAAGCGCTGTGATAAGCGATTCCGTGATGGTCTTGCCCTGCGCAAGGCTTTTTACGTCGTTTATCAGCGCATCGGGAAGGATGGCGGTTACTTTCATGGTTTAAATATACGATAGTGTATCGTATAAAACAAGGGATTTGAACAAACCTGGGGGAGAGTTCCCGTACGTATTGACTTTCAGATTAAACTGGGGAGCACTGAGGGGTGAGTTACCGGTACTCAAACCGGTAGGCGCGGACCCCGCTGGGGGGCAGCTCCACCTGTAGAAAATCCCCGTTGACATGCGTCCTGCGGTTGTCGATGAGCTCGTGCAGCACGAGGCCGGCGCCCGCCCGTTTCCAGGCGGCCGCGGACAGGCTGAGCACGTGGCTGTTTTCAATGTCCAGGTTGGCCATGAGCAGAAAACGCTCGCCATTGCCCGCGGCGTCCTCCCGAAGCGCGGCAATGACCGCGCCGTGGCCGTTGTCCACAAACGCGATGTTGCCCCCCCGGTGAAAGAGCCCGAAGGCGCGGTGGATTTCGTTGATTTTCCGGATTGGCACATTAAACCGGTCCGGCGTCTCGAAGGGTTCTTTCCGCGTACGGCCGATAAACTCAATTTTTTGCAAAACGCCGTGCTCCGCGCCCTGGACCATGCCGGTCTGTCCCGTGGTCATGAGCGCGGTGATGAAATAACGCGGGACCACGGCCTCGGGCGCGCCGTAGAGCTGGGCCGGAGCGCCGGTGTCGTGCGTGGACACGGTGGTCAGGAAGCGGAGCTTGGAGCTGATGCCGTGGAGGTAGAGCAGGTATTCGCGCAGGTTTTCGGCAAAGGGGTATTCCCAGGGATTGGCCAGGAAAAGGTTCAGTTCAGACTCCGCGGCGGCCTTGAGCAGGGTGTTGGAGTCGGAAAAGAACTCGGCCTGAATGATAAGGGCGGGATAGGCGGCCCGGATTTCGGTGAGCAGGCTCGTGATAAAGCCCGGATGGCTTGAATGGAGATTGTCGAGCCGCACCATGCCGCCCGTGAACGCGGCATAATTGGCCCAGAAGAGCGCATAGGACGTCATGTATTTCCAGATGTCCTTCTGGACCGCGGGCTCGGGGTGGTCGTAGTAGATGCGGACCAGGTCCGCCCATTTAATCCAGCGGTTCATATGCCAGCAGCCGGCGCGTAACAGGCCGTTGGCCTCGTTTTTGTCCGGCACGAGCCATTCGGGTGTGCTCTGCGCCATGCGGCTGTTAATCCCGATATGATTGAGCACGAGGTCGATGCACAGGCCGAGCCCCTTGTTCTTTGCTTCAAGGACAAAGTCCTCGAATTGGTCGAGGCTTTTCCGGGAATCGGCCGGGTCCATGAAGGCGGGATCCATGTCAAAGAGGTCGGCCGCGGAGTAGGGGCTTTTGGAGGCGTCCAGCCGGGTCACGGGCAGCAGGTGCACAATGTTAAAACCCATGTCGCGGACACGGCTGAGTTCATTTTTCCAATCGCCCACATGGCCCGAAGCGCTCGGGATGAGCGTATAGAGCCGGACATCCCGGGCGCCGGCCGGATCCACAATGACCTTGGTGTAAGGGGTGCGGTCCCAGAACCAGGAGGCCCCGTTGTCGGGGGAGTACTTCAGTTTGAACTGGAAGATGCCGCACCGCATGGGCTGGAGGCTGAGCGTAAAGCGCCGGGAGGATTGCCGGTGGAATGCGATTTCCTCCCAACTCCCTTCCGGGGAGAGGAGGTTTGTGTGCAGCACGGCCTTGGGCGCCGCCATTTCCAGATTCAATTCCACTTCAAGAATCAGCGGTTCGTCGGAATAGAGCCGGAGAAACTCGCCCGGTGCAACCGGCCAGGAGCGTTTGAGCTGGCCTTCGGCGCTGATGAGCATGTTCCGTGAGTGCAGGGCCGGGAGGAGCCTGCGGATCAGTTTTACAGGGGAGGGGGTTGTTTTTTTATGCATGGGTGTCTTATAAAAATAGAGGGTCAAAAACAGGGAAAGCAAGGGAATCAAGAAAACATTCAACTGAAATAAATAAATTGAAAAAGAAGGGCAACGGCAAGGTGCAGGTATGGTATGCAAAATGTACACGATATTTGCACTTTCCCGTTGAAGCAAGGCAAGAAATAATCTATTATTAGTCCATGGCGGTTCTTGAAAAAACAGCGTGGCGGTTGTCCCCGGTACCAATGTGTTCCGTAAGGACAAATATGGCGGTTGGGTGAAAAGAGATGAAAAGAAGTGATTTATGGACAGAAACGGCGATTTTTGCTTGGAAATCGACCCTGTCTGCCCGGTTGTTGAAGGCGGAACCGATGAAAGGGATACTCTGCAGCCCTTATACTTGGAAGTACAACCGCATCAAGGGAAACTGCTGGCCCGAATCCGCGTACGTTCTTTGGCCCCAAAACTGATATCCCATACAGGAGGAAATGATGAAAGGCACTGTTTTCTCGGTCAATAGCACAACGTGCATGGTCGCGGTCCAAACGGAAGACGGGGAATTCACCGTGTTTGAACTGCTGGAAAATGAACCCGTGGCGCCGGGGGATGACGTAGAGTGGAAGGACGGCGCGTCGCTGGGACCGGTCGTTGTGACCGATTACCGGCTCAAGCGGGTGTTTGAGGCGTTTTTCCATGCCCACCATTTGACACGAATGGAAGTCAGCCAGCAGCTTGTTACACAAGAATAAAGGGGTTTAGATATGCAATCCGCAACCTGTAATGCCCCCGCGATCGGCCTTGGGCAACCCACGTTGCTGAAAGCCGTCATCCTGGCGGTCACGGCCTCCGACGACATCCCGCAGTCCCAAGGCTTTGCCCTGGCCGCCGAAGGCTGTATTGTCGAAACCCTTCAGAACGCCGAGGACGTCATTCCCCAGGTCATCGCCTTAAAACCCGACCTCATTCTTATCGACGCCGCATCACCCGGGCTGGACAGCGCGGACATCTGCCGCGAGCTCAAGCAGGAGGCCTTGACATGCGCAATACCGGTCCTCGTTGTGACGGATGCGGATGCGCGTGAGGAGCGTTTGCGCGCCATCGAAGCCGGGGCGAACGACCTGCTGACCCGGCCGTTGGAAGAGGAGGAACTGTTGTTGCGCATCCGGAACGCGGTCCAGGCGCGACGGATGTCCGATAGGCACCAGGATTGTTGCGACCAGTTCAAAAAGCTCGAAGCCATGCGTGAAAACCTGACGCATATGATGGTTCATGACATACGGAACCTGGTTCAGGGGGTGATCGCGAATGTCCAGCTCCTTAAAATTGAGTTACAACCCGACTCCCCCCACTCGCCCAGGGTGGAGGAATTATACGACAGCGCCCGTAAACTGTTGGAGTTAAGCATTACCGTCCTGGACATCAACCGTCTGGAACAGGGACAGCTTTCAATAAAAAAACGCCCGCATGCCGTGGTCCCCATCATCCACGATGCCGTCAAAATGCTCGGGGGGTTCAAGGAGCGCTGCCATATCCGGACGGAGTTCGGCTCCGATGCTTTGCAGATACACTGCGATACCGACCTGGTCAGGCGTGTCATCTTCAATCTGCTCGATAATGCTGTCAAATTCACCCGACGCGGAGGCATCGTCTGTGTCCGCGCGGACCGTTTCAGGGACCGTGTCAAAGTCAGCGTTTCGGATTGCGGACCGGGCATCCCGGCAAAATTCCATGGCCGGATGTTTGAAAAAGAGGTGCAGGCCGAACTCCGGAACACGCACAACCTGCCCTCCACCGGGCTGGGGCTTGCGTTTTGTAAATTGGTCGTGGACGCGCACGAGGGGCAAATCGGGGTCCTGAGCAACGCGGGGGAGGGAAGCACGTTCTGGTTTGACCTGCCGGGGTAACTTCTCTATCTACGATGGTTCCATTATTGCGTTTTACAATTCTGAAGAGGAGCTGCTGAAGCATCCATTATGAAGATAGGATCATGTCCTAATTGCAAAGAAAAAAACGACCTCAAAATCCGTGATAAGGGCGTTAAGCTGATTCTGCGGGCGCTGATGGGCAATAATCGTTATTATTGCCTGAATTGTTATGCAACATGGCGCGAAAGATATCCAAATTACTGGGAGAAGATACGGAAGTTTAATCCTATTACGGCCGGACAAGCTGTTGACAATGGGTATGCTGGGAAGTGATGCTGGTTTATTGAGAATCCACAAGAAATATAGACAGAAGGCGCAGTCTGTGATTGCATGAACTACGCCTTTTGTCTATATTGTCATAACAAGAACATGCAATACTTCGTACTGGGTGTTGTTGGGCGCAATGCTGCCAGCGAAAGACAAAAAGGCCAGCGCGAAAAAAAAGAGGCGGCCGTCCTGGCCGCCAATACAATAGAGCCATGAATTCAAAGAAATGAATTGAAAAAGGGAAAATCAAATGGGCGAAAAAACAGAGCCAAGCAAGATTGCTAAGAACTTACACTGCTATTCAGTTCAAGACCTTGAAGAAGGCTACTCCCTTCAAAACCGAGAATATGATTGGAATTTTAGTCATGAGCGAGAGTTTGTTGAAAATCTATTTTGCCAAAGGTTTAATTTTCTTTTGGTAATTTATTCACTATTCATTACCGCTGCTGCCAGTACTGAAAGTCAAACCACCCTAATTATCATATTGTTTTTAGGCGCTTTTCTTTCATTCCTTGTATCCTTGACGATCTGGCGCATTTACGCAAAACTTATTGTGAACCTTCGTATTATCCACAGACTACCTAAACACCCCTTTGAATTCATTCAAAAAGAAACTGACGCACTTGGCTGGCGAGGGCTTTTTCAGGTCAACTTTATCATAGGTAAAATTGTTCCGATATTTTGCACAATCTCCCTTGCTTTGGGATTTATTCTTGCATGCCTTGGAATTGTCAATGCAGACTGTTAGTGATATTTATCTATGAAAAAAGTCATGCCTAAAGAGTGCTCCTCGGCCTTCCTTGACATTGTCGCACTGCGCTGGCCGGAAAGAGTCAAAAGGCACGCTGGCAGCACAGCGCCCAACGAGGCTGTGAAAAAGCACGCGATTGACAAATGGGACGGCCCTCATCCTTTTTTGACAACTAACCAGTTGAGCAAAAGGAGGTGAAATGGCCCGATACGCTCCGACCGACCAAACTCATACCCATTTCTTACGCGCACCAGATACTTCCTGGCACCTTCGAGCATACGTTGAATCATCTTATCGACCATGAATTGGACCTTTCCATCTTTTCGAAGCGTTACAGCAATGATGCCACGGGTGCGCCCGCATGGAATCCGGCTATTTTGCTGAAAATTGTTCTGTTCGCCTACTCCCGTGGCGTCATTTCTTCCCGGAAGATTGCCCAATACTGCGAAGAGCACGTGATTTTCATGGCCCTTTCGTCCAGTCTGCACCGGAACCAAAAGATATGGCGCGCGAAAGACATTCTATTCAGTATTTTACAGTAAATTTGAACATGCATAAAACTTATTGAAAAGGAGACCTTATGGCTACTCCGGAATCCATTTCCAAGGGCCTTCAGATCCAATGGCAAGACACCTTACACATTCGCGACCAAACGTGGAAAATCCCCAACTACTCAATAGTTTTTATTCTTGGAGTGGTCGGGCTGAATAAAGCAGACCTGGTTACCGAATTTGGGCTCACGCTCGCATACATTGCGCTTGTCCTGACCACTTTTATCGGTCTTATCATCGCCATACACCATCGCCGTTGTCAGAAAGTAAAGCTACAGATTATTGAGGTGTATGAACGGGAGCTCGGTCTTTATCCGTTGATTGAACACTTAATCGCAAGACCAAAGAATGCTTTTTTGCGCGGGTTCAGCACTTCCACTTTCATTGTTATAATGCAATTATCTTTGTTTGTTATTTCATTGCTGATGTTCTTGAAATTTAAGTGTTTCTTGTGAGTGCCACGCGCCCAAAACAAAAGGGGCCGGAAGGCCGGGCAGATATGACGAAAAAACATAGTACCATCGGTTGTTGTGGAATTGATTGCGGATTATGCCCAAGATTCCATACCAAAGGTGATTCCGTCTGCCCCGGTTGCTGAGGCGGATTGTGTTTTAAGGAGAAACACCCATCCTGTGGATTTGTGACTTGCTGTGTGGTTAAGAAGGGACTTGAAGTGTGTTCGGACTGCAAAGACTATCCATGCACCCGGTTTGATGCGGAAAAAAAGGGCTATGATTCATTTGTAACCCATAAAAAAGTATTCGCGAATCTTGATTTTATAAGACGTAACGGGATGGGGCGTTTTATCGAGCAGCAAAAGATACGAATGAACATCCTGATGGATTTTCTGGCGAATTATGATGATGGACGTTCAAAGAGTTTGTTCTGCATCAGCTGTGCATTGTTGCCATTGGATAAGCTGCAGGAAACCCGTAAATTCATGGATAAGCTTGATGATTCATTCGCTGTTAAGGAGAAAAACAAACAGCTTAAAAACAGGTTGCAGATGATAGCGGAAACTATGGATATTCAATTACGGTTGAACAACAAGAAATGATGGATGTATGACGCTCATCTCAGCCAGGAACATGTCCCGGAAAGAGAGAATAGATTATGAAGAAAACACTTAAAAAGCTCCCTGAATTCAAAACCGAACAGGACGAGGTGTCGTTCTGGGAGAAGCACGATGTCACCGACTATTTTGACCTGTCAAAGGCCCCGCCCGCGGTATTTCCCAATTTAAAGCCATCGACGGAAACCATCTCAATTCGTCTCCCTAAAAGCCTTTTACAGGACATCAAGAACCAGGCGAATAAAAACGATGTGCCATACCAGTCCTTCATGAAAATAATGCTCACGGAACGGCTGAAGGAACTTTTGGGCGGAAAGTTGAATGTTACCTCGCGTTCCGGCCTCCATCCAAAACACGCCAGGGCCTGAAAGGGCGGGAGAACGCCTCTCCTTTCCCATTACCGTCCGCCCGCTAAATCAATTATTTTATTCCTGTCTCCGGAAACAACACCCCAAAGGGGCAGGCATGCAAAAGATAATCAGCCCGCCGTTCACGACCCACCTCGAATTTACCACGGACTCTGGATGAAGGGCATCCGGGGCATCTTCGTTTTTCTTGCTGCACTGATAGCCGTTTCCATCCTTTCATGGTTTATTCCGCTCCCGGGCCGTGGCGCATCCACCGCGCTCTCCGATGACCGGCTCGTCATCATCACCCCGCACTGGGATGGTCTCCGCAATGAGTTCCGAGGCGCCTTTTCGGCCTGGTACAAAACGCGCACCGGCCGCACTGTGGCCGTGGAATACCTCGACCCGGGCGGCGGCGGCAGTGACTGCATGCGGTACATCCTTTCGGAATTCAAGCGCAGCCCGGAAGGCATCGGCATCGACCTCTTCTTTGGCGGTGGCACGGACCCGTATCTTGATTTGAAGAAAAGAGGTTTGCTCCAGCCGGTCTATCCTGACTCATCCATTCTGAACGCCATTCCGCAGCAGTTGTCCGGTATCGAAATATACGACCGGGAAGGATACTGGTTCAGCCCCGTGCTTTCCGGTTTCGGCATTGTGTACAATAAATGGGTGTGCGCGAAAATGGGATTCCGCGCGCCGCGCGAATGGAAGGACCTTGCGGACCCCGCTTTCTTTTCGTGGGTGGGCGCCGCGGACCCGCGCAGCAGCGGCACCATGCACATGATGTTCGAACTCATCCTTCAGGCCTATGGCTGGGACGAAGGGTGGCGCATCCTCACCGGGCTTTCCGCCAATACCCGGGCTTTTTCCAAGTCCGCGAGTGATGTGCCGCGCATGACGGCCAAGGGCGACCTCGCCTTTGGGCTGGCCGTTGATTTTTATGGATGGGCCCAGGTCGCGGAAGCAGGGGAGGACAAGGTAGGGGTGCTTTTGCCCGAAAACCTCACGGTCATCAGCGGGGACGCCATGGCTGTACTCAAAGGCGCGCCCCATGCGGAGACCGCGCTGCGTTTTGTTGAGTTCACGCTTTCGGAAAAGGGGCAGAAGCTCCTGTATGTCCGGAAAGGGACGGAAGGCGGCCCGGTCCGGCAGGAATTGAACCGCATGCCGGTGTGCCCGGATATCTATGCGAATTACAGGAACCTATCCAATGTGCGAACGAATCCTTTTGAGGCCAAGGGCATGCGGGCTTTTGACATGGACAAGGCGTCGGGCCGCTGGCTCATTGTAAACGACCTGGCCGGGAACGGGCTCATCGACCGCACCGGCCTGCTCAAGGCGGCCTGGCAAAAGGCACCGGGCCACCCGGACTGGGTGCGAATGCCGGTCACGGAAGCGCAGGCCGACAGTCTGGCGAAGAACGTGTGGAAAGACCCGGTGGCAAGAAACCGGATACTGGCGGAGTGGCAGAAGTTTTTTGAGGGGAAATATGAGGGGATAACGCAGTCTCCTCGCGCTTCCCTCGACTCCGCTCGGGGAGCGCGAAAAGATGATATAAATGAAAGGCACTCTTCTTTCACCCGGTCCCCGAGCGGAGTCGAGGGGCCGGGTGAGATGGGTGCTTATACCAGGAATAACTGAAATTAAAAACGTAATCGCAGGAGAAAGCGCATGTACTCTGTTTCCATAAAAGATGTCCGGCATTCCTTTGGCGCGACCGAGGTGTTGAAAGGGGTGTCGCTCGACATCGCGTCCGGTGAATTTTTCTTTCTGCTTGGGCCTTCGGGTTGCGGAAAGACCACGCTCCTGCGGATACTGGCCGGGCTGGAGCGTCCAAAAGCGGGCCGGGTGTTTTTTAACAACGAAGAGGTGACGGAAAAACCCACGCAGGCGCGCAATACCTCGCTTGTGTTCCAGAGCTACGCGCTTTGGCCGCACATGACGGTTGCGGAGAACGTGGCGTTCGGACTCGAAAACCGGAAGGTGCCGGCCGCTGAAGCCGTTGCAAAAGTCAGGGAGGCGCTGGACCTTGTCCGGCTCACGGGTCTTGAAAAACGACTGCCCGGCCAGCTGTCGGGCGGCCAGCAGCAGCGGGTGGCGCTTGCGCGCGCGCTCGTGGTGGGACCCGGGTTGCTGCTCCTCGATGAGCCGCTTTCCAATCTTGACGCCCGGCTCCGTGCCGAGATGCGGGTGGAGTTGATGCATGTGCACCGGGCCACCCGCGTCACTTCCGTGTACGTCACCCACGACCAGGAGGAGGCGCTCTCCATGGCGGACCGCATCGCGTTCATGGAGGAGGGGAGGATTCTGCAGGTCGGCACCCCCCGCGAACTGTACCTGCGGCCTGCCACGGTGCGCCTGGGCCGCTTTCTCGGGAACGCGAACGTGGTGGAAGGCACGGTCCGTGGTGACCGCGGGGCCGCTGTCACGGTCGAAACCGCGTTGGGGACGCTTTCCGGCCGGACGGACGCCACGGGAATTGCACCGGGAACCAAGGCCCATTGCTTTTTCCGGCCGGAAAATCTGAAAATCGTTGATGGACAGAATACGAATGTGTTGCACGGACGTGTGACAGCCGCGCTCTTTGCGGGCGCTGCGGAGCACCTGTATCTGGAGAACAATGGCGTGGCGTTTCAGGCGTTCATCCCGAGCCCGGCCCTGCCCACGGAAACGGGGAAGGCGATGGGGTTTGGGATCGCGGAAGAAGATGTGAGGATCATTTCCTGACTCACCCCCCTTTCCCCCCTCTCTCGCCCCTCGACTACGCTCGGGGATCGAGAGAGGGGGGCGGGTGAAAATAAAATCATATGATTAAACAGATTGTAAGACATCTACGGAAGAATCAGACGCAGGCTGAAACTGTGTTCTGGAATGTGGTCAGGAATAGAAAACTGTTGGGGAAGAAATTTTCCAGGCAGTATCCGATAGAATATACTGAACCAAAAGGCAGTCGAACTGCAATTGCAGGTTTTTACTGTAACGAATGCAGGTTGATCGTTGAAATTGATGGAACGATTCATGATGATACGGTCGCTCAGGACAGGGAAAAAGATAAATGGCTTATGGAAAACGGGTGTCAGATAATCCACTTTACGAATGATGAAATTGAAAACAATCTGGACGATGTCATTCGTCGTCTTAGTATACTTGTTTCTGCCATCTCCCCGTCATCAGCCCCCTCTCTCTGCGAGAGAGGGGGAAAGGGGGTGAGTTGAAAAAACCGTCCCCCTCCTGGGTCTTCGGCCTTCTTCTTGTTTCTGCCGTGCTTGTTTTTTTCCTGTACTACCCCGTGCTGTTCATCCTTCAGCGCGGTTTTTTCCAGGAGCACCGGGCCACGCTCGCGCTGTTCCAACTCCTCATTGCGAACAAGGCGCTCATGGCCGCCATGGGGAACAGCTTTGCCATCGGCACTGGGGTCACGCTGGCGAGCCTTGCGCTCGCCCTGCCCCTGGCCTGGTTCTCCACGCGTTACCGACTACCGGGGCAGGGGTTCCTGCATGGTCTGATGATGCTGCCCATGATATTGCCTCCCTTTGTGGGCGCCATTGGCATGCGCCAGTTCCTTTCCCGGTTTGGCACGCTCAACATCCTTCTCATGAAAATCGGCGTTATTTCAAGCCCGGTCGATTGGATGGGATCGGGCTTTCTGGGCGTGGTGGTGCTGGAGGTTCTGCACCTCTTTCCCATTGTCTACCTGAACCTTTCGGCCGCGCTTTCGGGCATTGATCCCGCGCTTGAGGAGGCGGCCTGGAACCTCGGCAGCAAACGGACGGCTTTTTTCCGGCGCATCCTGCTGCCACTTGCCGCGCCCGGGGTGTTTGCGGGTTGCGCCATCGTTTTTGTCTGGTCCGTGACCGACCTTGGCACCCCGCTCATCCTCGAATACCGGAACGTGGCCGCCTACCAGATTTTCAGCATGCTCAGCGACATCAACGAAAACCCCATGGGCTACGCGCTCGTGGTCTTTATGCTGGCCTGGGTGGCACTTGTCTATTTCGGCTCCCGGGCTTTTTTCATGTCGCGCGAGACGTCCATGGCCAGCAAGGCCATGCGTGGTACGGAACGGCCCCGCCTCCCGCAACGGCTTCGCCTTGCGGTGCTTGCGCTCTTTCTTGGCGTGGGTTTCATATCGGTCATTCCCCACCTGATGGTGGTCTTTTCCGCAGTGGCCGAACGCTGGTTCATGACCGCGCTGCCTGAGCGCTTCACGCTGGATTTTTTCCGGACTGCGGCAACCCACCCGCTGGCGGTCTTAAGTGTGCGCAACAGCCTCTTCCTCTCGTCCGTCACCACGCTCCTCGACCTCGGTTTGGGGCTCTGTGCGGCCTATGCCGTGGCCCGCTTTCGTTTTGCCGGCCGGGGACTGCTCGATTTCTCCATCATGCTGCCGCTTGCGTTGCCCGGCCTCATCCTCGCTTTCGGATACGTGGGCGCCTATGCCGGTACCTGGCTTGACCCGCGGCAGAACCCCTTTCCCCTGCTCATCGCCGCCTATTCGGTGCGGCGCCTGCCTTTCATGGTGCGTTCCGTGGACGCAGGGCTCCGGCAGATCCATCCCTCCATGGAGGAGGCGGCCTTTAACCTCGGCGCGTCCCCTTTCCGCACGCTGACGCGCATCACGGGCCCGCTGCTTTCCTCCAGCCTCATTGCGGGCGGCATCCTCGTCTTCTCCTTTGCCATGCTGGAGGTAAGCGACAGCCTCATCCTTGCCATGAAGGAGGGGGCTTATCCGCTCACCAAGGCCATTTTTGCGCTGTCCAACCGGGTGCAGGAGGGTTTTCCCGTGGCCTCGGCGCTCGGGGTGTTTGCCATGGTGTTGCTGGGCGCAAGCCTTATGGCTGCGGGGAAAATCCTTGGAAAGAAGATGGGGGAACTGTTCAGGATGTGATTTGCCATCGTGTAAAAAAGATATGTTTTTGACAAATTATTACTTATATTAAAGTTGAACATCAAGTTCAACAAAGACGTGTGTCCGGAGATTGACATGAAAACCATTACCATGCTCGAATTCAGGAAAAACTCGGAACAGGTGGTCAATTGGGCCAGGCAAGGGCTCCGGATGGTTATGACCTATCGGGGGAAACCGGTCCTCCGGCTCGAACCTATCCGTGAGGCCGTGAATTCTGCCGCCGATGATCCCTTTTATCACTTGTCCGAAAAGGCGGAAAAAAACGGTGGAAATTTAAGCAATCATGAAATGGACCGGCTGATTTATGGCGCATGAAGCTTTTGTGGATACCAGTGGCTTTTATGCGCTCTTAGCCTCAAATGATGATGCGCATGCCAGGGCGGTAAATATATTGAAGAAACGATCCGATGGAAAACACCGGTTTGTGACAACGGATTACATTATCGATGAATCCGTTACCTTGCTGCAAGCGCGGGGATTGTCACGAATGGGAAAAGTGCTTCTGGAAATGATATCAACGTCCACGGTGTGTCGAATGGAATGGATGGAGCCGGAACGATTTGCCAGGACGAAAGAATTTTATTTGAAACATGCCGACCATCCATGGTCTTTTACGGATTGTTTCAGTTTTACGCTCATGAAGGAATTGAACATCAAGGAAGCGTTGACCAAAGACAGTCATTTCAAATCTGCCGGGTTTATTCCATTGTTGTAGGGGCTCTTTTAAAATACAATTCCTCACGGCTCCCCAGTTTTTGTCAAACTAAGCCTCGCAGTACTCTAAAACATTTCATGTCTGTTCAGTGGAAAGGCCCACCCGAACTGGTGGAAATCTTTTCTCGCACTGCGAGGCTTAGTTTTCCAAGGCGTGAATTAGAAACTGGGAGTAGTGAGATACAATTCAGGGGTGCGTTTTTTTTATTTGACTGGGCGCCAGTGGTCATTTAATTTTTACACATGATCGACGTCGATTTCCACGCCCACTCCCTGTTCAGTACCTGCGGGGTGCATACCGTGGTGGAAATGCTCTCCGCGGCGCAGGAGCGCGGCATGGCCGGGCTGGCCATTACAGACCACGGTCCCTTTCTGGGCGGCAGCGCTAATTCGGTCTTTTTTGAACGGCTGCATGATCCGGTTCCCGGCATCCGGCTGCTGAAGGGGATGGAATGCAACCTCCATCCCGACAATGGGACGACCGACTGCCCCCTCCATTTTCTCGGCTTCATGGACCTGGTGCTGCTTGGTTTTCACGACAACGTTCCCGTTGGGCTTGGGTGCACGGCCTATACTGACCTGCTCATCCGCACGCTGGAGAAAAACCCCTTTGTGGATATTGTCACCCATCCCAATAGCCGCCACTTTCCTGTGAATTATGATGCGCTTGCAGCGGCTGCAAAACGGCTCGGTGTGGCGCTGGAGCTGAACAATTCTAAGGTGCACATGAAGCGCGTGGACGACAACGAAACCGAGGCGCTCATCCTCGCCTGCAAACGCGCCGGATGCGACACCGTGCTCTCTTCAGATGCGCATGTGCTTCATGAAATCGGGAATGATGCGGATATCCGTCCGCTTCTTGTCAAACATGCGTTTCCCGAAGAACGCATTGTCAATTGCAGCGCGCAGGCGGCTTTCGATTACGTTGAACGCCGGAAGGAGCGGAAAAAGAGATGAGACGCGCTGCGCTTCCGGTGTGGATGCTGCTTTTTCTGCTGGTTGCGGCCTCTTTCTCCGCGTCTCCTAAACGGGTCCTTATCCTCAATTCCTATAACCCCGGTTACCTCTGGTCCGACCTTGAAATGCAGGGCATTGATTCGGTGCTGAAGACACGGCCTGAGGTCGAAACGCACCTCGAATACATGGACGCCAAATACCTGGAGGACAGCCTCCAGCTCGAGAACCTGCAACGGCTTTACGCTTACAAGTACGGCCGCGTCCGTTTTGACGCGATCCTGGCGGCCGACAACAATGCCTTCAATTTTTTGCGCCGGTTCCGGGACGGGCTTTTTCCCGGGACGCCTGTGGTCTTTTGCGGCATCAACGATTTTAACGATTCCCTCCTTGCCGGCCACCCTGACATGACCGGCGTGGCTGAGAATGCGGACTACGCCGCCACCATCGCGCTTGTGCCGCGGCTCTGGCCACGCGCGCGCACACTCGTCATCGTCAACGACAGTTCACTCACCGGACTCGCCCACGAGGGGCAGCTCCGGGCCGTGGAGGCACGCGTGGGTCCCGGCCTCCGGTTCCGGCCCCTTCCCTTTTCCGCCATGACACTCGATGAACTCCGGGACACGCTACAGACGCTGCCAGACTCCTGCGCCGTACTTTACCTTTCCAGTTTCAAGTCCAGGGACCGCAACTATTCGTTCCAGGAGAGCATGCGCCGTATCGTGGAGGCGAGCCCGGTGCCCGTCTTTGCGGTCAATGACTCCCGGGTGCTCCTTGGCGCCACGGGCGGTTTCGTGGTGAGCGGGTTCTATCAGGGCGCAGCGGCCGCAGGCATGGCGTTACGCATTCTGGACGGGACCCCGGTCTCAAACATCCCGGTGATGCAAAAGGGGCCGAACCGGTATATGTTTGACCATAATGCGTTGGAACGTTACGGTATTCCTGAACGCGGCCTGCCGCGAGGCAGTATTGTCCTGAACGCACCGTTGCCCATCCACGAGAAATACCGCGCCATTATCACAGCCCTGCTTGTGGCCATCCTGCTCATTCTCGTGGGCATTGGTGTTTATCATTATAATCTCCAGAAACGGCATCTGGCCGAAACCCGGCTTCGGGACGGTGAACGGCGCTTCCACGAGGCCTTGGCCGAGGAAAAGGAGCGTCTCCAGATTACCCTGCACAGTATTGCCGAAGGAGTCATTGTCACGGATGAGAACAACAGAATCATCCTCATGAATTTTGTGGCCGAGGCCCTGACCGGCTGGCAGGAGGGGGAGGCCCTGGGCTGGCTGCTCTCCGAGGTTTATCAAACCCTCCGGAAAGGCGACATTCCCGGGATCCAGGGAATCCGGACAACGCTCGTGGGCCGGCGCGGCGAAGCGCGGCTGATTGCGGACAACACGGCCCCCATCCGGACCGCGGAAGGCCGGACATTCGGCCAGGTGCTTGCCTTTCGCGATATCACGGAGCAGGTCCGGCTTGAGGAGGGACTGCTGAAGGCCGAACGGCTCGAGTCCCTCGGTCTTTTGGCCGGCGGAATCGCCCATGACTTCAACAACCTGTTGGGCGGCATTTTCGGGTATATGGAGCTTGCGCGCCAGGCCGCGTCCAACGGGGAGTGCGAAAAGTGCGTGACCCTGCTTGGCAAGGGCTTCTCGGTTTACGGCCGCGCCTGCGGCCTCACCCGGCAGCTTCTGACCTTTACCAAGGGCGGCGCGCCGGTGCGGCAAGTCATGGCCCTTTCCCCGCTCATCCGCGACGGGGTTCAGTTCGTCATGAGCGGTATGCGCCACGAATGCGCCCTGGAAGTGCCGGATGCGCTTTGGCCCTGCGAGGTGGACGAAAGTCAGATCCTCCAGGTCATCGATAACCTGGTCATCAATGCCCAGCAGGCCATGCCCGAGGGTGGCTGTATCACGGTCCGCGCACGCAACCTGCCCGCGCACGGGCCCCTGCCCGTGTCGCTGCCGGCCGGTGCTTATGTAAAGCTGACCATTGCGGACACGGGCAGCGGCATCCCACCCGAACAGATTTCGCGGATTTTCGATCCCTTCTTCACGACTAAAAAGAAGGGGACCGGACTCGGGCTTACGGTTGTCCAGACCATTGTTAAAAAGCACGGGGGGGGCGTTGAGGTGGAGTCCGAACTGCAGAAAGGCACTGTGGTCCATGTCTATTTACCGGCCCATCCGGACTGTGCTTAGGGGCCGGGTCAGGCGTTACACTTCCACCAGCAGGTCAAAGCTTTCGCACGATTCCACCCGGTAGCGCTTCCCCTTCAGCCGGTAATTCTCCCACGGTATCCGAAGACGCGAGGCCATCATTTCCCGCATGACACCTTTTTGCCGGTAAACGCCCGGATAGCGGATAAGCGGGCCCAGGGTTGCGTTGTCCGTGTCGGACGGCAGAATGCAGCCCGCGAGGCCGCGCTTCATCAGAAAGCCATAGGCGAATGAATTGACGCAATAAACATAGGGTCCGGAATAGACATTGATTGCCGGGATGGCCGTCAGTAACGGAACCCATCCAAAGGCGTTGGCAACGGACTGTTTCCCATTTCCGTCCGCCCAGCCGTTTATGCGCTTTTTCCATTGGGGAATTCCAGCTTCGGGCACGAACAGGGGCATGGACTCCATCGCGCCGGTCTCAAGCCATGCAGGCGCTTCGTTCCGGGCGGCCTGCTGATATGCGGCCAGTTCCCCAAGCACCGTCTGCCGGACCGCGGTTTCTTTGTCCGCGCGGTCCTTCCGGAGAATATCGTCGAACCCGGCAAAGGCTTGCTGCCGTATCTTTTTCAGTGCGCTGACCGGGCAGAACATGCCTTGGGGCAGGACCATTTTCCGGATATCTGTTGTAAAGGGCAGGACTCCTGTCTCAGTGAACATTTCCTTCATCCGCGCCAGCAGGGCGTGCGGCTCCTTTTCGCTGTGCGACGGAACAAGCGGGAGCTCCGCGGAATATATCAACGCAGGGAATCCGGGGCCTGCGTCTGCGCGGACGGTCAGCCGCCCTTTGGCCCACTCCAGCGAAAGCGCAAGCGTTGTTGTTTTGGCGTGCGACAGGGCGTGGCGGAAGGAACGGCGCGGATCTTTGGGCTGGTAGGTGCCGAGGAGCAGGGCCGTGAGCGGTTCTGCGGACGGTTCCGCGTCCGACAAATTCCAGCGTATCTCAACGCCTCCCTTTACCGTGCGCGTGGAAAAGGAGAGGAGCGTGCCTTCGCAGGCCACACGCCCTCTTTTGTCCGTGAGCCGGAGGCGCGCTCCCTTGGACAGCGGTTCCCGCAGTTTCAGGAGCACGCTTCCCCGGAGCGGGATGCGTGCCGTGCCGATGTGTTCGCCGATGACGCCCGGCGTCTCCTGCGTTACAAGGGAGTGATGGTCCGCTTTTCCTTCAAAATAACCTGTTGTAAAGACCCTCTGCCCGGTGGGCATTTTACCTGGTTCCGGGACGCGCCCGGTCTCCGCGTAAGCGTCGAGCAATCTCCGGTACATTGAAACGGTTTGCGAAACATAGTCCGCATTTTTCAACCGGCCTTCTATTTTCAGGGCCGCGGGCCGGGTCTCAAGGATTTTCTGCAGGATGGGCGCGGCATTGAGGTCCTTCATGGCAAAGGGGTAGCGCGTTCCCGCGTCCGTCTCAAAGCCGTGGCGGCAGACCTGCCGGCATTCACCGCGATTGCCCGAAGCGCCGTAGAGGTTCGAGGAAAAGAGGCAGCAGCCGGAAAAGGAAAAGCAGAGCGCGCCGTGGATGAAGAGCTCGTATTCGAGCGGGACCTTGGCGGATATCGCGCGAATTTCATCCAGCGAAAGCTCACGGGGAAGGATGATGCGAGACACGCCCGCGTCCTTCAGAAATTGCGCCTGGAGGGAGTTGTGGCAGAAGGTCTGCGTGGAGGCGTGGACGCGTAAGGAGGGGAAATGGCGGCGCAGGATGTCCAGTACGCCGAGGTCCTGCACAATGACCGCGTCGACCCGGATGCGGTCGAGGAAGACAAGAAGGTCGAGGAGCCCCGGGATTTCGCTGTCGTATATGAGCGTGTTCAGCGTGATGTAAACGCGTTTGCCGTGCTGATGGGCAAAAGCCGCGGCCTGTTCGATTTCGTCACGTGTGAAATTTTTGGCACGCTTGCGTGCATTGAAGTCCGGCGCGCCGAGGTAAAAGGCGTCTGCGCCCGCGTCAAAACCAGCCTGAAAGGTCTCGGGCGAACCGGCCGGGGCAAGGAGTTCGGGAATTGTTCGTGAATGCATCTTGTTTAAAATAAGCAATGGATGAGCATCGAGTAAAAGATTTCAGATCTTCGCAGAGCACTCACCCCCCTCTCGCCCCTCGACTGCGGAGGCTGTGTCATAATCATCTTTATTGGATCCCCCTGGTCAACACATTGCGGTCCATTAACTCAGACAGCTACAAGATGATGTGGGAGCGGCCTCCTTCTGTCAATTATGACACAGCCTCTGCGCTCGGGGGTCGAGAGGAGGGGGGCGATCAAAAGCAGTATAAAAAGGAATAGGTTTGACGGATAAACTTCTCATTGAAAATGCTGTCGTGTAAATATCTTTACACAAAAAGCCTTGAAATGTGATTCATTTCATAGAAATATATTCAATTCTGTCTTATTATTATGCCTGAAGGACTTTTCTGTCCTTTTCTTTAATAGATAGAGAAAATATTTCACTTTTTGTATGAATAAAATGGCCTTTTATTATAACGTGTTAACCCATGTTTACTTCTATTAACAATGTATTAAGTTAAATAATTAATCTAGGCATGAACTTTGCGTTGATGTTTGTTATGAAGTTTGTTCATGTTTGTGTTAAAAATGTTAATAACGAGAAAAAACAAACATAATAAGCGAAAACATATATTGTAAGAAATATGTCAACATTGAAAAGACTCTATCTCATTATATTTGTTATATGCACATGCTCAAGCTGGGCCGTTATTCAAAATTACGATTTTTCCGTTCCTGCTGATTATACCGTATCCGATGCCACCAAGGTCCAGGTCACAGGGACTGGGGCCACCCTAAGTGCGCTTATTCCGGTTTCCGCTGACGCTAACACCCTCGGTCTTTGGCACATTAAAGACGATACCACGGGTATAAGGCCCGCTGCCATTGATACAACCAATCTTCTGCAGTACTGGTCATTTGACACAATCCCGCTGGCTTCAATAGACCCTGCAACACCCGGCGTGGCCGGTTTATGGCATTTTGACAACAAAGTCGATTCCGCAGGTTCGTACCCGAGCTCCGGCGCGGTTTCGCGGTGGCGCTTTGACGACAATTCCGGGAGTACGCTTACGGACATCATCGGGCCCAACAGTGGGACGCTTCAACCCGGTGCAGGAGGGTCGAATACGACCACCGGGGACATGTGGCAGGCCTCCGGGGGAAAGTTGGGCGGCGCGCTTGAACTGGATGGCACGGACGACAGGGTGGAGCTGACCGAACCGTCCCATGTATCGACCCATCTGACCACAGGCACCATGACCGCCTGGATTAAAACCAGCGGACCGGGCAGCGGATGGCGCGGCATCATGGTCAAACAGAGCGCATACGGGATGTTTCTGAAGGACAATACTTTTGCGGTGTATGACTGGAGTACCGCTTCCGAGCGCAATAGCGGCGTCAATCTGGTTGACAATGCCTGGCACCATGTTGCCGTGACCTTTGTCAGCGGTTCGGCGAACGGGACAAACCTCTATATCGATGGTGTACTCCGGTTCACAACGACCATCACGGTGTCAAACCAGAATGAGGGCCTGACATTCGGGGCGGGCAGTAACCCCGGCACCACCCAGAACTTCAACGGTTTTATCGATGATGCGCGGCTTTTCAACCGCGTGCTGGAGGCCAACGAAATCGCGACGTTAGCGGCGACTGCGACCGAGGACATCAGCGGGAATGCGCTGCACGGCGCTCCGATAGGCGCAAGCGTCACGACATCGGGAAAATCAGGGAACGCCTATTCCTTTGACGGCAGCAATGATTACATCCTGGTTCCCGACGCGGCCGCGCTCGAAGGCATGGCCAATTTTTCAATGGAAGCATGGATAAAGCCGACCGTCCTTGGTTCTTATAATACCATTGTCAATAAACGGTACTGTTATCTGCTGACCGTTGACAATACGGGCAAGCTTCAGGTTTATTTCGGGACCGGCGCCGGATGGGGCAGTCTGACCGTGACCTCGGCGGGGGCTGTCACGACCGGTTCATGGTATCATATCGCCATGACCTATAACGGGACCACGGTCAAGACCTATATCAACGGTATCCAGGATGCGAATACCGGGGCAAAAACCGGGACCATTGCAACCAACACGGATCCGGTGGAAATCGGATACCGCGCACTCGAGGCCTCGCAGCCCTTTTCCGGAACCATGGACGAAGTGGTCATCTATCATCAGGCGCTGACGGACTCCGCCATTGCCGTGCATGCGGGTGTTTCCGTGCCCGATTCTTCGCTCTGCCGGCGTTACGGTGTCGCCAGCGGACCGGTGTCATCCGCGGGACGGTTCGGTAGGGCGCTGACGTTTGACGGAACGAACGACAAGGTCGATAGGCCCGGAACTTCGGATCTTGCATTGACCACCTACTCGGTTTCCGGCTGGTTCAAGACCAGCGACAAATCCGGATATAAAGCCATTTCAGCCCGCTCCATTTCCAGCGCAGATAGAAACTGGTGGATTACAATCTGGCAGGCCGGCGCGGGTACGCACCCCGACGGATCGCTGGTGTGGCGCACCAGTTCCGGCGGCGCCATCAATGTGGACCTGGATTGCGGATACGATGTGGCGGATAATGCGTGGCATCATTTTGCCGTTGTCCTCAACGGTACGGCGACCGCCCGTCTTTATCTTGATGGCGTGCGTTGCGCCTCCATGAACAATCCGGGAGTGCCGAACACACCGTCCGTGGCCGCCGGGGTCGGGCATGAGAACGGAACGCGGTACTTCAACGGGCAGATTGATGAAATCGCGGTCTTTGGCCGGGCCCTGAACGAGACCGAAATCGCGCGCCTGGCCGGCGCCTGCGTGAACGATTCCAGCGGCAACGCCTACCACGGAACGCGCGTGAAAAAACCCGCGCTGATCGCGGGCCGCGTTGATTCGGGCTTCAGTTTCAACGGGAGCACGCAGTACCTCAACCTTGGGAGCTCGGGCGGCCTGAATGCGGCCTGGAGCGCCCTGACGGTTGACGCGTGGGTGAATGCGACCAATGTGGCCCCGGCTGTGGGCCGGACCATCGTGAGCAAGGGCGCCGCGGCCGGCAACAACAATTTTAACCTGAGCCTTGAACCGGACGGACGCATCCGTTTCTGGTTCAGCAATGTGAATCTGGCCTATTCCGCCGCACCCATCACGGCCGGTACCTGGTATCACGTGGCCGGCGTATGGAATGGAACCCAGTCAATCGTCTATGTCAACAACACGGCCGGTACGCCGGTGGCCAACACACCCGCTGTGACCGCATCGGGCAGCCCGGTCTATGCCGGTGACTGGAACCTTGACGCCAACTGGTACTGGAACGGGAAAATCGACGAAGTCCGCGTGTCCAACACTGCCCGGACCTCATTTCAATCAACTCTGTACGCGACGGATAACCCGTATATAACCCAGAAGGACTCCTTGCAATTCGGCCTGCTGCAGGGCTTTGCGACCACCGAGACGCTGAACGGTGGAAGTAATGTAATTCAATATGTGGTTTCAACGGACAATGGGGCCACATGGCGGTATTGGACCGGTGCGGCCTGGACTGCAACCAACGGAACAACCTACGGCGAGTCATCGACGGCTGCGCAGATCAATACCAATATCGGCACGCTGCCCACGGGCATCTATCAGTTCAAATGGCGCGCCTTCGTCCATTCCGGCGGCACGGACAACAATCTCCAGCTTCAGAATGTCCAGGTCACCTATGTGCCCAACATGGCGCCCACGGTGGCGCTCGTTTCCGCAGGGCAGCGCACGGACGGCAGCAGAATCCTGGACGTTGTTTTCAATACCGCGGACGCGGACAATGTCTCGCATACTGTCAGTCTGGAATACAGCCTCAACAACGGCGCGGCCTGGAGCGCGGCCACGCAGGTCAGTGGGGACGCGGGGGCCGGCGTTGCCAAAGGCAACGGAAAGGCGCTCCAGTTCGACCTTGCGGCGCAGGGGATTGCGCAGGAGATATCCACCTTTGCCGTGCGGTTGACGATAGACGACGGTATGGGCGCCAATGCCACGGACCGGGATTCGCTGTCGGGCCTGACCATCGACACGAAGGCGCCCTACACGGTCGTGTCGGACCTCGCCCTTCGTCCCGAATCCGGTTTCGATTCCTGCATCCTCCACACGACTTACGGGGACGTGAACCCGAACACTCTCAGCTACACGGTCTCCCTGAACGGCGCAATGAAAAACAGCCAGGCGGGCGTGTCCAACAGCACGGCGCCGGCGGACCTCACCTATGATTTTAGCGCCACGCTGGACGGGGACGACGCGGTGGATTCCATTTTAACGACTGTGACGGACGATTTTGGCAATACGACGCATGACACGCTTGTTGCCGTGAGCACAAAAGGCATCAAGCCCTATACACCGGCCGCACCCTGGGTGGGTGATTTTACGGCCACGACCGTGCGTGTCAAGCCCAAACCCGGGCTTGAAACGGGAACCACGGAATACGCCATCCATGACGCCACCACGGGCCAGTATGTGCAGCTGGACTCCACGCTCAACGCGGGGGAAGTGTGGCGTACGCTTGCGGCTTGGGACACGGTAAAGGTCAAAGGGCTCCTGAACCCGTCGACCCATTTCTTCCGGCTCAAATCACGCAACCCCGTTGACAACAACGAGTCCGATTTCGGCCCTTCCGCCAAGGCCGGCGGCGAGGCCACGCTCAACTTTATCCGCATATTGACAAGCACGGACGGCAACCGCGCCAATGAGTATGCCACGGGCAGTTATACCGCGGATAACGGCAGTTTCACCCTGTATGCCGCGGGGTTTGATGTGGATTCGGCTTTTCTGGGAAACCAGTCCGTGACCTGGGGTGTAACCGATTCAGGGCTGGCCGCCGGACTTGCGGGACGCTACGGCGTGTCGGTCATCTTCACTCCCACGCAAACCGGCAGCGGCCGCATTTTCACGGATTCCACGGGTATCCTCAATGATTCCACCGGCATTGTCCAGGTGACCCCGGGTGCCCTTTCTTACGTCAAAATACGCAGCGCCGCGGGTGGGGCCGGGAGTGAAGTCGGTGTTCTTTCGCTTCTGACCACGGACACGCTGCCTTTGTATGCGGCCGGCTATGATGCGGATAACAATTACATCAGCGATGTGAGCGTGACCTGGACCCAAACACTGGCCAATGCAACACTGTCCGCGGCCTCGGGTACGAATACAAATCTTTTGCCGCACAACGCCTGCAGCGGCATTGTGACTGCGGACCATGCCACGGCCACGGACGATGTGACCGGCGTCATTACCGTCTCGGCGATTGTGGATTCCCTCGATATCCGGAGCGCGCGCGGGAACAACGGCTCTCCGGTCGACAATCCCTCCTATACGGCGGACAACAAGGATACGCTTTTTGCGGCGGGGTATGACGCCATTGGCCAGTACCTGGGCGACTTTACCGTGGCCTGGAGCGGGTCGGGAACGGGCAATGACCTCTCCCAGGTCTCGGGCGACAGTGTGGTTTTCAGCCCCGCCCTGGCCGGGACGAACGGCAGCATCATCGCCGTCTACGGTGCCGGCCTGCGGGACACGGTCAAGAATATCACGGTCACCACCGGCGTGTTGAATTATGTGAAGGTCCGCGATGCGGCAGGCGGAAGTGGGGGCGTGGTGACCACGGTTTCCATGACCACGCTTGATACGCTGTCACTCTACTCGGCCGGGTATGACGCGGACAATAATTATATCAGTGACATCATTGTGACCTGGACCCAGACGCTGCCCAGTGCCACACTGCTCATCAGTTCGGGTACCAGCACCAAGGTGGTCGCACAAAACGCCTGCACGGGCACGGTCATCGCGGACCATGCCACGGCGACCGATGGCGTCACGGGTGTCATCACCGTGACAGCCGCAGTATCGCGTATCGACATCCGGAGCGCTCGGAGCAACGGCGGCGCTTCCGTGGACGGGCCGGCCTATAACGCGGACAATCTGGACACACTTTTTGCGGCCGGGTATGACGCACTGGATCATTACCTGGGCGACGTTACCGTGGCCTGGAGCGGAACGGGCTCGGGGAACTACCTCTCCCTGGTTTCGGGCGACAGCGTGGCCTTCAACCCAACGCTGGCCGGTTTGGGCGGCAGTATCATTGCCGTGTACAGCTCCGGTGTGCGGGACACGGTCGCGAACATCGCGGTCACGCCGGGCGCCATCAGCTATGTCATCATACGCAACGCCGCGGGTGGGGGCGGAGGCCCGGTGACCACGGTTTCCATGACCACGCTGGACACGCTGAACCTTTATGCCGCTGGATACGACGCGGACAACAATTATATCAGCGACGTTACAGTCAACTGGACCAAGACCCTGCCTAACGCCACGCTGCTTATCAGTTCCGGCACCAGCACCAAGCTGGTCGCGCAGAACACCTGTTCGGGCATTGTGAGCGCGGACCATGCCACGGCCACTGACGGTGCCACGGGGACCCTCACCGTGACAGCCGCGGTATCGCGCATCGACATCCGCAGCGCCCGCAACAACGGCGGCGCTTCCGTGGATGAGCCCTCTTATACAGCGGACGCCAAGGATACACTGTTCACCGCAGGGTATGACGCACTGGACCATTATCTCGGCGACGTTACTGTGGCCTGGAGCGGCACAGGGGCGGGCAACTACCTGTCCCAGGTTTCGGGCGACAGCGTTATTTTTGACGCTACGCTGATTGGCACGGGCGGCCGCATCATGGCGGCCTACGGGGCCGGCACGCGTGACACCGTGAAAAATATCACCGTGACTCCCGGCGCCCTTTTCTACGTCAAAATCCGCAGCGCCTCGGGCGGTCTGGGCAGCGAGGTGGGCGCGGTCAGTATGACCACGGTGGACACGCTGGACCTTTTTGCGGCCGGTTATGACCTTGACAACAACTTCGTCAACGATGTGAGCGTAACCTGGGGCCGGAACGTTTCTCACGGCACTCTGCTGGTGGGTTCCGGTTCGAGCACGCGCCTCACCGTATCCAATAACGGCGCCGGCAAGGTATGGGCCGCCCATGCCTCGGCCCTTCCGGACACAACCGGCCTTGTTTCCGTGACCGGTAATGTGACGCGCATCGACATCCGGAGCGCGCGGAACAACGGAGGTTCGTCACTCGATTCCATTGTCATTACCACGGACGGCAAAGACACGGTATTTGCGGCGGCTTATGATTCGCTGGGCCATTACCTCGGTGACTCGATTGTCACCTGGAGCGGGACCGCGGTCGCCAACGCGCTGAACACGGTGTTGTCGGACAGCGCGGTGTTGTCGCCCCTGGTCACCGGTCTGGGCCGCATCTTCGCGCAATACCGGAGCATCCGTGATTCCATCGGACTGGTGCGGGTTTTGCCCGGGGCCATGGCGCGGCTGGCCATCCGGAACGATACTCTGGGCGGGGGCAGTGAAGTGGGGACGCTTACCATCGGCGTGGAGGACA
>JAZDKP010000167.1:0-25637 GCA_043802925.1 Fibrobacterota bacterium | reverse complement strand
CAACCTGTTCGACGAGGCCTGGCTGGACGCCAACCATGACGGTTCCTATGAAGTTACGGAAAAGATAATAGCGTCAAACCTTGCCAACGGCGGGGTGATTACCGCAAACGATTGGGCGGCCGGGAGCTGCGTGGACGGCCAGGAGCATACCGCATCGCAGAACGCACCCGAGAGCGTACGCATCCTGGAGCAGGGGCCCATGAAGGTGGTCCTCCAGGTTGACGGTCGCCATTATGCGGCAACGGGCGGGGTCACAAAGGGACTTTACGGATACCAGGTGTTCATCACCGCATACGCGGGCCGACCCTACGTGGACGTACAGTACGCGGTCACTAACACCTACATGGAGGGCGACAAGCCCGAAATCGGCGCAAACCCGTACAAGGTTTACGCCTGGCCTTTCAAGAAGTATCTGGTGAACCTCAACCTGAATTTGGGCGGCAGCCAGAGCTATGCGCTTCTCGGAGAAACCGAGGTCACGGGAAGCCTGAGCGCCAGTCCGGTCCGTCTGCTGCAGGACAGCGGGGCCTATACCATCACCGGCGCCACGGGTGGTGTCAATGCCAAGGGCGGCGCGGCCGTGTCGAACGGGACGCTGGGCGTGCGGGTGGCGTTGCGCGACTTCGGGCCCAACTATCCCAAGGCAATTTCGGTGCAGCAGGACAAAATGGTGCTTGAGCTTTTCCCGGACAAAAGCGTGAATTATTCCCTGGACCCCTTGACACGCAAGAACCAGCGGATACGGGTTGAATTTTTCAGCGGCGCCATCGGTTCCGGGAACCTTCTTTCCCTCTGGAAAAAGACGGATGCCCCGCTACGTGCCCTGGCAAGCGACCCAAACTGGTACCGCGACACGCGGGCCTGGGACGACGGGTTCGCGCCACCGCCCGGGTACAACCGGCTCGCACCCGGTTCCTGGCAGCGCATGGCCAAGCCCGCCTATGGCTGGCCGACGGACGGCGGCTATCATCCATCGGGCTGGACCATGTATGGCTACATTCCGGACTTCAACGGCGCGGGCGACCACTGGAACCTGTCGAGCTGTTACGGGACTTATCTGGTGACCGGAAACCCCACGGACTTCGAGTATTCGGAACACCGGACATTTTATTTCAACGACATGGTCCAAATCCATACCTCCGAAAGCCGCATGAGCACACTTGATTTTTTCATGAATTTTGAAAAGCATATTGTTGAAACCACTTTTCATAACCCCTCCTACGGGTTTTACATGGCCGCGGTCGATAGCTTCCCGGGCTGCAAATGGAATCGGAAATACACATGGGAAGGCGCATTAAATATTCCGGATGCCGGGCACATGCCCAATCAGCAGGTGCTCGAATATTTCCTTCTGACCGGGGACCCACCCACCTATTGTTCCATGCTGGACCAGGGGGTCCGCGCCACCGCATGCATCATGTACATGACCTATGTCTATTGGGGGCCATGGAATTTTGACACCCACCATGGCGCGGTTGTGGACCTCGATCAATACTTCATGATCAGTTCGGGCGCCCGTTATAATACCCGGCCCATGCAGGTAGCGTTGCAGGCCTATGAAGTCACGGGGGACACCCTCTTTTTACGCCCGGCAAAAATCGAAGGATATGACATGCGCAACGCCACCCGGCGAAGTCCGGTGGGGTTCATCAGCCCTACCGAGGACTCTGTTTCCGCGGACCCGCGCTATGCCGGGGACTGGTTTTCGGTCTGGGCCGCCAACCATCCGTCCGTGGGTAAGCCGGCCAGTGATGTCACCGCGCTGTTCCAGAACGCCATTGCCATACGGGCCCTCTATAAATACTGGGAAGTGACCGGGGACGAGGAAGTCCGCGACCCGCTCATTTTCGCTGCCAAGAACCATGAATTCGTGGCGGCAAAGACAGGAGACACCTACCTGGGGTTCCAGTACACCTGGGCCGACTACTGGAGCGACGGCGCACGGGCCACAGCGGCGGCAGCGGCGGCAAGCTACGGGTTCTCAGGTTCCAGCGGCGAAACCTTCGCTGGACTTTGTTACGGTTACCTTGCCAGCGGCCGGAGTGAACTCTTCAAGGTGATTACGGACGCGATTCCGACCCACGGAAGCAGTTTCACCGACCGCCGAATGCTCTGCTTTTACCAAAGTTTATGGAGAGGTACACTCGACACCGTTCCCCCGGCAGCGGTGACGAACCTGGCCGCAACGCCGACCGGCGTTGGCACGGTCCGCCTCACCTTTACCGCGCCCGGCGATAACGGCAATGTTGGTACAGCCGCGGAGTACCAGGTCAAGTACTGGCCCGTGGATGTGCCCATCGTCGATTTCGTGAAACGGTGGGACGCGGGCACACAAACCGGCTGGCCGGACCTGCGCGACCCTCTGCCCTACTCAGGTGCCGCGTGGCTCAGCAAGGCAACTCAATATAAGAACGAACAGGAGGTCTCCTTCTGGGCCGCGCTGAACGCCAAGAACGAGCCCGCGCCGCAGGTGGCGGGATCCGCCATCACCTTTGACCTGACCGGCCTCAAGGACGATGGGACCTATCGATTCGCCATGGTCTCCTTTGATTCCACTGGAAACGTATCCGGGCTTTCGAATGGGGTCAGCGCTGTTGTCGACGGAACGGGCATCGAGAAGGCGGAGGGTAAACGGGTCTGCCCGCTCGCGCTTTATAGCAACATCCCCAATCCGTTCAATCCCTCCACCGTGATTTCGTACAGCGTGCCCGGGTTAGCGGGTGCCGGCAATGCGTTTATCAAACTGGAAGTGGTGAACATACAGGGGCAGTTGGTTAAAACGCTCGTGAACGAAATGAAGGCCGCTGGAAGCCAGCGCGTTTGCTGGAACGGCACCGACAACCTCGGGAACCGCGTGGGCAGCGGCGCCTATTTTTACCGCCTCCGGTGCGGGCAGAAGGTATTGCAGAAACAAATGGTCTATTTGCGGTAGGGGAAAGGGGTCATCACTCTGCTGACATTTTAATATTTAAAAGAGGGGTCCAACATGTTTCATTCAATCAAAATCCAAATCGCGTTCGTTGCCGCCATCCTTTTCCCGTTGCTTGCTTTTTCGCAAGACGTGAAGCTGTTGAGCAGCTTTGAATACGACGCGATGCAGACCTGGGGTTGGAGCGGTATCGATATAACAAGCTACAATGGGAGATATGGAACCCTGTATCAGGGGGATGCCACCGATGGCCAATGGGCCATCGGACATGATTTCTCCCAGGACGCCGTATCCTGGTATCTTTCCGGTACGATTCCACCCGAAAACAATATCTTAACAATGCAAGGCGTCATTTTCAAGACATTCGGCTATTTTGGAACCTGGATGGGCATTGACTGGAGCGGCTACGACCGCCTTCGGATAGACGTAAAGAGTACGGTGGATTCCTGTGTCCTCTGGCTGCAATTGCAGGATGAGCTGACCTCTCCATTTATTGTCCGGCAATATCGTGTACCCGCCAATCAATGGGTAACGCTGGAATTTAACCTGGCGGATGCGGCCCAAGAAATAAAGGTACCGCTCTCAAGCGCCGGCGCCACCGATTGGGGGGTGGACACGTTGAAAGGGCGGATATTGAACCTCTCACACATGGCCAATTTTTATGTGAATGCCGTCCGTTTCTACGGCCTGCACGCACAGCACGTGGTCCTTGATAACATGCGTTTACTGAAGCCCGGCGTGGCCGATGGAAGCGCATTGCCGGTCATCACCGACAATTCAGCGTGGCCGCAGGTTGCGGAACTTCCACCGCAGACCCCGGTGTGGAACAAATATACCGGCACCCGCGACAACGCTCTTTTGACGCTGGATACGCCCGCTGTGTCCATTACTCCGGGTATCAACACCTCGTACGGATACCTCAACGGCAATCCGAGGGCGCTTTCCGCGGTGGACAATCAGCGATTGATTATGGGCCTTGACCTTTCCGTGGGAGGCGTCATTAAAAGCGTGGATGGCGGCCAGACATGGTCAAACCCGGGCGGATTTTTTCACAGTATAAATGCGCCGGGGAATTTCCTGAGTGGCGCTGACGGTGATTTGTTCGGCTTTTATACGGAAAGATGCGGCGGTGGCAGCGCGGCCTCGGCCATGTATTTCCGCCATTTAAAGTTCAATGGCACGGGCTGGACAATGGGGACGCCCTATATGATAACCCCTAATTCCTTTCATTGCCCGGAATGGAAAGTGGACGGCCTTCGCTTGCCCGATGGCAGAATCTGGATGGCCACGGCGCACCAGACCCGTTATGGCGTGGTCTATCTGCGCGCCTGGTATTCGGATGACGAAGGCCTGACCTGGCGCTGGCCCAATGCCTCGGGACTCATGGATGCGGAAAGCTGGCGCACCCACGGCGCAAGACAGGGCGGCCTGACCGGCGCGGAGTGGTGGGTGGAAAATTCAGCGCAGTGGAATTATGAAGGCAAAACGTCTTCACTGGGGACCATCACCAGTTCCGTCACCTGGCCGGACATGTATCCCTTACTCGTTCCGTATGAGGGGACCGTGGGCTGCCTGTGGCTGAACGGGAGCGTCAAATGGTCCTATTACAACAACAATGCCTGGACCCCACCCGCAACCATTTTTCCAAGCTCCATCAACAAGCCCTATACGGCGGTCACGTATGGAACAAGCATGGTTTACTTTACAATGGGCGACAAGATTTACCAGTTTGACGGGACCCATGCGTTGGTGGACATTACGCCGGCCCTGTGCAAAGGCGGCGTACTCTCGCTCAGCAATGATGTCCTGCTCAATTTATGGCAGGAAACCGGCGGCGTCATTCGTTTTTGCACCAAACAATTACCGGATGGCAACTGGAGCGAGGCCACCACTGTGGCCACGGCGGGCAGCGCTTGCCGTTTGACCGCGCCCATGTATTCCCCGGACAATTACTTCCCAGTGGCCTGGATGGGCAGCAGCCTCAAATTCCTGCGCATTCCCAATCCCCACGCCACGGTTGCGGTGCAGGTGGCGACGACGCCTCAAGGGTTGTCCATCCTTACGAACAGCCCGAATCCTTTCCGTCAATTTACGGCATTTAAGTACCATCTGCCAATGCCAGGGGCCGTTTCTTTGAAGATTTACGACCGGTGCGGCAAACTGGTGAAATCGCTGGTGCAGGCGCAACAGGGGGCGGGTCCGCACACGGTCAAATGGAACGCCAACGGCCTGGCCACCGGTATCTATTTTGCGAAAATAAAAGCGAATGGGCTGGCCAGTAGCAGGAAAATATTAATCGTCCGGTAAAGGAGAAAGACATGAATGCAATACTAAAAACAGGCGTCCTGCTATGGGTTGTGCTCTTTGTAAATACCGGCTGGGCCGCCGAGAAACTGGTCTGCGGTTTTGAACAGGATGAATTGGCTGTCTGGCCGATCAGCATTTACGCCGGGAAAGGCGATTCCAATGAAATCGTCTACAGTATCCCCTATTATAACGCCTTTCTGACCCGGCCGGCTCCGGCCCATGTGACCCAGGGAAGCCGGGCACTCTGCCACGAAATATTCGCCGATGCGGTGCCCGGCAATAAAACATTCAAAATCAACGCCTACCGCTATCAGTCATGGGCCACCATCAGCGCTGAGCGTCTTTTGGATTCCACCCGCGGCAATTACGGCGAGTGGACGGGGCCGTTGGATTGGGGCTCAGACCATTTTTGCACGCTCTTCTCATTGTTTCATGTGGCGGACCAACTTCCCGCGGACTTACAGGACTGGTCCGCCTATGATTATATCTATTTTGATGTTAAGACCACGCTGGCCAAGGTTGTGCTCAAGGCAAGCGTCCATGGCAAACTCCGTCCGTCGCATTTTCGGATATTCGAGGTGGAGCCGGGCCAGTATTATACGGCTTGCCTGCCAATCAAAGACCTGGCCTGGGTTTCGCGGTTGGATTTGAGCGACATAAAGGATTTCAGGATTTCCCTGCGGGACGTCAAAGGTGTCACGGACATCTATATTGACAACATCCGGCTGGCGACCAAAGACGTGGTTCCCGCGTACCCCGTGGTCACCGACAACCGTCCCCTGGAACCCTGGCTTCTGACCTCCATGTACACGCCGCCAGTGGAACCGCCGCCCGCGCCTTCGATCATGGCGCGGGTGACCGGGGCCGTGGCTTCGGCTGCGCCAGTGACCATTGTGGATGAAGCAGCCACCCCCTATCGGAATTATGCCTATGGGCAAGGGGTGGCTCCTTTTGACAATGTCAAGTATGGCATTATCGAGCGGTTCAAGGGCTATCAATACTGGGCTTTGCCACCGGAACCCAATTCCAATCCTGGCGGGGACCATGGCGGCAGGGCGTGGATTGGTTCCGTGGACAACGGGCAGACCTGGCGTTCGGATTCCGTGGCCGGACAGTATCCCCTCTTGTTTGGGGCCACCTTACGAGGGACCGTGCAGGCCTGTGCATTTGGCGATAATTTTCTGCGCGGGGTGGGTTATTACATTACCCATGGCTGGTGCATGGATTACGCGCCGGGCAACGCCTTTACCACGGTCCATCAGTTTTACAAGATTATGGCGCAGGACAACAGATGGGTTGTTTATCCCGATAATACCTTTCAACAGACGCCTCCGCAACTGCCTCACAGCATAATTGTTTCAGATGTCACCCGAATATGCGGTGGTGGCTTAGTGGCAACGGTTTTGCCGAGTGGAAGAATGTGGGCGGCTTATACCAGCAACCATTTAAACCGCCTTAAAGGCTACTGGTCGCTTTACGCCTCCTATTCGGATGACGGCGGTATACGCTGGCAATATCCGTTAAGGGAAAGGTCCGGCGTCTGGGCAAGCGGCCAGGACGAATCCGTGGCTTGTGATCTGAGCAATCCCGTATGCTTGGTCCCCTACACAGGGCAATTGATGTGCCTGATCAATGATAATGCGCGGTTATCCTATACGCTGGGCAATGGACAACAGTGGAGCGCATTCAGCAATTTTGGCAGCATTGGTTGGGGCAATAAAAGCATTTCAGCTGTAAACTATAAGGACAGCACCGTGTTCCTGTGCTGCGGAAATAACGGGGGGTCCAGCAACGGCAATATTACGCTCTTTATCTTTAAAAACGGAACCGCAACTTCCCAAACAGTGTTGACCGCCTTGCTGGACAGCGTGGGCGGCGCGCGAATGACCTTGTGCGGTGAGCGGCTATGGTTTTTCTGGAACGATGCGAATAAAAAGGCGATATGCTCAAAGAAATATTTTATCAATGAAGACCGCTTTTCCACCGAGCAGGTGCTGGTTTATGGCCAGGGTCTGGCCTTCAAACTGCCGCCCGTTTCCCCGCCGTCGCATGTGCCGCTTGTTTATCAGGATACGGTGAGCGGCAAGGACGCCTGGAAATTCCTGCGGGTGCCCATTGATGCCGAAGAGGCGGCGCTGGACCCGGACTATGACGGGCTGGAAAACACTTCGGAAACCGCGGCCGGAACCGCTTCCGATAATCCGGACAGCGATGGCGATGGGCTTTGGGACGGCCAGGAAGTGGTGCTGCTGGGCACAAACCCCAAGAATGTCGATACGGACAACGATGGTGATAACGATGCCCTGGAATTTTACAGCTATACCGATCCCCGGGACGCGACAAAGACCGCCACGCATAACCAGGCGCCGGTGGTATCGCTGGTTACGGATTCCACGGGGGGTACGCTGCGTCTGGATGCGACCAACACCACGGACGCGGAAAACGATTATCTGCGCTATTTTTGGGACATCGAGCTGAACACCGGCGCAATCCTCCACGCCGAAGGCGACCGGATTATCTGCCAGAACGTACACGGCGCGCGGGTGACCGTGGAGGATGGCAAGGGCAATGCCAGCAGCGCCACCTGGGGGGAGCCGCCGAACGCCATGTCCGGCTGTGAAACCGCCAATGCGTTATACATGCTGACAGCGCAGCCCAACCCCTTCTCGCAATGGACGGCCCTGCATTTTGGACTGACGGGCAAAGGCAAGGTCTCGTTAAAAATCTACGACGTCCGGGGGAAGCTTGTCAAGGTGCTGATGGACGGTGAAAAGCCTTCGGGTGTTTACAGGGTTACATGGGAGCCTGGCCGCACACTGGCATCGGGAATCTATTGTGCGATTTATAAAGTTGGGAACCAGGTGATGACAAAGAAGATGGTTTACAGCCGGTAAATCAAAAGGGAAAGAATGCATAGGGGCGGCCCATGCCGTGGGTCCGGCGCTGACGGCCATCCCCGGCACACAGCAATCGGCTGTCTTTGAAGCCTCGGACACGCTTCCTTGTGGGCACAACGGTTTAGCGCGCCGGGCGAGAAAAGTCTTGCGGGACCGGTATTTATTACCTATTTTAACATCCCCAATAAAGGGATGCACACCTCCGGGTGCGCGTCCCTTTGATTTTTGAAACGTAAGCGACGATTATCCGGCCCGGTTAACAAAGCTGGCAACCATAACTTAAAAAAGGGGTCCCCATGAGGTATCTGTTACGGATCGCGGTCCTGGCAACGTTCGCCGCGGTCTACGCGCAGAGTTCAGTCACGGGCGAGGTCACGCAGGTCTCTTCCTATACCGGCGAAGACGTCAACAACGCGGGCGGCAAGGTAAGCTGCCGCGTGGGCAACGGCCCGGGCTACTATTCCACACTCATCCGGCTCAACTGCGCGAGCACAACATTGATGCTGCCCTGTACCCTGTTCTTCAAACAATACGCATTCAGCTCCGGCGGCACCCAGTACGATTACGATTCAGCGGCCTTCAACACCACCCTCTCCTCGGTCGTGGGCAACTGGAACAATGGCAGCGCCAGCGAAACCGCGCAGGACGGTTCGGTCTGCTACAAGTACCGTTCGTACAGCACCAGTGCGCCTGTAAACTGGGTGAGCGGCAGTTCCTCCAGCACGCTTGAATCCGCATCGAACGGCCAGGGCGGCTCGCATGTGAACAGCACGCCAGCAGTCATAAAAATGATGGTGTCGGGCCAGATGTGCTACGCAGTGCTCGATTCCCAGCTCGTGTTTGACCTTGCCAATGGCTGCGGCGGCCTCCGCATTGTACGCGCCTCGGGCCAATCCGGTGAAATGCGCATCTCCAACGATGCCAATGTAAAAATACGCTGGAACCCGAGCGGCACGCCCATTGCGGTCGAAAAGTCCGCGGTAAACCGTCCGGCTGCGCTGAGTGCCATTGCATTCCCCAATCCTGCAAACTATTCCACAAACCTTCGCTTCACCTCAGCGGGCCGTGAATTGCCCATACGGATCTTTACCGTGAACGGCATGCTGGTCCGTACTCTGGACGGGTCCGATGGACAGGCCCTCTGGGACAACAGGGACGCACAGGGACGCCTTCAGTCCAACGGCGTCTATGTTTACCGCATCACCGAGGCCGGTAAAACCGTCCAGGGACGCTTTACCATTACGCGCTGAGCGCTATTGCTTTTCACACAAGTGAGCCCCTCTTTTTATCAAAAAAAAGGGGCTTTGCTTTGATATCGCGTTAATATCTATAAGATATAATATTTGATTTGAACATTGATTCTTCATCATTTATATTACCGAAACCCCTGCAGAGGCCTGCAGGGCATACTTTAATATTGTATTAATACAAGGAGCCCTTATCATGCGTTACCCGTTTTACATGGTTTTATTGGTGCTGACCTGCCTGTTCGCAGTGTCCTCCCCTGCTCTTGCGGAAGAAAAACCCATCCGTTCCATCGCGGTCCTAGACATGGAGGGGACCGGGCTCGATGCGGGCGAAGTGAAAACCCTTTCCGAAGCGCTCCGGAACAATGTCATTGAATTGAATGCCTATACCGTCCTCGAACGCAGTAAAATGGACGTTATATTAAAAGAACAGGGGTTCCAGCAGTCCGGGGCCTGCACCAACGACGCCTGCGCCGTGGAAATGGGACAACTCCTGGGCGTGGACGCCATGATTGTAGGCTCCATCGGCAAGGTGGGTAAAACCTACTCCATCTCGGTGCGCATGCTCGACCTCGGCACCAGCCGCATCCTCCGCTCCGCCTCGCAATACTACAAGGGCGAAATCGACGGGCTCCTGACCGAAACCATTGTGGGTATCGCAAAAAAAATATGCGTACGCGATAAACCGGCGCTGTCCGAGGCCGCGCAGGATGCGGTCAAGACCACGCCCGCAGCCAGTGCGGAAACGACACCGGCGCCGGCATCCGATGAATCCGTGCAGAAGGGCAAAAGCAACACCTGGCTCTATGTGACCCTCGGCGTGGCAGCCCTTGCCGGTGGCATCGGTGCTTTCATCCTTATGAACAATGCCAGCAATGATAAGAAGACCCCCACGGCAACCGACGAGCGGCCCGCCTACCCCAATCCGCCCGCAAGCCTTGTTCCGCAAATGAAGGGAGGCCGTTAATGGAAAAGCTTCTTTTTCTGCTTACCTCTTTTGTGTTTTTCTCCGCCATAAGCGTAGGGGCCCAGCCCGAACCCAACTTTACGCCCAACCGTTTCAAGAATACGGACATCGAAGCCGGAACAGGGGACCAGTTTTCCGCCGCGGCCATTCCCGCGCCCTCGTATTCGCCGTATACCGCAGGCACCATGGTGGCCTACCGTGACAATAACGGCAATACGTACGGCAATCTCATGATTAAAAGAGTAAAAGACGACGGTTCCGTCTATACGCCGCAGTACGTCATTAACAATGACAACTCCGCTTCACTGGGTACCTACCAGATCACCTCAAGCGGTGCATTCTTTATCGTCAGCTTTATACGCGGTACCACCATCTACATGTGCCGCCGCGACGCGGCCGGCGCGGCCTACACGTCCAGCGCCTGGTCCGGATACACCAATGGCAAGCCCATCATTACCACCACCTACAATAAATATGATTTGAGCATGGTAACAGACGGCGCTAACGGAGCCATCATCTCCTGGCGCGAAATGCGCGGCAGCTATTACTACATTTACGCCCAGCGCGTGGACGTCTCCGGAAACATCCTCTGGGCCAGCAACGGCCGGGCGGTCAGTACAACATCCATCAGCAGTTATTCCCCCAAGCTCATCCCGAGCAGCTCCAACTCCGCCATCGTGGCTTGGTACGACAACCATGGGGTCAACGGAATTGATATCTACGCCCAGCGATTTTCCGGCACTTCGGACGCTGCTTTCACGCTCATGTGGAACAGCGGCGCCCCCGTGGGAGTCACCACGCCCATGGCCGGCGATCAGTCGCAGTTCAACATGTGCCCGGACGACAGCGGCGGCGCCTTCTTTGCCTTCCTGAGCATGACCACCGACAATGACATTTTCGTCCAGCGCATCAACCTCAACGGGGGGCAGAAAATGGCGACCGGTGGCGCACTGGTCAGCAGCGCTGTTGGAAACCCGACCGTACCGGTGATGGCACCGTTCAGCAGCATCACCTACGGAAAATCAGTCTACCTCGCCTGGGTCGACCCGCGCAATTCCGGCACCTCCGGAAACGACATCTGGGCAACCCGGATCAATTGCACCTCGACCTTATATGCTTCGGGCACCTGGAACACCAGCACGGGCGTCGAGGTCTGCAATGCCACGGGCAACCAGTTTGATCCCAAACTTACACTCGACACCCTTTCTGCGGACCCCGGGGTGCTGATATCATGGGCGGACCCGCGCGACGGTTCAAACAATATCTACGCCACCCGGTACACCTATACCGCAACACGTGCGACCGGATGGACAACCGTCAACGGCATGGCCATTTCCGAAGCATCGGGCAACCAACCCTACTCCGCCTCCTATCCAATGCGCGTCTGGACCGATTTAAACAATAACGGCGATTTCATTTTTCTCTGGACCCACAGCCGTAACGGACTCGACCTCCAGATGCAAAAGGAAAACCAGGGCGGCAGCTACATCGACCGGGTGGCACCCTCCGTACCCACGCTCCTCGCTGAACCCAATTCCAATCTCCACACGCCGACCCTCGAATGGAACGCAGTCTCCGGCGCAAGCCGCTATTATTTTCAACTTTCGACCAGCGCCACCTTTTCCACGCTGCTGTTGTCCGACAGTATGAGCGGAAGCCTGTACAATGTGCCAACGGGATACCTGGGCAACGGCACCTATTACTGGCATGTCCGGTGCCGGGACGACGGGGACAATTTCAGCGATTACTCACTGGCCGATACGTTCAAGGTGGACACGGTGGCGCCCACCTGGTCCGGTTTTTCCATCGCCAATAACGACACGATCTCCAGCCTGATGCCTTATCTCCGCGCCATCATGGCGGACAACGGCTCCATCAAGCAGGACTCCTCCACCCTTCATATGACCCTCGATGGCGATATTCTGACGCCGCTCCAGTTATGGCCGTACTATCCTAACTATGTGCATTATACCCCGGACTACGGTCTTCAGGATCAGGCCTGGCACCGGGTGACCTGGTTTGTAAAGGATTCTGCGGGGAATGGCGGTATTAACGATACCGCGGTGATCAACTTCTTTGTTGATCCGACCATGAACGACAACACCGCGCCGACGTTCAGCAATCCCTCACCGTCACCAGGTCCCGCCTTCAACCACGGCACAGGTTATGTGACCGTCAACGTCTCGGACCCCTCGGGAATCGACACACACGGTGAAATTTCGATTACCGTAAACCATGGAACCTCCTTGACATTTCCAACCGACATCACCTTTGACAGCGTCAACGGTCTGATTTCCACCCAAACCAAGGTCGGCTTCAACCAGGGTGTAAACCAGATTGATGTGGTCGCCCTGGATCGATCCACCAACCAGAACCGGGGAACCTTCAGTTGGAACTTTAACGTTGACGATGTGAATCCGGACGCGCCTTACCTTTACCCGCTGCCCGCGCTGACCAGCAACCCGGCCATCACGGTCTTCGGCAACGGCGAGCCCAAGGCCACAGTGCAGGTCTACGTCGGCGCGGGCCTTGCAGCCGCCTGTACGCTCAGCGCCGCCTCCACCAGCTACCAGTTCAACAACCTCACGCTGGCCGAGGGGCAGAACATCGTCAAGGTCCGCCAGATTGATAGCGCGGGCAATACCGGCCTCTACAGTTCTGACACAATCATGCTCGATGCGACCTCACCGGCGCCGCCGGTCCTACTCGCCTCGGAAATGCCCCCATACACCAACACGGGTTCGGTCCTGGTAAAAGGCATTGCGGAGCGCAACAGTTACATTCAGGTTTTCAATAACGGGACCCAGACGGCCTGGCAGAACATGGGCGCCCAGGACACCTTTGGCATGGTCATTTCACTCGGAAACGGAAACAACGCGATCACAGCCCTGCAGACCGATTCCGCCGGCAACATAAGCGCGGAATGCACGCCCGTGACGGTGGTGATGGACGTCACGGCGCCAGTGACCGACAGCACCTTACCGAAGATGCACGACACCCTCATCAGCCAGAAACCCTTGCTCTGGTCCGCACTACACGACCTGGGCGGAGCCGGGCTCAACACCGATTCCCTCCAATTCAGTCTGAACGACGTCCCGGTCACCGGGACCTGGGACGGCGTCTCCAGGTTTTCATATTCCGTACCCGTCAACCTGACGGACAAGACCTGGAACTTTTTCAAGGTGCGGGCCGCGGATCAGGCCGGCAATGTGCTTCCGGGCGACTCCATTGCATTTTATGTGGACAAATCCTACAACGACAACATTCCGCCCGTCATTTCCTCCGTGTCACCGACCACCTCGCAAACCAGCCCCACGCCGCGTATCAGCGCCGTGGCCGCGGACAATGAAAACGGCCTTGACGAGAGCGCCACCCGCCTGTTCCTCGACGGCGTGCTCAAGACGCACACATACAACGGCGCCACGGGCGAAGTCACCTTCACGCCGAGCGCTGCCCTTTCGCAGGGTATGCACCACTGCAGCCTTTACGTGGCGGACGCCTCCACCAACCACAACAACGCCAATACGGCCTGGACCTTTCTGCTCGATTCGGACGCGCCCGGCGTGCCGCAGGTGACCGCGCTCACAAGCCCCACCAACGTCCAGACCGTGACTGTGAGCGGAAGCACGAACGAACCCCAGGCCTTTATCCAGCTCTTTTGTAATGGCACCCTGGCGGCATCGGGGAATGCAAGCGCCTCCGGGACCTTCTCTCTGGGCCCCATCACGCTGACAAACGGGAATAACTCCTTTCTGGCAACCGCGGCCGACTCCCTGAACAATGCCAGCACCTACAGCCCCCCGGTGAACGTGTTCTTTGACAACAACCGGCCCGCCTTTGTATCCCTTTCTCCCGCCAACCAGGATACCGTCAGCGTCCTCGCCCCACTCTTCACTTTCCAGGTCACGGACGGCAGCGGCGCCGGGGTACGGCCCGACTCCTTCTTCTTGCAAATCGGTTCCGCGACCATCCATTCCTCCATGATTTCATATTCCAACGGCGTGTTTACCTATCAAGACCCTGCCCGTCCCTTCAACAACAATGATGTCCTGACCTACCAAGCCGCGTACCGGGACCTTGCGGGCAACCCCTCCGACACACAGGTCGTGACGTTCGTTGTGGACACCTTCAGGAATGACCGGAATCCCCCGGTCTTTTCGACCCCCTATCCCGCGCCCAATGCCGTTGTCAACAACACGATGCCCCAAATCCGTGTAAACGTCAGCGACCTTTCGGGCGTGGACGGCGGTACCCTCGTCTTCACACTGGACAGCATCTTCGTCAGTGGGTCCTTAACGGGTTCCGAATTGAAGTACCAGCCCACAACCGCGCTTGCGGATGGGTCCCATTCCATGCGCATTATCGCGAGTGATCTTTCCCCAGCCCATAACACCGATTCGCTCAAGTGGACCTTTTATGTCGACGCGACCGCACCCCAGCGTCCCCAGGTCTATCCGGCCAGTTCACCCACCAATTCCCAGCAGATTACGGTGGCCGGCAAGTCCGAATCCAAGGCGTCCGTGGTCCTGCTCCGTCTGAGTGATACGCTCGGAACCGTCATCGCGGATTCAACCGGAAATTTTCAAAAAGCCATTGTGCTGAACGAAGGCCAAAACCGCGTCACGGCCTATGCCGTGGACACCGCCGGTAACACCAGCAGCATCAGCCAGGCCATGACCGTGGTTCTCGACACCCGGCCGCCCGTCATCTCCGGCGCCTACCCGCTCGACGGTGCGCTCGTGAGCATTAACCGGCCCGTCATTTCGGCCACGCTCTCGGATTCGGGGGGCGTTGTGGACTCGCTTCAGAGCTATCTGATGGTTATTGACAAGATGTCGATGGCCGATACGCTGGTGGGCGGCAGCGCCGACCGCCACGGGGCCGCCTTCAATAGCCAGACCGGCCTTATGAGCTGGCAACCCACGGCCTTGGTCCCGCTCAAGGACAACTGGCAGTACCTCGCCACCTATGTCGTCTATGACAGGGCCGGAAACCTGCAGACCCGGTCCGTCTTTTTCCTTACCCAGTTCTCAGCCGGCGACGCCGAACCCCCGCAAATCACCGCCATGGCGCCCACGGGCACGGTCAGCAGCCGCACGCCCGAGATATCGGCCGTGGTCACGGACAACACCCGCCTCAGCCTCGCAGGCACCATGCTGAAAGTGGATGCGACACCGGTGGCCTTCAGTTTTGACACGCTACAGAACAAGCTCCTCTACCAGTCCTCGCTGCCCATGACCGAAGCCGTTGAACACACGATAGAGCTTACGGCCAAAGACACGGCCAACAACAGCAAAGTCCAGCAATGGGCCTTTACCATCGACGCAACCGCTCCCGCGGCGCCCTTTATTGACACCCTCGCCGTGTATTCGAAAACGCTGTCGGCCCCGGTCATCGGTCGAACCGAGGCGCGCGCCACTGTTGAAATCGTCATCCTGGGGATGACGGCCGGCAGTGCGGCCGCCAATGACCTCGGCCTGTTCAACGTGCCCAACACCGCCCTCAGTGAAGGTGTAAATGTTGTGCGTGCACAGGCGGTGGACGCGGCCGGCAACCGGGGCCCCCTGTCTCTGCCTGATACCATTTTTGCGGACATCCGTCCGCCTTATATGGCCTCGTCCTCGCCCCAATCCGGGGCCCGCGTGGGCCTGTTACCGCAGATTACCGCGCAGGTCGCGGACACGGGCAAGGCAAGCGGGGTCAACCCCGCCACCGTGGTCTTTTTCGTGGACGGCGCACCCGTGCGGACCTCCTATTCCGGGACCAGCGCGCGCGTCGACACCGTCCTGACCCTCCCCGCGGGCTCGCACACCTACCAGGTACAGGCCGCGGATTTCGCGGGCAACACCCTGCTTTCGGCCGCGGTCTCTTTCATCACGGACGCGTCTTACGTCGACAACCTACCCCCGGTCTTTTCGGGCCAAACGCCGGCCAACAATTCGCGCATCGGCAGCGCGCGTCCGGCCATCACGGTCAACATTTCCGATGCTTCCTCGCTGATTGATTCCGCTTCCGTGAAGCTTCTCATCGAGCTTTCACCCGTCCCAGGCTACACCTTCACACGGTCCACCGGCCTCCTTTCTTATACGCCGGCAACCGATTTTACGGAAGGCATGAAAAACATCATGGTCATCGCAACGGATGTCCCGGGCAACAAGGACACGGTGGAATGGAAGTTCCTCGTGGACCTCACCCCGCCTGCGAAACCGCATTTCCTGACAACAAGCGACACACTGGTGCCTTCGGCCTTTGTGACCCTCCAGGCCATGTCCCAGACCGGCGCAAACGTGTCGCTTTACCGCGACAGCATCCTCATCTCCAGCATCCCGGCCCTCGCCTCCGACACCTTCCTCCTGGCGGATCTGCCCGTGCAGAAAGGCATCAACCGGTTCCATCTGATAGCGCAGGATGAAGTCGGCAACACCTCCGTGCCCAGCGAAACACTGAACGTGGTGTACAACACCGCGGCCCCGATCATCGGCAACGCAGGCATCGGGAGCGTAACCGCGAAAGAAGACTCCTCCTTCGCTTTCCAGATTATCGTCTCGGACGCGGACGGTAACCGGCTCTACTACCATATCCTCGTGCCCGTCAACGCCGACAGCTTTGGCATGGCCGTGGACTCCAACGGTCTTTTCTCCTGGCATCCATCCCTGCCCGCCGCAAGCATGGCCGTGCAAATCCGCGTGGACGACGGCTTCGGCATGGCCGACACCATGCTCTTCCTGGCGACAGCCAACGCGGTGAACGACAAGCCGGTGTTCGCGGGGCTGACCGACTCGGCTGTCACCCGCGTGGATTCCGTCCGGATACCATTCACGCTCTCGGACGAAGACAACGCCACGCTTTCCGCGTTCGGCGTCAAGAACCCGCCCGCCCCCTCCATGCATGTGGTGCACGGCACAGGAAACAATTACACCCTGGTCTTCTTCTCGGACAGCGCGTTCGCTGACACCGTGCGACTTTACGCGTATGACGGGACGGATTCCACCTTTGCAAAGCTGTTTGTATCCGTGAGCCTGCAGGCCGCGACCCGGACCCTCACCTTCCCCTTACTGACCGACACACTTCGTCTTGCCTTAGGCCTGGGCCCGGACACGGTTGCGCTCTATTTCCCCTACGATGTGGACATTGCCGGAAAGCTGGCGGTGCTCCAGCACGTAACCCCGGTTGCGGCCGACTCCATCGAGGGCAACATTACCCGGGTCGGTGAAATCTACGACCTCTCGGGCCTCGATTCTGGCTTCACCTGCCGTCTGGTGCTGCCCATTCCCTCGGCCTATACGGGCAGCGCGCATAACCTGATGATTTTCCGCAGGGCCAATCCCGCGGCGCCATGGCGCGCCTTGCGCGACCTTGACACCGGACTGCGGCCATTTTACGTGGCCGCCTGGCTCACCGGTTTCTCGCAGTACGTGCTGGGCCTCGATACCGCGGCCCCGCGCCTGCGCATTGATTCCGTAAACGCCGGCCTTGTCGTCTGCGCCACGCTCACGGAGAACATCCTAAATCCCGAAGTGGCGCTCTGGTACCGCGCCGGCGGCGCGGCCCCGCTTTCGAAAAAGCAGGTCGTTCTGACGGTCAACGGAACCGCGACGGTGCGCGACACCGTGCCCGCCTCCTTCGCATCAACGGCCGCGAACGGCTTCGAATTCTGGCTCTCGGCCACGGACGGCAACCACACGGCCGTGTCGCCACACCGCAGCGTCGAAAAAGCGCTTGCAGGCGCGGCGCTCCCGGCCACCGCGGTCTCAGCGGAGCAGTTCCGCATGGTTTCGCTGCCTTTCCTCGCCGGAGCGGCCACTCCAGACTCGATCCTGGCCGCGCTGATTACCGCGGATGACAAGGAATGGCGTATCGGCCGCTGGTTCGCTACAGGCGTCGACCAGGGCTCGTATGTGGATCATGCGCCCGGCAGCACGGATGCGTTTCTCCAACTCCGGCCGGGCAACGCGGTCTGGGTTTATGCCAAGAACGCGCCGGGATCCCCGTTCCCGGTCCATGGTTCCTATTCCACACCGCTCGTGCGCACCGACAGCGTGACGCAAGGGTACGAGGTCTCGCTCCTGCGCGGCTGGAACCAGGTCGGAAACCCCTATCCCTTCCCGATCCGCGCCGCGGACGTCCGGCTCGATACCCACCTCGTCCAGGACGTCTTTTATGCCTGGCTGCCCACCACGCAAGCCTATGCGGCCGAAGACACGCTGGAGCCCTATACCGGATACTGGGTGCTGGCCAACGCTCCCACCACCCTGCTCTTTCCCTCGCTGCCCCCCGGCACCGCCCTGGGCAGGGTCCTCTCCGACTCCCTGCGCTGGACCGCGGAACTCGCCATCGCCGGAAAGGGCGAAGGCGCGCTTATCCGAGTGGGCGAAGGCGCCCTCGGTACCGAGTTGCGCGATAACGGACTGGATCTCGTGGGCCCGCCATCCATTACGGGCTCGGTCCGCCTGTCGGTGCCTCACAAGGAGTGGAAGCAGTGGGGTTCGTCCGCCTATGTGCAGGACATCCGCGACGTACGGGCCGAAGGCAATGTCTGGGACGCGCGCGCCACGCGCAGCGCGGGCCTCGGCGCAGCCGCGTGCTACACGCTCGCGCTGCGCAACCCCGAAAAAGTGCCAGGCGCGGAAGCGCTGGTAGCGTACTTCCCGGCCGAAAACATGGTCCGGGACCTCCGGAAGGGCAACGTCGAAGTGGCGCTTGCGCCCGGCGAAACCACGGCGGAGTTCCGCATTGTGGCCGGCAGCGCGGACTATGTGGCACGTAATACCCTCGGCGCGCAGGAAGCGCCCGCAACCACGGACCTAACGCAAAACGCGCCCAATCCGTTCAACCCGTCCACACGCATCCGCTACCAGGTCCAGAAGGCGGGAAATGTATCTGTTACTGTGTACGACCTCCGCGGCCGCGTGGTCGTGCAGCTCGCAAACCGCTTCCACAAGGCGGGTTATTACACCGTGCCGTGGAACGGAAACACGCGCCAGGGCCTGCGCGCGGCCTCGGGCATGTATGTGTACAGGATGGAATCCGGCAAGTTCGCGAAGACGCGCCGGATGATATTGGTGAAATAACGTTATCGCGGGATGCGTTGCAACGCGGCTTTTTTCTCGAGATAATAGGAATAGTCGCCTTCGTAGACAGTGATTTTTCCGTGGTCGACCTCAAAGACGCGGTTGGTGATTTCGCGCAGAAAAAAGCGGTCGTGGCTGACAAGAAGCACCGTGCCCTCGTAGCGTTTGAGCGCGTCCAGCAGCACTTCGCGGGCCTTGATGTCGAGGTGGTTGGTGGGCTCGTCGAGGATGAGGCAGTTGTGGGGCGTGGAGAGCAGGTGCGCCAGAAGGAGCCGCGTCTTTTCACCCCCCGAAAGGATCCGTACCTTCTTGTGGACGTCGTCGCCCCGGAACAGGAAGGACGCGAGCAGGTTTCGAAGCACCCCGTCGTTTTCAAGCGACAGTCGGCATCGGAGTTCCTCGAACACGGTCCGCTCATTGTCGAGGGTCTCGAGCGAAGACTGGCCGAAATAGCCCATGGAAATGCTGGGCCCCACATTCACCTCCCCTGCCGTGGGCCCGGTCTGGCCGCAGAGCACCCGGAGGAAGGTCGACTTTCCGGCCCCGTTGACGCCCAACACCGCAATCTTATCGAGCCGTTGGATGGAGGCGCTTAAGCCCGCAAAGACCGGTTTGTCGCTCCCGTCCGAATTCTTCCACACCTTTGAGAGCCCCTTTATAATTGCCACGTCATTGCCGCCGCGGGGGATTTCCGGGAGACAGATGTTCATTTCCCGGTCTTCGGGCGCGAGTTCGACCCGCTCGATTTTATCCAGTTTCTTGACCCGCGACTGCACCTGCGCCGCGTGGCTGGCACGGGCCTTGAAGCGCGCGATAAAATCCTCCTCCTTCTTCAGCATGCTCTGCTGGCGGCCAAACTCCGCCTCGTTCTGCCGGAGGCGCACCGACTTTTCCAGCTCATAAAAGTCATAGTTCCCGGAATAGGCGGTCACCTTTCCATTGGCCACCTCCACAATCTTTTTCACCACCCGGTTCATAAAATCGCGGTCGTGCGTGGTCATAAGGACGGCGCCCTTGAAATTCCCGAGCCACTCCTCGAGCCAGAGAATGGTCTCCATGTCAAGATAATTGGTGGGCTCGTCCATGAGGATGAGGTCGGGCAGGCGGATGAGGACCCGGGCGAGCGCAATGCGCATCTTCCAGCCGCTGCTGAAGTCCTCCACAGGCTTGGCGTGATCCTGCGGCGCAATGCCAAGTCCGGTCAGAATGGTCTGCGCATTGTTCTCGAGGCCAAAGCCCCCGAGTTTTTCGTACTCGGATTGTTCATCACCCATTTTTTCAAGGATGCTTTCCATCTCCCCGGGATCAAGTTCCGGCTCGCAAAGGCGGTCCTCGTAGGTTTTAAGCCGTCCGGCCAATTCGCTGACGCGCGCATGGCCGCTTAAGACCTCCTGGAGCGCGGAATGCCCCTTCATTTCGCCGACCTGCTGGGAAAAATAGGCGATGTGCGTGTTGCCCTGGATGCTGACCGTACCTTCGTCGGGCGCAAGTTCGCCCACAATAAGGCGGAACAGGGTCGTCTTTCCCGCGCCGTTGGGCCCCACAAGCCCTATCTTCTCCCCTGCGTAGATTTGGAAACTGGCGCCCGTAAAAAGCGGGACCCCGCCCATGAGCTTGGTAATATTGGAAACGCTGATCACGAAAGCCTCGTTTGATAAGGGAATGGTAAAGAGGGATAAAATAATGTCTTGGAGGTGGAACTCACATGAAATATTTGCAAGCGCTCCGTAACTTATGCCAGATGCGAAAACCGGGGCTCCCTTAGGCGCGTTGCCTCGACGACCGTGACAAGGGTGTAACCGGCAGGGCGAATAAACTATTTTTGAGCCTATGATAAGCACCAGCAATCTCTCCATTTCCTTCGGAAAGCGCAACCTCTTCAAAGATGTTTCAATAAAATTCACCCCGGGTAACTGTTACGGACTGATTGGCGCTAACGGCTCCGGCAAATCCACCTTCCTGAAAATACTTTCGGGTGAACTGGACCCGTCCAAGGGCGAAGTCGTGCTCGGGCACAATCTTCGCATGGCGGTCCTGCGCCAGAATCATGATGAATTCAATGAGCACACCGTCCTCAACACGGTCATCATGGGCCATGCAAGACTTCACGCCGTCCTGCAGGAACGGGACCTTCTGTATGCAAAACCTGAAATGTCCGAGACCGACGGCCTGCGCGCTTCTGATTTGGAAATACATGTCGCGGACATGAACGGATGGGAAGCCGAATCGGACGCCGCGGTGCTGCTCTCCGGGCTTGGAATCGATTCGTCGCTGCACGAAAAAACGATGCGGGAACTTGAAGGCGCGCAGAAGGTGCGCGTGCTTCTGGCGCAGGCGCTTTTCGGGAATCCCGACATCCTGCTGATGGACGAACCCACCAACCATCTGGACATCGAGTCCATCACCTGGCTCGAAGAATTCCTGTCCCGGTTCGAGAACACGGTCATTGTTGTTTCACACGACCGCCATTTTCTGAACACCGTCTGCACCCATATTGCCGACATTGATTTCGGTAAAATCCAGGTCTATGTTGGAAACTACGATTTCTGGTATCAGTCCAGCCAGCTGGTCCTGAACCAGAAAAAGAACGAGAACAAGAAAAAAGAAGTCCGCATCGCGGAGTTGCAGGCCTTTGTTCAACGGTTCAGCGCCAACGCCTCAAAAGCGCGGCAGGCGACCTCCCGTAAAAAGCTGCTCGAAAAAATAACACTCGACGAACTCCCGGCTTCCTCGCGGAAATTCCCCTATATCGCCTTCAAGCCTGAAAGAGAATGCGGGAAAATCATTCTGACCATTGAGAATCTGGACCAACGGCTGGACGGGGTCAAGATTCTGGACCGGTTCAATCTTTCGGTCAACGCAGGGGACAAAATCGCATTTTTGGGAAACAGCAGCGTGGCCAAGACCGCGCTCTTTGAAATCGTGTCCGGAAACACAAAACCGGACTCGGGGACCGTTGTCTGGGGTTCAACCATCAAGACCGCCTACTTCCCAAAAGAAAACAACGCCTTCTTTGAAGGCGACGCGTCCATCCTTGACTGGTTGTCGCAATATTCTGTCAACGATGAAATACCGTTTATCCGCGGTTTTCTGGGGCGCATGCTTTTTTCCGGTGACGAGGCCCTCAAAAAAGTCTCGGTACTCTCCGGAGGCGAGCGCGTCCGGTGCATGCTCAGCCGGATGATGCTTTCGGGCGCCAATGCGCTGGTGCTCGACGAACCGACCAACCACCTGGACCTGGAATCCATCACCTCGCTGAATACGGGTCTGATTGATTTTTCCGGTGTGGTGTTGTTTACATCCCACGACCATCAGTTTGTGAGCAGTCTTGCGAATCGCATTATTGAAATGACCCCGGGCGGAGTCATTGACAAAGCCATGCCCTTTGATGAATATATCGCGAATCCGGAGGTGCAGAAACTGCGCGAGCTCCAATATCACGGCCACGATCGTATCAGCCTATAAGAGCGAACCCCTAAAACAAATATTGACACGGCTGCTATTATTATGTACATTTATGTACATAATAAAGAGAGGGGAACGCATGATTTCCACAGCATTTACTGAATTTCGGAAGCACACGGCACGCTACCTGGACAAGGTCGAAAATGGTGACAGGGTCATTATAACCCGTTATGGCCGGCCCGTTGCGGAAATTAGCGTCCCCACTTCAATAATGAACGGTATGTCCTGGAAACGCCCGGCCCTTCGACTGAAGATTACCGGAGCCAGCCTGGCCAGCGCAATCTTATCTGAACGTAAAAAGAGCCGTTCATGAAGTTATTTTTCGACACTTCGGCATTCCTTAAACGATACATTGACGAACCCGGCAGCCCGGAAGTCGAAGCACTCTGCAACCAGGCAGAAGATGTCGCTGTTTCCATATTACTTCCGGTTGAAGCGGTTTCAGCGATTTCCCGACTGTTTCGGGAAAAGAAAATCACAGCTCCTGAAAGACGCAGAATCAAGGAATCCTTGTTTGCCGACCTGAAGGACATAACAATCAGCCCTCTGTCTCCGGCAAGTATAGCCTTTTCCATTCGTACAATCGAAAGTTCAGCGATAAAAACACTGGACGCCGTACACGTCGGCTGCGCAATGGAATACAAGCCCGATTCGTTTGTTTCCTGCGACAAACAGCAGGCTGAAGCCGCCCGTAAAGCCGGGTTGCATGTGAAACTGATAAAAATTTGACTATCTCTGATTAGGAGTTGAACCTATGGCCCGCTGATTAAGAAACCTGTTTATTTGAAAAACGCCTCTAATGAATTCGAGCCTGGCGGTTCTTCTGCAAGGGTTTTCTTGCAACAAGGGCCGCTTGGTGAATTTCTTTTACGGAACGACCGGCCCATAGACCTCTGTGCCATTCAGTATAGTCGAAAGGTTCACGGGCCATCGCCGCGACGAACCGTTCCGCGTCAACGTCACCGAGTGTCTCCTGAAGAATCCGCATTCCCCGGACTTTGATTTCAGTTTCAGTCTTCATGCGCAACCTCCCGTAGAAACGAAGGGGGATCGATAATCCGAATATCCTTGATATGGCCTGCTGCTTTCAGGATGCCGTCGTCCGTTGTCAGGAAGTAATCGCATTTCCCTTCGATAGCGCAAGCAAGGTGTAAAACGTCCTTTGGCCCAAGTCCCATCCTCCGGAGCGCGGCTGCCAAACGAAGCGTTTTGTTCCCACCGGCAATATCCGCGCCCGCAAGTCTTTTCCAGCGAGCTATGGAATAGCGGCGCTCCTTAAAAGGGTTCGCCTGGTTCTCGAAATCCAACATATACGACCATACAAGCTGTAGACGTCTTTTCCTTATTTGTTCCTGAATATATAATTTCGCCTCTGTTTCAACACGGATCCGAACGGAAATCTGGCTATCGAAAGGCCTGTTGAAACAACAATTATCAAGGTAAATCTTCATCGCCGAAAATATAGATTTATTTAACAGATAGGGCCTATGGTTTTTATAAAGGGTACGCGGATGAAATAAATATCCAATTTTCTTTCATCGTCCCCTCGCCCTTGTCATTTATTTTGGCAATCAACCCAATTTTATTGCAGAATTATTGACGAAAATCTATATTTGTTTGTGACAAGATTTAAGATATCATTTTAAAATTTCCATAAAGAACAAATTATCATGAAAACCGTGCAAAAGCTATTTCCGTCTCTTTTTCTCTTATTAATCTTTTCCCAATCTCATGCCCAATGGCTTCCTGCTATCGGTCCCGGCAATAGCGCAACTTACTCTCTGTGCGTCATGGGCCAAAAAGTGATAGCTGGCGGGTCAGCCGGATGGGTCTATATAATGAACTCCGTAAAATCATAGTCGCAAACCAGAATCGTCAGTGTGAGTATGTCATAAACGATAATGGTACGCGATTAAAATCCATTCGCAAGACGTTCGAGCACGCACGGAAAATAGCTGGCCTTGAAGAATTCCGCTTTCACGATTTCCGGCATAGGGCCATTACGCGATGGATTCAGGAAGGGTTCTCTCCCACTCTTATCATGAAGGCTACTGGACACCGCACGTATTCAGCTTTAACTCGATACGCTAATCTATCGTCGGACGACGTTCAAGTACTCGTCGGTAGAAAGAATGAACCCCTGCCGGTTCTCAAAAACAGACATGCCCCCGTATTTGGGGAAGAGCCCAAGTTCGATGAATACCATGAAGCTGTTTGACCGAGAAGTGTGGCAAAACGTGGCAAACTCTTGACGTATCACAACCCACAAAAATAATAGAGCCCCTTAACTCTCTGTGAATTAAGGGGCTCTATGGTGCGTCTGATAGGAGTTGAACCTATGGCCCGCTGATTAAGAGTCAGCGGGCCGAGACGCGTAACATATTGACTTATGAAGCGTTACAAACAAGCGCTTTCTCTTGGGTGTCCACCAGGTGTCCATTCTGGCCGGAAACCAGCTTTAAAAGGTCATCGGTTTTGAAATTAACGTACCTTTTAAAGCAACTGAAGGTCTTGTGACCGCTGGCCGCCATTATCAGGCTATGGCCATGATTGGCTCGTGCCCATGCAGTCATGCAGGTATGACGGAGATCGTGAAAGTGAAAGCCCCCGAGTTTTGCCAGTTTGCACGCCGTCCGGAATGATTTTTTCACGTCTAAAATCTTTCGACCGTTGAACGTAAACAACCATTCCGTATCCAGCGTCTGTTTGACTGCTTCCAACAAGTAACCTTGCAACCTTGGGTCAATGGGTACA
>JAZDKP010000166.1:0-5190 GCA_043802925.1 Fibrobacterota bacterium | reverse complement strand
TGATGGAGGTGTTAAAGCGGCGGCCCAGGGTGTTCGACTATGTTTTCCCCAATATGGACACGGGGCGGCCCTATAACAGCTTGCAGAGGGTGTTTGAGGCGGCTATTAAGGCGGCAAAGCTGGAGGGCAGGGGTTTGACCCCTTATGCCCTAAGACGTACACGCCTGACACGCTGGAACGTGATTGACCCGGTTGCGGCAATGGCGGCGGCGGGACACGAACCTAATTCAAACATCCATTATAAAAACTACGTCAATGTTGGCAAGGACAGGCTTCACGCCCTTGTTAGTAACGCGGCCTAACCTTTTCTAAATCTTGCGGGATATTTGCGGGAAACAGGTGTCGTTTCGTGTCGTTTCCTGACGTTTCAAGGCTAAAACCTCTCTCTTAAAAAATCCCTTTTAATTTTGTTTTCCAATTTTATAAACGCTTGTTTTCATAGGGGATTATGAGGGGAAATAAAAAGGCCTTGACCGGCGGGAGTGACCGGGCTCGAACCGGCGGCATCCTGCGTGACAGGCAGGTACTCTAACCAACTGAGCTACACCCCCGCCGGTCAAGGCGCTAGAGTCTGATAAATATATTATAAAGACGCGGGCCGGGGCAATATCAAATTGCGTGGCCTCACCCCTCGACTCCGCTCGGGGTTCGGGTAAAAGCCACTGGATTTTGGGATAACGGATCGAATCTTGGCTGTGACTCTCCGGGCCTGAATTCGAATTTATAAGTCTTGCGGATTTGCCATCGCTCCCCGAGCGAAGTCGAGGGGGCGATGTTAGAGATGAATCTTACTTTTTCTTCAATCTGTCCGGGACAAGTGTTTTTACAAGCTGCTTGATGACCTCCAACAGCTTGGTGAACCCCATCACTTTCTTCACGGCGCGCTCGAATTCATGCGCCTCGAAATTATCGTCCGGCAGGGCCTTGCTGAGCAGTGAAAAGAGCCGTTCCATGCTCTTGTCGCTCAGGCTGTAAAAGACGTTCCGTCCGGTGCGTTGCCAGCGCAGGATGCGTCCGTAGCGCTTTTGGTAGGTCTTTTCATAGGTATACAACCGGTGCGGCCGGCCGTGGTCGCGGAGGTGGAGCAGCGTGTCCGTAAAAAGCTCCGCGTCCTCCATGGAATTCATGATGCCGCCACCGGAAAAGGGGTTGGCGTGGTGCGCGGCATCGCCCAGCAGCGCTACGTTTCCTTTCACAAACCGTTTCAGCCCGCCATCCGCGGGGATACCGCCTGCCATATGGTCCGTGATTCGGGCTGAGGCGTAATGTTTTAATAGAAAGGCGTCGAGGTGCTCCGCAAGGGAGACCGGAACGCGTCCCTTGCGGAGAAGGGCGATGCCGATGTTGGCGGAAGTTGTACCGCGCGGGAAGACCCATATATAGCCGTGCGGGGCCACTGTATTGCCGATGAAAAAGCGGATCACACCGGGTTCAATGTCCGTACATTCGACCCGGTACTGCAGGCAGGTATAGATGTCGCGGAGCGGGCACGTTGTCTCAAGGCCCGCCAGACGGCCCACGACAGATTCGACGCCGTCCGCACCGGCCACAAAGCCGCATCCGATGCGCACGGGCCTGCTTTTAATTGTCACGGTCACAGCCTCGGCGAAACCGCGTGAATCCATATGCAACGCGGCCACTTCCGTTTCTGTGACTGTATGTGCGCCCGCGTTTTCAGCCTGCCGGAAGAGCGCGAGGTCAAATTTTGTGCGGTCGAGCTGGAGGGGCGGGGTGGGAATGGCGCGGCGGTAGCGCATGCCGGCCGGGGTCGTCAGTTCGCAGAAGCGGATGCGGCCACGGACAAATTCACTGCTGACCGGGATGTATCGGGCCACCTCATGCTCATAGCCGGTGAGTTCGGCGCATCGTACCGGTAGGCCCACCTGCGGCCGTTTTTCGCACAGCAGCACGGAGAGACCGGCCCTGGCCGCGCGGTGGGCCGAAACGCAGCCCGCGGGGCCCGCGCCAGCGCCCACGAGATCATACCGGGGCAGCAGCGTCATTGGATGAGCGCCTCCGCGGGGCAGAACCGCACGCAGGCGGAACAACCGTTGCAGCGGGTTACGTCGATTTCAAGGGAGAGGCCCTTCATGCGGAGCGCGTCGGCCGCGCACACGGCCACACAGCCTGCGCATTGGAGGCAGGCATCGGTGACCGAGGGGACGGACCGGGGGGGATGTGGAAAGATGTCGGATTGTGTTTTCAATGGAAAATAAATGGGCAATGAGGGATTTGAACCCACGACCCCCTGCGTGTAAAGCAGGTGCTCTAAACCAGCTGAGCTAATCGCCCTTTTTGTTTTTTTTGATGATGGCAATCGGGATGATCACGCAATAGGCCGCGACGAGCAGCACCGGCGCCACTGAGAGCGACAGGGGGTTGTCAATGGGGCCCCGGCTCAGGCAGATATAACCCACAATCAGCGTGGCAAGGCCAAGGGCCAGAATCAACAGGTTTGATTTTTCAAATATTTTATTGATGGGCAATCCTTTCTTTTTTGAAAAAAATACATAAAATGAAACGACGGATCAATGATTATGAAGGCACAGGGGGCTTGCGTGAAGAAAAAACGTCAGCGTTTCTGTACTTGCCCCTGGATACGGCCGAGTGTTTTGCCTGTGGGCCGGGGGATCGGGGCTGTCGGCTTGGGAACAGGGGGCGCGGGGACCGGCACTTTTACGGCGCGGGGGTCCAGCGTCACCAGTTCTCTTACGATATGCTCCTGAACCGTGACCCAGCTTTCAGGGTCTTTTTCCTGCTTTTCCAGAAACGTCCGGATTTGTCCGGGGGTCACATTTTCGCTCTGGTAGAGGGCCGCGACATGAAAGTCGATGCTGTCGCGACGGCCCTGGTAATACTGTTCGAGCAGTGCCTGCCGGGCATAAAAGCGTGCGTAACGGTCCACGGAGAGCTTTTTTTCTCCCATGCAGCCGGTGATAAGCGTGAAAAGGATGAAGGCCAGCAGGATGCGCATGCAGGAAATATAAAAAAATGTGAACGTCACGCGGTGCAACAGGTTATTTTTTCTATCAGGAAAGCTACATGCGCCAGAAAATCCTCCTTATACTCATCCCGTTCATCATCCGCGCCATGGTGCGTGTCATTGCGATCACCTGCCGGGTCCGGGTGCTCTGCGAATCCGGCGAAGCGGGGACGCACCCCCGGAACAAACAGCAGGGCACGGGCCGGCTCTATGCCTTTTGGCACGGACAGCTCCTGTTTGCCACCTTTCCGTTCCGCGGCGCGGGCGTCTACGGCATTGTCAGCCTGAGCCGTGACGGCGAATACATGGCCCGCATCCTGCACGGGTGGGGTTTCCGTCTCATCCGCGGCTCCAGTTCGCGCAACAGCATGGGGGTCTACCGTGATTCGCTCCGCGCGCTCCAGGGGGGCGGTGACATCGGCATGGCGCCGGATGGCCCGCGTGGTCCCTACCGGCACGTCAACCCCGGCGTGGTGCGCATGGCCGCGGTCACGGGGTGCGCCCTTTATCCGGTCGGGTGCGGGTATTCCCGGAGCGTACGCCTCAAAAGCTGGGACCGTTTCCAGATCCCACTGCCATTTTCCAGGATTGTGATATTGTTTGACGCGCCCCTGCGCGTGGGCGCAAGGACGGACGATGCCGCGGCGCTGGCCGTGGCCGGAGAGGAACTTGCGGCGCGCATCACCGCGGTCACGGACCGGGCGCAGCGAATGGCGGACGCTTAACCCATCAGGACATCAACGCAGACGGGCTTGTTTTTGGGTGCGCCCTTGAGCTTGGCCACGTCGAGCAGGTAATGCCCGCTTTCGTGCCGGGGAAGCTCGCGCCCGTTGACCGTCACCTTTTTGACCCCGCTTTCTTTTTTATCGGGGTTGTGGAAACGGATGGACAGCCATACGCCGCGGTAAAGACGGCGCACACTGAACTCCTGCCATTCCGGGGGAACGCTCGGGTTGAGCAGAAGGCCGTCGAAAACCGGGACCACGCCCACCACGCGCTCCATGGCCAGCTTGTACCAGCTGATTCCGGGATTGAAGATGTCGTACATGTTTTTTCCGAAATCGGGATGCGCGGGCCCCACGGTGAATTCGGACAGCTGGTTGGGATTGGCCGTGGATACGTCCGGCACCGTCTGGGATGGCAACGCGGTCTTGAGCGTTGTAAAGGCCTTTTTCCCCAGCCCCTTGTCCGCAAAGGCATAGGAGGCGAAAGCCCGGCCGAACAGTTCAATGGCGCCATTCTCGAACGTTCCGGGTACGAGGTCCGGGATGCCCCCCTTGGTTATAAAACCGATGGGGTAGGGGAACTGAAGGTTGCGGTGGCCCAGCGGGGTGTCGAGCGCATCGAGCAGGGCGAGGATTTCTTTTTCGTGGCCGCCCTTGGCCGCGGTGTCGGACAGCAGCGCCCATACGTTGGCGCACAGGTGGGCGCCGCCCTCGCGGTCGCCCTTGTCGCCGATGGGATTGCCGTTGTCGTCGTAGGCGTAGGTGTAGTGCGAGCCGTTCCACGAGTAGTTGTTGAGGTTGCTGTACATGTTTTCGAGAATGGTGTTGAGGTACCCCACGTCACGCATGACGTTTTTAAGCCGTGCATAGGGGAAGAGCTGTATGGCGCAGCGGATGAGGGCCATGGAAAGCCAGGCGCTGATGCCGCCGAGTTTGGTGAGGTGTGTGAGGGCGCGGTTGCGGTCGAGCGAACCCACCTTGCAGAGCCCGAAGCGGCCGCGGTAGTCGAAGAGGCATTTGACGGCCAGCATGATGTGGTCGTAGACCTTGGCGGCCTTGCTGGTGTCGACCGTCTGCAGCTTGGGGTCGAAAAAGCCGATGTTTTCGTCGAGGAAACCGCGGTCCCCGGTTTCGTGGATGTAGCGCAGGGCCGCGTCCACCATCCAGAGCGTGTTGTCCATGGTGGCCTCTTCGTCGGCCGGGTCGTCATGGAAGCGCGAAAAGCGGTTGATGGCCCGGCCGTCGCGAAGCTGGTAGGCCATGGAATCGCGTAATATACGCTTGGCTTCTGCGGGCATATGCGTGCACAGCGCGGTGAGGAGCTGCATGCGCTCGCGGAACTCAATCTTGGGCGCGCCGCTCTGGAAAATGGCGGCGTTGACCAATTGGGCCGTTGACCAGACATTGAAAAACCGGTTGAACTCGGGGTCCGGCGTTTTGACCGTAAAGGTCCCGGAGAATTCATCCCAGGCCTTGTCCGCG
>JAZDKP010000165.1:0-5613 GCA_043802925.1 Fibrobacterota bacterium | reverse complement strand
TGCCAAGTCATGAATGCTGCCGTTTTAATTGCAAACGACATTCCTGTCTTAATGGAGACCACTTTCAACAAAAACCTGTTTGGCGTTCAGAGCTTTGAACGCTTGTATGCATTTATTTATCATTATAAAATGATTACGAATCAGCAAAATCATGGTGAAGCCGCATTAGCAAAGGATAAAACTGCCATCTACCTTGAATATAACATTGACGTACCAGGTCGTTTTATCCGTCCGACTAGCAAAACAAACTTAGACCTTCTCAATCATGCATTATCACCGGACCTTTTAAGTCTTGGCGAAAGAAAAGCATACAATGAAACATATACAAGTACCGTATCTCGTAATAGGACCGGAGATATGGACATGGCGGTCTCCACGTCAGTATCTGCAGAAATAGTGATCGACTATCTTTACATCATAGTGCCTAGTTCATTCAACGAAAAGCGCTTACTAGATCTTTTTAATACTGGTTTAGGCAGCTTAGATTTTTCTTATAAAGCTCCAGCGATTAAAAAGATATTTTAGTGCAATTTAATTGCTTAATTATCCTCTGTCGCCCTCAAACATCGTGTTTTCGGTCGATGTGCGGGTGCAAATGAAAGACATGTCCAACCAGAAACTAACCCAAATGGATACAAACAAGAAAAGCATTTGGTTCCCGGCAAAAAGATACGGCATCGGCTGGGGGCCGCCCTGTACCTGGCAGGGTTGGGTTGTCCTGGTTTCATATATTCTCCTGGTCTTGGCGGCTTGTTCTGTTCTGAAAGATTCATCGTCACCGATGTTGTTTCACATCTTAATTGGCGTTCTAACGGTCATATTCCTCTGCATTGTCATAATCAAGGGCGAAAAGCCCAATATAAGCTGGAAAAAGGATAAACAATAAGAATCCACCAACCATTCAAGACAGGGCCCAATGTATAAAACACTCTCCTCTGTCATTGATTTCGTCAACGAATCAACATTTTACAACTGCCCCATCCCGGCATCGGAAGCCAAACGAATCGTTTCCTTCATTGCCGACCGCCAGGGAAAACCCGGCGCATATGCGCATACCTTCGCCCCGGTTGGGAATGAAATGGAGCGCTATCGATTGTTCACCGGCGAAACGCCTGGGCTGGCCGCATTGAAAACATATCGGGACGGCATGGGCGGCTGGTCCGGCTTCCCGTTTCTGCCAGCGCCTATTCCAGGCGCCGGCATGACCTTGTCAGACGTGTGCTGGAAATTGTTTGAAGCCGGTAGCGGTCTACGGGTAAGTTTGCAGGAGGAACTGGTCGCGCCGAGTTACGCAGCCTTCAATTTTCTGAAATGAATTTCCGGAATCGCGCCCAATACCTTGCCGATTCTACTAAGAAAAGACATGCTGGCCTTGGTGTAATGTCCCGATTCCAGACGCGCTATTGCCGGTTGAGACGTATGGACCATGTCCGCCAATTCTTTCTGGGTCAGCCCCGCCTTTAAACGCAAAGAGATAATCTCTTTTGCGAGTTCAAACTCATTCTCAAGTGCATCATATTCTTTGCGGAATTCCGGATTCTTGAGTTCGCGCTTTAGCAGGCTTTTGTAACTATGGGTTTTCATGTTTATCCCCTCCATTCTTATATAAGGTCATTAATCGCAGAGCCCTTTCGATTTCTCTGATATCTGTCTTTGAGTCTTTCTTCTGATATCCGGAAGTAACTACATAAATTGTATTATTAAGATGAAAATAGAAAAGCCGGCATATATCAGATGCAAACTTAATTCTCAGTTCTTTCAGCCCCTCATATCCGGTTAATGTTTTGGCGTGCGGTTCGGCCAACTGATATCCAAACATTTCCAGCAATCCAATCGTTCGATATGTTTTAGCCCGCATTTTTACGGGAAGGCTTTGTATGAACGCATCGGCCTGATGAAGAATTCTGACTTCAAATTCCATAAGACTAATATACCATAATTGGTATAATTATACAAGTGTTCATCCAGCGCGCAACCGTTTACTCCTTTTCGCTCCAGCCCACAATTTCATCATTCTTGATAACCACGGCCACAGGCTTGGCCTCGCGGTAGAAAAGGATTTTGACCTCGCCGAAGCCGAGGATAAAGCCCCGGGTCTGCTGGTAGGGTTTCTGCCAGGACATGAAGAGTTGGTCCTGGCTCATCTTGAGGCAGAGGGTGCCGCTGCGAATCGCGCTTTGGATGCGGCGTGGCCAGTCCGGATGGCCTTTCAGCGCGGTGAGCCGTCGTTTTTTGTCTGTATTCTCGTTTTTGTCAATTGTCAGCTGTGTTTTCGCCTTGTCCTCGTCCCCGAGCAGCTCAAGCGTGCTCGACGGCACAAAGCCGGTCACGCCGTTTTCCGCGGCGCGCACCATGTACCATTCCTTCCCGAGCGTGTCCGTCACGATGCTTTTCACCTCGATGAGCGCGCCGGGCTTGAGCATCTGCACGGTCTCGGCCTCGTCGCGCGGCGACGGCTTGAGCTCGGTCAGCCCCGTGGGGGTGAAGTAGATGACGCCCGCGCTGAGGCTCAGCGCGAACAGGGCGACGATGACGGCGGATAATCTTACCATGGGGCCCTCACTGTTTTTTCCGGTTCCTGGGGTGGAACGACGTATGCATGTCCTGCAGGAAGTTCCGGTTGACGTGTGTGTATATCTGCGTGCTTGAAATATCGGCGTGGCCCAGCATTTCCTGTACGGAACGGAGGTCGGCGCCGCCTTTGAGCAGGTGCGTGGCAAAGGAGTGGCGGAAGGTGTGCGGGCTCACATGCCGGGTGATGCCGGCCCGGCGCGCGTAATGCAGGAGGATTTTCCAGGCGCCCATGCGCGACATCCGGCCGCCGCGTTGGTTCAGGATCACAAAGTCCGAGGTTTTCTTGGAGAGGAGCCGGGGGCGTTCCTCGTCAATGTAGCGTTGTATCCATTCCAACGCCGCGCGGCCCACGGGCACTACACGCTCCTTGCTGCCCTTGCCGAACACGCGCACAAAGCCCGCTTCGGCATTGAGGTCTGATAGTTTGAGATTGATGAGCTCCGAAATGCGCAGGCCGCAGGCATAAAGCAGCTCAAAGATGGCACGGTCACGCAGTCCCGCTTTCTTTGCGGTATCCGGGGAGGCGAGCAGTTGTTCCATGTCGTGTACGGAGAGGATCGAGGGGAGCCGTTTCATTGGTTTGGGCATTTCGATGTTGAGCGTGGGGTCCTGCGCCAGCCGGTTTTCTGATGTAAAGTACCGGTAAAGTCCCTTGATGGCTGAGACCTTGCGGGCCTGGCTTCGGGCCGTGATTTTCCGCAGGGAGAGAACGCGCAGGTAGCCGGCCACGTCCTCGCGTTCCGCCTGGAGCAGGGCTTTGCCGGAAGCGGTAAGGTGCGCGGAAAAGTCGTCGAGGTCGCGGCCATAAGCCGAGAGTGTGTTTTTGGAGAGCCCGCGTTCGATAATGAGATAGTCGAGGTACTCGGCCACCTCGGGGGACTCGTTCACTGGCGCGGCAACCGGCTTTGTCATCGTGTTTAGTGTTCCGTGACAGAGTAGAGGTCCGTGCGGCGGTGGGCGAGGAGCGGCAGCCGCGCGCGAACGTCCTTGAGCCGTGCGGGGTTGAGTTCCGCAATGACGATGGTTTCGCCAATGCCCGCTTCGGCCACGATGACGCCAAAGGGGTCGGCCACGAGTGAATGGCCGTAGGCGCGGTATCCGGCGCTTTGGGAGCGCGCAGGTGAGGCGGCGAGCACGTAAACCTGGTTGTCGACTGCGCGCATGCGGAGCAGTGCGTGCCAATGGGCTGTACCCGTGGTGACCGAAAAGGCCGCGGGGATCACGACCGCGTTCACTCCCCGCTTTTGGAGGAGCCGGAAGATTTCCGGAAAGCGCGCATCGTAGCAGACGAGAAGGCCCATTTTCCCGAACGGGGTCGAGAAGACCGTGACATCGTTCCCCGGAGAGAGCGTGTCTGATTCGCGTAGAGTTACGTTCTTCAGATTCACATCAAAGAGATGGACTTTGCGGTGGCGCGCAACGAGCCGTCCGGCGACGTCATAGACCGTGGCCGTGTTGTAGACCCGTTTCCCCTCGCGCTCCGGGATGGAACCGCCCACGAGCGTCACCTTGTGAAGCCGCGCAAGCCGGGAGAGAAGGCGCGACGTGGGGCCGTCCGGTACGCGCTCGGCATATTCCGGAAAAAGGGCGCTTTTGTAGGGGCAGTTGAACATTTCGGGCAGGACCACGAGCCGTGCGCCCTGTCGGGTCGCGCGGCAGACGAGTTCCTCGGCACGGGCAAGGTTTGCCTGTTTGTCAGGTTTGATCTTCAGTTGACAGAGTCCGGCCATGAGCTTTTTCATTCAATGAACCCCAGTGTCTGTGCGGCCTTTTCGACGTCCGCACTGAGCTTTTCGAGCGAACCGTTATTCGGGATGAGGATGTCCGCGTTTTCAATCTTGAACTTTTCGTCGGCCTGCGACGCGATACGGAGCTCCGCCTCTTCCTCAAACATGCGGCGGTTTTCCATGAGGCGGCGCAGCCGGGTCTCGTGTGTGGCGGTGACCACAATGAGGGCGTCCACGGTGGAGCGCATGCCCCATTCGAGAATGAGCGCCGCGTCAAGGATGATATGGTTTACCACGCGCTGGGCGCGGGTCATTTCCATTTTCACCTCATAGATCATGAAGGGGAAGAAAATGGCGTTCAGCCGGCTTAGGTTTTCGACCGCGGAAAAGACCGTGTCGCCCAGTTTTTTGCGGCTCACCCGGCCGTTTTCATCGAGGATGTCGGTGCCGAATTCGGATACGAGGCCGCGTTGGATTTCGGGGTTGGTTTCGCGCAGATAGTGGCCGATGGCGTCCGCGTCCACGACGGCCGCGTGGGCGAGGTCGCGGAGCAGGCCGACCACCGTGCTTTTGCCCGAGGCGATGTTTCCGGTGACGCCGATGATCATCCGTGCGCCTCCAGCCAGTTTTTGCCGATGTGCGCGTCGACCTTGAGCGGTACGGCAAAGGTGTGCGCGTTTTCCATCGCGTCCACCAGCGCGGACAGCGCCTTTTCCGCGTCCTTTTCCGCGGCTTCGAGCACGAGTTCGTCGTGCACCTGCAGGAGCATGCGGCCGGGCACGCGGCCGGAGGTGATGCCCTTGTGCAGGCGGACCATGGCGATTTTGACGAGGTCCGCGGCTGCGCCCTGGATGGGCGTGTTGATGGCCGTACGCTCGGCAAAGGCCTGCACCTGCCGGTTGCCGCTGTGGATGTCGGGCAGGAGGCGCACCCGGCCGAACAATGTTTTTACGCAGCCGTGCTCGCGCGCGTAGGCAATGGTGTCGTCCATATAGCGCTTGATCTTAGGGTAGGTCGCGAAATAATTATCGATGAAGGTCTTGGCTTCCTTTTGCGACACGCCAATCTGTTGGGAGAGGCCGAAGGCGCCCTGGCCGTATATGATGCCGAAGTTGACGGTCTTGGCCATGCGGCGCTGCTCATCGGACACAAGCACGGGCAGGGTGCTGAAGATGAGCGAGGCTGTTTTGCGGTGGATGTCTTCGTTGTTCCGGAAGGCTTCGATGAGCATCTCTTCGCCCGACACGTGCGCGAGGATGCGGAGTTCAATCTGCGAATAGTCCCCGGACACGAGTACGTTTTCCTTTTTTCG
>JAZDKP010000164.1:0-8064 GCA_043802925.1 Fibrobacterota bacterium | reverse complement strand
CGCCGCCGAGGTTGAGGTTGAGGTTCACCAGGTATTTTTTGAAGGGCCAGGAGTAAACCTTGTAGGGGTCCACGGCCGCTTCCGGCTTGGCGCCTTCCAGATAGGTGTTGGTCAGCGCATACTGTACGTCCACATAGGGCCGGCCTGCGTACGCGGTGATGAACACCTGGTATCCGTAAAGCCCCTTGGTGACCCCGCCTGACGTTGCATAATGGCGCCCATCAACCTGGAGGACCACTTTCATGGGCCCCTGCTCCAGGATTTGTACGCTCTCCGGCGCGTTCTGCGACGCGGAATGGTCCTGGCCGTCCACGCAACCCTGGGTGGCCGAATTCCCGGCTGTGATGATTCCGCCGTTGGCAAGATTTGACGCCACTATCTTTTCCGAAGCCTCATAAGAACCGTTATGGTCGGCGTCCAGCCAGGCTTCGTCGAACAGGTTGAAATGCTGCTTGGAAACCGTGAACTTGAGCGGCCCCGTTATCACTGTAACCTTGTCAACCGCATCGGCCACGGAAAGCGCGGTTGTTGGCGCGGAGCCGGTGTTGTCGTCCCTGAGGCTGAAGCTGGTTTTATTCGAGGCCGCAACCGCTGCCTGGAAATCCATCAGGACCCATTTTGTCGAAGGGTTGGCTGTTTTCCCCGTGTTCTTTTCAAACCACCACTTGTTTAAGGGGCGGAACTGGGCCGGGACCGTGTTGCCCGAACCATCCGTCACGCGGAGCTTGGTCAGGTCGCTCACCGCTCCGGCGGGCAAGGGAAGCCCGGCCGTGACCGCTTCGCTGTCGCGGGCGACGTCGGACCAGTTTGAAACGTCAAACGGCACATTAAGAGCGCAGGCCGCGCCAATGGCCATTGTCAAAAGAGCCGGGAAAAAATTACCCATGGGTTCTCCTTCTTCTCACGGGCCCTGTTCGATTCAACGCGTCAATAATATTTTCTTGGCGCTTCTTTTTCCCGTGCACTCAAACCGGTAAAAATAAACCCCGTTGGACATTTCGCGCCCGGTATTATCCGTGCCATCCCAGGTGACCTGTTTTTGGCCGGCAGATTGCCACTTGTCCACCAGTGTTTTTCGTATTTTCCCGCTGATGTCGTAAATCGATAACAGGACGTGTCCATCCGAGGGGATTGAATAGCACAGCGCCAGCCTGGAATCAAAGGGATTGGGAAAGACCCGGAGTCCGCCATTTCCCGTTGCCCCGGGGGCCAACATTGTTTTTACCGTGGACAAATCAGCTTGTCCCTGGGTCTGGTAATCGATGAGTGCACGTACTACGCGCCGGTTTACCATATCCGATACGTAAACCGCCTTGTCGGTTACGGCCAGGTAGGCCGGCCAGGCGTATGAAAGACCCTGCGCGTCCATGTTGCCGTAATTGCCGAAATGATAGATTTTATTGCCTTCATTATCAAGCACATTCACCCTGAAATGGGCGAAATCAGGAAGAAAGAGCCTTCCAAATTTATCCATGTCGAAGCGGGGGTTGAAGCAGGTGCAGCCCGTGCCCTTCGGGCCGATAGGAGTTGGACTGAAGGGATAAATCCACGACATCTGGTCAACCGTGTAATACTCAATTCCGTTCCACGTCTGCGTCCAGCCTATAAACCCGGTTGTCGTGGGACGGGTCTTGGAATTTGTGTAATTGATGATGCCTCCAGCGGAAGAGAACCGGAGCAGACTGCCGAAAACATGGTTTTTGGCATTATACAATGAGGATGTCACAAGGGCCGACCATTCGTTCTTTTCATCCGTCGTCAAACCGGAGTATTGGCTGATGCTGTCTGGAATGAGGTGCTCCGTGACGAAAATGTCGCCCTGTTTGTCCACGCGCACGCAGCCTCCGCCGGCCCCGGAATAATACCAGTTGACCACGGAATCGGCCTTCAAATTTCCCGCTGAATCGAAAATCGTCAAGTGTACCCTGTCCCACTGGGGCGTCAAATCCTGGTAGCCAAAATAATGCAGCACATAGATGTCCCCGCCCGGCCCGATATCCACGCCCCGCACCCCGCGCAGGTGACCGCCGCGCACGGTTCCAGGGAACCAGAGCGAGTCTTTGCCCGACGAGAATTGGATTGGCGTGAAACCGTGGGAATACTTTTTTATCCAGGCGCCGCCCCGGTAACCCAGGCTCTGGTAGGCGTAAATGTCGCCGTTTGCCCCGATTTCCATGTCCGCCGCGACAAAAGGCACGCTTTCAACAACGCCGTTGATGCCGGAAATCCGTATCACGCGGTTGTCGGCCCAGTCCTTCACGTAAACCTGTTCATTCAGGTTGTCCGCGGCAATGTACATCGGCCGCACCAGCACGTTCGGCGTGAAGCTGGCGATGACCTCCTTGGCGAAGCTTGCGCCCTGGTCGGTCAGCTTCCAAAGCTCCCCCTTGCCGCCCTCCTTGACCGTGCTCATGAAGCCGGCCCAGACGATTGCGGAGGCGGCGGTCCTGTCAAGGCCGAGGGTCGGCAACCCGTCGCTTCGCAACGCAATCTGCGCCGAGGGCGAGGAAGCCGAATAGGAGGCGTATTTCAGCAGCGTTGACGAGGAACTCACCACATAAATGCGACCGTCCGGATGCACCGCTATCGGGCCGGGACTGGTGACTGCAAGGGAGGCGAGGAAAACGCCTGCGGAGTTGAAAACGCAGATGCGACTGTTGCCCTTGTCGGCCACGTAGACGTTGCCGAGGTCGTCCACGTCCATGCCGCTGGGGTTGTTGAAATGTGCGTTATCGGTGCCGGCGGTATCAAGCACTCCGGAAAAAACGACCGGGGCGGCATCGTCCGCCTTTGAGCGGTAAACGACATGACGCTGCGCGGTACTCCATTCTCCGGGGACAAGGAAACCCGTAGCGTAAATCCAGTTGCTGTCGGAATCAAAGGCAAAATGGATATTGGCAACGTTCATTACGCCGGAATAATACTCCGTGCCGATAAAACCTTGGTCGGGTATCTGGCCGTTAAGCTTAATCCGCAGCTGGTGTGGCTTGCTTTTGCTGCCGGTGTTGCTGAAAACAAGGCGATCGCCGGCCACGCACATGGTCTGGGTGTAAAGCTGGTTTGCTTCAGGGTAAAGGGTCTGAAAAAACTGATGGATGCGCGGCACCCAGCCCACAAGCGTGGAATTGCGCCACAGGTTCTGCGTGGCCGTGTTCAGCGTCACGTTCCCGGGATACGGGAGCAGCGTCCGGGTGTAATTGCCGCTCCGGTCCAGCACCTGTATGGTCGGAGAACTGCGGGACCAGTAATCGCCGCCGCCGTTCAGAACGTAAACGCTTCCGGCCGAATCCACTGCCAGCCCGAGCACACAGCCCAGGGACAGGCCGTCCCAGCCGATTACCTTGTCGAAGGACGCCGAAATGCCGAGGCCGACCTTGACGGTCTTGCCGGCCAGGCTCATCGTATTGCCATTGTCGTCCTTTCCGTCCCAGAGAATGGATTGGACAAGGCCGGCCTGTAGGGGAGCCGGAACCGTGGACGAAGCCAGATTGCCGGCGGCCAGATGGCTGGTGATTTTACCCTGATCGTCCTCAACCCAAACAGCCACGTCCGTGGCTTCGGACACGGAAAAATCGATGCGGATGTTTCCGTTGTCCGAAATGGCCGTGGGACCACCCGTAAAAACCGCGGCGGCGAAGATGTCAGCAAAGGAAAACGCAAGCAGACAGCAGAAAATGAGCGGAGAAAATCTTGACATGTCTTCCCTCCCCTTTTAATAAACGAATCGGCTCCCTGCCTTAGCAAGACCTAACGCGTCAACAATATTTTCTTGACGTTTCTTTTTTCTCCACACTCAAACCGGTAAAAATAAACCCCGTTTGACATTGCGTGGCCGTTGTCATCCGTGCCGTCCCAGATGATCTGCTTGTGTCCGGCAGATTGCCACCTATCCACCAGTGTTTTCTGTATCTTCCCGCTGATATCGAAGATCGAGAGATGGACGCGGCCTTCCGTGGGGAGAGAATAATTCAGCGCCAGCCTGGAATCAAAGGGATTGGGCATGGCGCTTATCGATATCCTGGCATTTGGCATTTTGGGCTGTTGTTCCACGGCCACGGTCGACAAATCAAAATTCAGGAAGCGCAGGCCGCTGCTTCCGGTCGAATAAAAGTCCCAGAAAAAGGCAAGATAACCGGCCGGACTCTTCAACGGCACCGCGAGCTGGTAAATCCGTTCGCTCTGCGACACCAGCGGAATGGAATCGGACCAGCGGTTGGCGCCCAGCCGCTTTTTGGCGCAAATCTTGTAACCATTCGTATCTTTGTCGGCCCATATGCAATAAATGTCCTCCCCGCAGGAAGTCACCATGGCCCGGCCGTCAAGGTGCGTGGGAAAAGGGCCGAAATATGCGTCTCCGCCGCTTGTGCCTGAAGTGCTGGCACCGATGGCGCTGTTGCCAACATCCTCGACGCTCCAGATGCTGTTTGCCAATACGGCCACTTTAACGGGCCCCGCGCTGCCGGCCGGAGCAAGGGCGGCGTACAGGGTATCGTAATTGCTCCCGCGGACAATGACGGAGTTGGTATTGTAGCCGGTGAGAATGGTCTCGAAAGTTGACCAGGGCTGCGGCGTGTTGTTGACGTTGTTCAGGCTGTAATTCCAGCCCGCCGTGGCCACGGAGCTTACCGGCTTGGAATGCATGATTGCCACGCCGTTCAAATAAGGCACCGCCAGATAGGGGGTGCAGCCCACGTGATTGTTGTAACTTTCGAGCACACGCACGCCGTTCACCTTTCCCCAGGTGGCGCCGCTGTCATTGGAATATTTGACGTGCAGGCCCGAGCTGCCGTAATCATTCTTCCAGACGAACCAGAGCTGGCCCGAAGGCAGTTCAATGGCCTCGCACGGCATGCATTTGTTGGCCGTGCTGTCCGCCAGGGAATAAGGGTCGTTGACCCAGTACTGGCCGTCGTAGCGTACCCGTCTTTCCCACACCGGCGCGGCACCGCCATCGTTGCATTGAAAAAAACCGCCCACGAAAAGGTCGTTGTTGATGTGGCTGGCCTGGTAAACCGCGTTCTGCGTGTTCATGGTGTAATTATCTTTAATCCGGGAAAAGGGCCAGTCCGTTATTCCAGGCGGCAGGATTTCGCCATGGATTTGCGTGTAAAGCTTGCCGCCAATGAGGCTTTTCCAGGTCAGTCCGCCGTCGAAAGTGGCAATGGCGTTACGGCCGCTGATTGCCGTCATGATGGTATCGTGGGCCACCGCCACTACGCCATAGCGGCAGACCGTGGAATAGGCCACAAAATGCCCCATCCCCAGGTAGCCCTGGGAACCGACCCACTCGGCGATAGGAAACTTTGCCACGGATATTTTAACCGGGCCGATGGTGGCCGCGGACAGCGCGCCGCGACCCATCACGGCCAGAATCAATGATAGGAAAAAAATGGCGAGTTTCCGCTTCAACATGTTATCCTCCGGTGCGCGGGTTCGTTGGTAATACCTTATTTTATCAAAACAGCCCTCTCCTGTAATACTGTTCCCCCAAAATTAATTTTAATTACGTAAACACCGCTACTCACGGGTTTTCCTTTGTTATCTATCCCATTCCAGGAAACACCGTTTCTGAATAAAGGCCCATATTCAGCCTTGTTAAATTGCATCGTTTTAACCAGTTGACCCCGTATATCATAAATGGCAATACGCAAAAATGGCGTCTTGTCTTGTTCCCACGTCGAATTCAGACGAATCACCGTGGTTGGATTAAAGGGATTGGGATAAAGTGAAAAAGACAGCGGGAGGTTCGTGTTGCCTTTATCGCTTTCTATTGCCAGGTTGTCCCAGGTCAGGATGGGATTTTGCAGAAAATGGGTCTTATCATTCGCATAAAAAAGCATTGCCTGGTGCCAGGTTAGGTCATATTTGCTGAAATAACCATGATCCGGTTTTGAAAGAAGCTGAGGATTGGTCCCGTTGATTGTAAAAAGATTATACTTGCGTTCAAACGCCGTATCACGGCTGAAATATAACAATGTTGCCAAGGATCCCGTACAGCGGTAATGGCTGGTATTTGTCAAAAGCGGATTGTCCGCGGTGCCAGTGGGCGCCCATCCGTAATAATTCATGCCGCCGTTTGCGCCGAGTTCCAGATCGCGCCAACACGCAACACGTTTTTGGATATAGGGAATAAGAGAGTCATTCCAGAACTCACCGATATACCAGCAGAAAACCATGTCATTGATTGCGCCGACCCAACCGTCGGGTCTTCCGTCATCAAGCTGTCCCCATAAACCACTGTCCGATAAACTCGCAATTGTGCCGTATTTCCCGTTGGCGCCCTGCGCCCATTCATGCATCATTTGTGTAAAGTAATCCTGTACATTGACGCCGTTTATGGTATCGCTATTTTCAATCATTGAGCACATCCAGATACTGGATAAAGTTGCGGCATCCGAACGGAACAAACCACCTTGTCCGGGCAATGTGGGACCGCTTCCCCGCCACACCCTGTAGTTCGGCATCATATCGGTATATTCATACATGGCATCGCGGATTTTCAAATCGCCGGACACGAGATAATAGGTGAAAAGATCGCGGCAGGAATAATGTTCAGTCCTGTTTCCGGGCGTCGCAGGAATCCATTGATGGGCATAGCCCAAATTATATGACCCGGTCGGAAGCGGTGTTGAATGTATGGGGTCACGCACCAGCCCCGTGTCCCTCAACCAGTAGTGAAGCGAATTTTGTGGATCAAATCCCACTAAACTGTCCAGATGGCTCTGGCGGAAGTCTGCCGTAAGCCATGCATTGGCTTCGAGCACTCTCAATATACAGGGATTCAGGTATCGAAAGTAACGAGTGCCATGGTTTTCGAACAATTCCGGGGCATTGGTTCCATTACGCCAGAAAGCTTCACCAAAAGTGGCCCAGGAGTCATAATAATTGCTATCGAGATTGTCCCATTTCTTTACTCCCGTATACGAAGGATGGTCCAGCTCTTTATTGATAATCGGCAGATGCAGAGCGGACGGGGCCGGAATAGAGGTCGTATCCGGATAAATATCACCAGGGACAGCCCGGGTTTGCATTATCCAATTCCGCTCCATTTGCGGAAACACCGGATGGTTGAAAGCACCCATTATCCCGGCCGAATTGGCCGAGGCTGCGGAACTCGCATGGAAATAGTAGCATAATTTATGGGTCTTGTGCTCGGCAATACCGATGAAAAAACGGTCATTGTCTTCCCGGTCCCATTGTTCAGTTCTTCCGTAATGGGCCGAATCCGATCCCTGTTCATAACGTTCCGGCCACAGCCGGGCCTCCAGGAGCCCGTTCTGCTTGACATGCATCTCTTTCGGACAATTCGACGCGAACTCGTACGTCCCGACGCCCACCCCCCAGTTGTTGTCTGAAATGTCCATCCATCCCAAGGCCCGTGCGCTGGTATCGCTGCGCGCGCCCGTTTGAACAGTACTTGTCCCCACCACCGAAGAAAAGCCGAACTGGTAGGGCTGGAACACATACGCCGAATCCGTCAGGGAAGCCGAATACTGGTTGTTCCCATATAAGGTCACCTGCTGCGCGCCCGTAAGGTTGGCCTTCAGTTTTATCTTCATCCCATTGAACGCCAGCGCACCGCGCGCATGCGGATAATAGGAATTCTTCATTGAATACTGAACGTGGACATAGGACTTGCCCGCAAAGGCGTATATACGGCACAAATACCCGTAAAACCGGTGATCATTCACCCCGTTCGAATGATTGCCTGTTACTTTGATAATCGCGCGTAACGGGCCGGACTCCTCCACTTTCACCTTCAGCGTCTGGTCGTTCCCCGAGGAATAGGTCCCGCCGAAATGGTCGGTGATTTCAGCGCCATTCGTAAGCGAAGAGGAGACGATTTCATCATCCACAGCCCCATCATTGTCCTGGTCAATCCATACCTGGTCAAACAGGTTAAAACCGTTCTGTTTGCGGATTGTAAAGGTCAACGTGCCAGTGGAAACTGTCACCTTCGCACCATCTTCGGTAACCGTGACCTGGCCCTGGCTGTAGGAAGGGGAAGAAAAGGTGCCGTCTTTCCGAAAGCGGAGTTCGTAAGGCGTTTCAGTCTGGGCGCTG
>JAZDKP010000163.1:0-4921 GCA_043802925.1 Fibrobacterota bacterium | reverse complement strand
CGCAACTTTTACCGGCAACTGGATGTCAGATTCTTTGAATTTCATTATTGTAATCCTTTCTTTATTTTTTTATCAACAGCCCCCCTCTCTTTGCAAGAGAGGGGGGGAAGGGGGGGTGAGTTACCCCTTCTCCGGCCCGGTGATGCCCCAGAACCTGTCCTGCAGCACATTCCGCTCATATTCCATATATGCGAGCGTTTCAGTATAATTCATAACCGACTTGTACATCGTATCCGCGAACTCCTTGACGCGGGCGTTTTTAGGATCCAGCTTTTCCTTTTCCACGAAGTCGCGGATGAGCGCGTCCGCGCGTTTGTAATCAACCACCTGATACATGCGGGAAAAGTCGCGCACGCAGTTGATTTGTTTGATAAGGCGGTGGCCCGAAGGCTTTTTGGCCTGGTCAAAAACTGCCTTGTCATAGAACCCTTTGTCCGCAAACTTGCTTTCGGGCGTGTCGATGAACGCATCTACAGCGCCGGACTTGAGTAATGCCTGCGACGCCGCAACGAGTAGGTTGCGCGCAATGTCGTCGCTGTCGGCAAAAAAGGGACCCACAAACGAACGGATGCGGCCGGGCCGGGTGTAGCAGTAGCCCTGGATATCGCCGTTGTCGCTGCGGTAAATGAAACATTTGCCCGCGCCGTCCGCAAAGAGGCCCTTCATGATGTCCTCGCGTTCGATGAAAGCGCTGGCGTCGTAGCGGATGAGTTCGGCAAGTTCCTTCTTTTCCATCTTTTTCACATGCGCTGCGTCGAAGGAGTCATTCGCAAACTGGTTAAGTGGGAAGACCGAGCGCCAGATGCGGTACGAATCGACATAACCCACGGCGCCGTAAACAGTGCTGCCCATGGGCGTGGCGTCGAGGCCGTTGATGATTTTGCCGTTATCGATGGCGTACTTGACACCCGCTTGCATCATGGCGTTGGCAATGCCCTGACGCCGCAGTTCGGGGTGCACGAGGATCATGCCAATCCAGGTGTTGTTTTTCCCAAGCGGCGCCACCGTGGCCGTGCCCACCGGGATGTCAAATCCCTTGCCCTTGAGCTTGGCCGCGAAGTTGCCCCGGACATCGAAATCGATGATGCGGTCGATGTCGCGCTCGTTCTGGTTCCAACCCGCCCGCATAGTGAGCAGGTGCATGGAGTCGCGGTTGTTTTTGATGGGCTCAAGCCGGAACATATCGCTGTTCACCACCTTGCCCTTGTCCGGAATGTCCACACGCATCTTTTCCGGCACCGTGACCTTGATTCTTTTATTGCTCTTGAAAACAATTTCCACCTCGCGCTCTGTCTGGAACAGTTGCCCCTTAGGGTTGTTCAGCCGGAAGCACCCGTACAGGTAATCGACATAGGGATCTTTCCCCAGCGTGATGCTGTCAACGTTTCGGGGATCTGCTTTTTTAATGAGTTTCATGCTGGCTCCTCTTTGTGTTAATCCAAGCCCCCTCTCTTGATCCCCGAGCGGAGTCGAGGGGCAAGAGAGGGGGGGGAAGGGGGGTGAGTTATTTCCACTCCCCATAGATTGTCTTTCCGGTTTTATTCGACTCATAGAACGCCTGGATAAGCTCCACGCAAGCTAGGCCCGCGGCGCCGTCAACGCCGTAGAAAGGCTGGATGTTCTTGCGAACGCAGTCCACAAAGTGAGCCAGTTCGGGTACGTACCCCAGGTTGTAGAATTCATCCACCGCGGGCTTGGTCCAGCCATTGGTGAAATCGGTTTTTTCAATGACATACCCGATACCTTTGCGCGAATAGCAGTCCATGGGCGAACCGAAAGTAAGGTCCAGCTTGAGCAACCCTTCGCTCCCGTAGATTTCGACCTTGTCGTCCATGCCGCCCACGGTGATGTAGTTGCCCTCCACAAAGCCGAACTCGCCGTTTTTAAAGCGCATCATGCCCATGCCAAAGTCCTCGCCGCCGTTTCCCTTGTGCACGAAGTTTTCTTCCAGACCGCCCGTCATTTTTCCGGTCACTTCAACGACCGGATTGCGGCCCTCATCACCCAGCAGGTAAAGGAGGTACCCCACCGGATGGATGCCGAGGTGTACAAAACTGCCCCCACCGCACATCTTCTTGTCCTTGGCAAAAGGCGAGTGCGTGCCATTGTGGACCTCTTTGGCCTTCACATAAAGGATGCGGCCGAGGGAACCTTCCTTCACAATTTCGCCTGCGCGCTTGAGCGCCGGGCAAAAGCACCAATCCTCGCCGTACATGAGCAGGGTCTTGTTCTTTTTACAGACTTCGATCATATGCCGCGCGTCCTCCACGGTGGTGGCCAGGGGTTTTTCGCAAACCACGGCCTTGCCGGCATTGGAAGCGGCCACCACCACGTCATGATGAAGAAAGTTTGGCACGCACACGGAGACGAGGTCGATGTCGTCGCGTTTAAGCATATCCTGGTACTTTTCATAGGTGTGGGGGATGTTCCACTTTTTTGAAATGACCTCGAGATTATCGAGCGCAGCCACGGCTTTGAGTTCCACGTGCTCGTTGCGGACGTATGAATCGCAGTGGAAGTCCGCGGCGAATTTGGACCCCACGATGCCCACTCTGACCTTATCCATGTGCTTTCTCCTTTGATATGAGTTCCGGTTTCAACCGTATGGTTTCGGATTTGACCTTGCCCGAGAGCACGCCCTCGAGCAGGCGAAAGGACTCGCTCCCCAGCTCGTGCAGGGGTTTGCGGATGTTGAGGGTCGCGATGTATTCCTCGTGATCGAAATAATTGACGGTCAGCAGTTTTGAAGGATCCGCCCCTTTTTCGCGAAATGCCGCGAGCACGCCTTTGGCAATGACGTCTGACTGGAAGAAATAGGCGTCATAGGGTTTTCCGTTAAAACAGACCGCGAGCGCCTTGGCCTTGGCGTCCTGGTAATTATATTCGCAGTTGACGAAATCGATGGAAAGGCCTGACCGCTCCTGCAGCAGGGTGAATTCGTCCACGATTTCACGCGCGTAGGGCACGATTTTCTCCCGCTGCCACGAGACCGGGCCCGTAAAGACCGCCAGCCTGCGCGCACCCCGTTTCACGAGCGCGTCACCGGCAAGCCGCGCCGCGAGCGCGTTGTCCATGAGCACCTGCGGGATGGCGAGGTTGTAGTGCGAAGTGGCGGCCACAAAGGGCATTTGCAGCGAATGGAGCCAGCGCAGGTCCGCGGTGTCAAGGGGCGAGGCGAGGAGGAGCCCTTGATAACGGCGTTCGGCGATGGCCTCGCGGAGGAATGCGTTCTCCGGCGACAACAGCGACATGCCGCGGACGAACTGGTAGTGAAGGTTGATTTTTTTATCGAGGGCCAGCGGGTGAACGGCCTCGAGAAAAGGGACCATGTAATTATCATTGGGTGAAAAGACGTTAAAGGCAATGACCGCCACGTCTTTGAGTTTGAGCACGCCTCGCTTCTGGATTTTTTTGGGGTTTACAAAGGCACCCTTGCCCTGTTTTATAAAGAGGAACCCCTCTTGGGCCAGTTCTTTGAACGCCTCGTGGATAGTGGACTTGCTGATGCCAAAGCGTTCGGCCAGGGCGGAAAAAGAGGGCATGGGCCGGTCGGCCGGGTATTTGCCCGATACGATTTCCTCCTTGAACCGCTCCGAAAGCTGGGTGGTGATTCGTTCCGGGGATTTGAGCAGGTCCGTGGCCATTCCCATTTACCCTTTAGGTGGACAATCGAACTGTCGAACAATCGAACAGCGTAAATATATCCAAAAAGAAGGGGAATGTCAAACGGTTTTAACAAAACCTATAACGCCGTTCGGTGAAATCCGCCTCGAAGATTGGTTGAATGACCAGTTTGAAAGAACCTGCAGAGGTCAGCGGTACCGGTAACCCCGGAAACGGAGGATGCCGGGGACTGTATGCCGGATTATAGCGAATAAGACGGGATGGCTGGAAAGCGCCGCTTTATAAAAGGGCGCAAATTCATTTACCTATCAGCCACGTAGTGGAGTGAACAATTGCGTTCACGCGAACATTTTACCGCGTCGCTGTGCAACGCGTTGTTGGGATTTCTTTTTCTCCGGTGCATAACGCGATCAGATCATCCACATGCGCTGTTGCGAGGCACTCGACCGTATCTGCGGCACCATAGTATATCTTTACCTCACCATCATCCTCCAGAATCAACCCGCCGGGAAAAAGAACATGTCCACGGAACCCCTCACGCTCATAATGTTCGTCCGGGGTCATGACGGGTTCTTCATACATGCTGTTGACAATCCATGGCCTTTCCAGGTCGAGGAGCATGAGACCCATCGTGTATGTTTTAAACCAATTCGAGTGCCATGCAGGCAGTTCCCTCGTCTTGTCGATTGTCACAGCATGAAAAACTGTCAACCAGCCTTTCTGCGTCCTTACGGGTGGCGCACCGGGGCCGATTTTCGCATTTGCCCAGGGAACCTGCTCCGAGCCGAGAACGAGTTGTGTGTTTCCCCAATAGGCGCAATCAGGGGAATCCGAAAACCACAGATCGAAATTCTCCAGAGCACCGCGACCATATATCGAAAACGGCCGTTCAAGACGCATAAACTTCCCGTCTCGCTTTTCAGGAAACAAGACCATGTTGCGATTGTCTGGGGCCGAGAGACTCAGAACTTCCCACTTGTCAAAATCATCGGTGACCGCAATGCCGCCTCGTACACCGTGACGCGTGTCGACCGCAAAACACAGGTAGCAGCGGCCGTCGATAACCGTGATCCTAGGGTCATAGGCTCTTTGGACCTCATCATCCTTCCATTCAATCCACGGCTTTGGCCGTGCTTGCCAAGAGATTCCATCCTCCGAAAACGCAACGCCGATATTCGTACCTTCGAAACGGGCTGAACCAGCTGTTCCACCGTAGTCGTTTCGAAATGCCATCACGTATTTGTTCTGCCATTTGGCAATGCCTGCATTGAAGATGAGCGTGGCAGGATAGGGAATA
>JAZDKP010000162.1:0-29090 GCA_043802925.1 Fibrobacterota bacterium | reverse complement strand
CGGTGGAAGCCATGAAAAACGGGGCGGCCGACTACATCACCAAGCCGTTCGCGGCCGATGAAATCGTCCGCATCCTCGAAAAGACCGAGAGCGTACTCGACGCCCAGGACGAACCCCGCTTACTCTCGGCCGCGGGCGGGCGTCCCATGGTGGGGCAAAGTCGCCTGATGGAGGAATTGCGCGCGATCATCGAACGCGTGGGCCCGTCGGACGCCACGGTACTCATCCAGGGCGAAAGCGGGACCGGCAAAGAACTCGTGGCGCGCGCCATTCACGCCCGAAGCACACGGAACGGCCAGTCTTTTGTGGCGGTCAATTGCGCGGCCCTGGCCGAAAGCGTGCTCGAAAGCGAGCTTTTCGGCCACGAAAAGGGGGCCTTTACGGGCGCGACCGCGGTGCGCGCGGGCCGGTTCGAGCTCGCGGACAAAGGTACGCTCTTCCTTGACGAAATCGGCGAAATCAGCCCGGCCGTGCAGGTCAAGTTGCTGCGCGTGCTCCAGGAGCGCACCTTTGAGCGCGTCGGAGGGGTCCGCGAAATCCGGGCCGATTTCCGCCTCATCACGGCCACCAACCGCGACCTTCAGGCCGAGGTCCGCCAGGGCCGTTTCCGCGAGGATCTCTTTTACCGGCTGAACATCATTCCACTTTCGCTCCCGCCCCTGCGCGAACGAAAGGAAGACATCCCCACGCTGCTCCGCCATTTTATTGAGTCCGTTCGCGCGCGTACGCGGTCCACGATCCGCAGCGTCACCCCAAGCGCAATGGAGCGCCTGCTGCGGTACGGCTGGCCAGGCAACATCCGCGAGCTGGAAAACTTCGTGGAGCGCGCCCTCGTCCTCGCCTGTGGCGAGGAGATTGACCTTGCCGACCTGCCGCCGCATCTGATGGAAGAATCCTCCCGGCCGTCCGTGACATCCGCGTCTGATTTGAAGTCCTCGCTCCGCGCCTCACGCTCCGATGTCGAAAAGGGCCATATCATCACCGCACTGAAGGAAGAAAAAAGCAACCGCACCAACGCGGCCAAACGCCTCGGCATTTCCCGCAAGTCACTGCAGCTCAAAATCAGGGAATACGGGCTGGAAAACCTTTAAGCCACCCTCCGTTCCGCCCCGCACCCTACATAATTCGATACACTGGATCCATGTTGAATGCGTAATCCATTACGCACCCCACCCGATGAACTGCGTAATCCTTTGCGCAGTATAATAGAATCTCCCCAAAACACCTGTGTTTGTATTTTGCTTAATATCAGCGTGTTATGCGGGCCTGATTTTCCTTAAAGATTCCGGAACAAGGGTTGCTTTTCTTTAAGGCATAAACCTAAACCAAGGAGTAACATCATGAAAAACCAAATCAAAGCAACTGTCTTCCGTACCCTGGCCCTCGCCACCTTATTGGCCTGTTCCGCAACTTATGCGGGAGAAACCGAATGGCAACAACAACAGCCCACAGCAAGACAGAACCAACTCAGCGTCCGCTATTCTAATCTTACCGGTTATGGGGTTGCGTATCAGCGTAATTTCCTGACCCATTACTATATCCGGACCACGGCGTGGTTCAAATATTATGAATACATTCGGGGAAAAGAAACTATGCCGACGTATAGAATGAAAAATGATAATACATATAATTTCGGTCTGGACCTTCAGCGCAACATTATCCGGGAAAACAAATACCGGGTGTTCGGCTTGGTCGGTGGCGGCTATGCGGTCAGGGAAAAAACCGGTAAATCCAGTGTCAATGGCGCTATCATGACCGATGCCAATGGCACGGAACAGACGCTGATGACCGCGGGTCTGGGCGGAGGAATCGAATACTTTTTTGTTCCAAGCATATCCGCGGATCTCGGCGTCAGCTACAAATTCGATTATGATTACAAGGCGAACCTGATGGAAACCACCAAAGAAACCGGTCTTGGGACCATGATTGGATTAAACCTCAGCTTTTAACGAACCATGAACCGGCTATTTGTCATCCTGTTGCTCGCAATCGCCTCGGCCCTTTATGCCGGACCCGATTACCTGAAATACCATCAGGCCTTCGGCATAAAGGCCTCCAATCTTTCCGGGTATGGCGCGTTTTATGGCTACAAGCCCGCGGACGAATGGCGCATCCAGGCAACAGGCATATACTATCTGTTTGACAGCAAGCTCCGGAATGAACGGCATATCATCACCGACTTTACACTGGGGTTGGAGGTTCAAAAAGACATTATCCAGGAAATGAACCATCGTTTTTATATCATGGCCGGGGGCTATTATTATCACGATAATGATGAAACAAAGAGCGTGCATCCATTTCACGTGATTAAAGATTCTTATAATTGCGGTCTGGGTATCGGTTATGAGTATTTCTTTCGCCGCGTTACCTTGGGAATCGAGCTGGGTTATAAAATTTACAGGGATCAATGGCAGGAGAAAGCAGGGAATGAAGATTGGGTCCCGGTATCGGAAAAGGTATCCAAAATAGGCGCGGGGTTGAACCTGGGGTTTATTTTTTAAAGCGACTGAAAGGCATGACGACAAGAAAGGGGAACATGATGCGCATCCATTTTATTCCACTGTTCTTTCTCTGGGCCGAAGCATTCTCCGCATTCACTCTCGGTCCTATGGTTCACGTTAACTTCGGCAATGGTAAGGTGCGGCTGAGCGGCGGCATTGAGTACGCCTGTTGGTTCATGCCCGGGGAAATCGTGAAGGAATTGCCCGTTGGCTTTGACCTCGGCCTTGAGTTTGAAAGAGACCGTGTCCGGTTATACTCTGAAGCACAGGCCGGGGTCTTTGTTTCAGGTGTTTCATTGGGTCCCGTGCTCGAATTTTACGATTATGGGGGGCCCTGTGTTCTCGGGTTCCAGGGCTCCGTGTGGGGCGCTTGCTTTGGCGGAGTCAACATCCGGTTCCGCAGGGTCGAATACCCGGTCTTTTCCCCCGGCCTTTTTCTCAAATATATCGGGGGAGAAATTCCAATCGGCTGTTGAACCGGATCAATATATCGTACAATAACAAAGGGTGAGTTCCCTGTCGTAAAGAATCTGAATTTATTAGAAAAGAGAAGAGGCTTTTGTTTGAATTCATAAAATAATTCTATTGAAAGAGCCTTTTAACTTTAAATTAGGCATCTTTTCGCGTAATCGCAGACTTACACCCATAACAAAGGACTATGAGATGGTTTTCCGGGCACACTGACCGGCATTGCTCAATTCCTGAAGTTTCTCAGAAACCGTTGGCTCTGCAGCCAGAACAAACGACACCATCACGAGAAGGATTTTTAACATTTTTGCCGCTCCTTTGGTTCTTTGGCAAAAAAAAAGGCAACCCAATTGGGCTGCCTTTCTTTTTTATAATCGGTAAGGTCTAGTAACGGTTTCTGCCGCCGCCACCGCCACCGCCGCCACCAAAGCCGCCACCGCCGCCAAAGCCGCCGCGTCCGCCGCCGCCTTCGGTTTTGGGACGCGCTTCGTTGACTGTCAGCGCACGACCTTCAATGTCTTTTCCGTTCATGGCGGAAATTGCGGCCTGGGCTTCCGCATCACTGCCCATTTCCACAAAGCCGAAGCCTTTGGAACGTCCGCTTTCGCGATCCATGATTACCTTTGCAGAGGCGACTGTTCCGAAAGATTCGAACAGTCTCTGGAGATCGTCATCGCCGATGCTGAAGGGAAAATTCCCTACGTACAACTTCTGACCCATCGAGAAACTCCTTTGATACATTTCAAGATATCCCGGCGGTCAAAAATTGATTCATCTGACTGTCGTTATCTCTTAAATAGAATATACATTCTCTCAGCGCATGAATTCTCCATTTATCAGTTATCCATTCTTCGCTGTTTTGACGATAGCCGTTCGTTCCCCAAGCAGTAGTATAGATAGTGCATGCACGGGCCCAGACCTTGTAGCGCAAGGGTGTTATTTTTTTTATCCACGAATAATATTATTTTGGATAATATATGACATACGCTCTGTGGATTCTGGCCGCGCTCTTTGCGCTCACCGGCATCATCGGAACCTTTCTTCCCCTGCTTCCCGGTGTGCCGCTTGTTTTTCTCGGTATGATTCTGGCTGCATGGGCGGGCCATTTTGAAAAGGTCGGCGCATTCACGCTCATGGTTCTCGGCCTTCTGACCGTTTTATCAATCGTCTTCGACACGCTGGCAACGGCTTGGGGAGCAAAACGGTTCGGCGCCAGCCGTAAAGCCATTATCGGCGCGTTCATCGGCACTGTCGTCGGAATCTTTTTCAGTGTTCCGGGCCTTATTCTCGGCCCTTTTGCGGGCGCGGCCGCAGGCGAGTACCTTCACCGGCGCGACATTGTTCAGGCCGGTAAGACCGGACTCGGCACCTGGCTCGGCATCGTGGTGAGCATCGGTGTGCGAGTGGCCCTGGTCTTTGCCATGCTCGGGATTTTTGCGGCCGCGTATTTGTTTTAACTCATCCACCCTTTCCCTGTTATGAGTGGGCCAATGTCTCAGACAAAAAAGCCCCCTCTCTTTTTAGAGAAGGGGAAAGGGGAGAGATTCTTGCGAGTGAATTATTTCATCAGCGTAATGCGCTTCACCCGTGTCCCGCCTTCCGTCGAAACCTTCACCACGTAGACCCCGCTCGGGAATCCCGCGGCATTCCAGACCGCCTGCCCATTTTTCAGACTGCGGACCAGGTCTGCCACGCGTTGTCCGCGCGCATCATACACTGCGAGCGTTGTTCCATGCGATTGCGAGGGTACGCGAAAGGTGATCGACGGATTAAACGGATTGGGCGTGCATAGGAGTTCGGCTTTCAACGTTTCGACCGTATCCTCCACGCCGGTTCCGCCGGTTGTGATGGGGAAGTCCCAGAAAGTCAGCGCGCCGATACCGCGGGGGTTCACGAGCCAGGGACCGTTGTAGAACAATCCGGTCGATGGATAAACCGTAGGAATATACCCGACTTTTGTTGCGGTCGAGGGACTATGCAGAAAAAGGGACAATGTATGATTGACTGTGTCGGCCCGGATGGAATCAGCGATGTCCCATACCGTGCCCAGGGAGAAAAAATGGCGGAGGCTGGTATCGGTCGGAACGACCGGCTGGTCAAACGTCAGCACCAGCGTCGTGTGCGCGGGGGAGGCGAATTGGGCCGAGAGAATATTCGGAGGCGTGATATAAACCGTGTTTGAAGAACCGTAGAAATCACGCGCCACCAGGCCGTAAAGCCAATCGCCCATGGTAATGTAGCCCGCGGTATCGGCATAATGGCACCCGTCAAAGCGGGGCACGTTTGTGTTGGACATGATGGAGATATCCGGATGGCCTTCCGGGATTTCCCGCTGCTGTTCCCGCAATACATTGCCGCCGCTCACGCCGCCGCAGGTAGCACACCCGATTTGGAAAAGGTACACCTTCTGCACGCCGGGATAATCGCCTTTCCAGGAGTCCACCAGCTGATAAAACGTGTTCCGGTAGGTTGAAGCATTGGCCACGGAACTGGTATTTGCCTCGCCCTGGTGCCAGAAGACCGCCTTTATCGTGTTTTTAAGCCCGGCCCTCATGGCCCGCTGGTGCAGATTGCCATAGATTGTCAGGGGGTTCAAATCACGCATATGGCTTTCAATGCCGGTTGAACTCTGTCCGCCGCTGAGGATGCAGACCGGAACGGAATCTTTTATCACAATGTTCCGGGCCAGGGTCACACTGATGGCGCCCACGCCGTGGCCGAGCCATATCTGGGCCGTGTTCCAGTTCGTGTCCGTGGTGTCGCCCCGTGTGCCGAAGGAGCGCAGCCACGGGCTGATGAAGGTCCAGAGCGGGTCCGCAACGGAGTTGGACTGGCCTTCCATGATGTAGGCGTCTCCGGCCGCAACGCTGTCCGCAACCGGTAAGAGCGTTGTCCCGACCCTCAGTTCAAATTTATAGTACGAAAGTTCGGCATGGAGCCTGGACGTGAAAGTAAACGGGGCGCCGCTTACGCCATAGACGAGGCGGGTTGCCTGACGCCGCATCAGCGTTCCGTTCTTATAAAGCGTTAATGAAGCGGAATCAATGCTTGTGGTCTGCACCGTACCGGAAACAAGGACCGTGGCGGAGTCCGAAGCGTCGCGCGAAAAAAGCTGGAGCCGCTTCGGCATTGCGGTCAAGGTCACGGTCTGGGCGCAAAGCGTGACGGTTGTAAGCAGGATGAAGAGTGCGGATACGCTGAATTTCATGGAAACCTCCAATTGGCAATAATATTTTAGTTACAGGGATATTGACTCAATATACATGCCACGGATAATGGCTCTCTAAAGTATTGATAAATAATATTTAAAATTGGTAATTGTTCCCTGAGAAATCAGAATGACACATAAACAGGAGATCTCCATACAGGCCGGACGACGTATATTTCTATTTCATAAAGGCTTATGGAATTCATATCTTTGGTATTATGGCACACCCAACTCCGGACTCCATGGATAAGTATTTTGATGATATCTTCAAATACTATGATGACCCGGTTATCCTGTACCGCAGAGACGGAACCATACTGAAGGCGAATGAGGGTATCCGAACCAGTCTGGGATATGGCACGGATGAAATTGTTGGTACCCCTCTTTTTTCCTTGATTGAAAAAAGCTCCGGCCTTTTGGATGGTTTTCTGATGCCCGGAAAGGAGCGCGGTTTTTACCTCCGTCTCAAGCCCGGAATTGACATGACGCGCGTTAGCGGGCGAATCGGCTTTCTTCCGGCGAATCTTTATTCTGTCAAGGCCTCGGCCCTTGTCTTGCCCGCGGGCGAAGACCGCCTCCTTGCGGTGTTCACCCTCTTGCCCCAGCGCTTGAGCGCCCACTATACGGACCCGTTTACGGACCTGATCGTGATTGCGGATCCGACGCACCGCGTGCTCGAGTACAATAACGCGTTCTTTTCGCGCTTTAGCAATGCGGTGCAAAAGCCCTGTTTTCACGGGCTCTCCCTGGAGGAGGTGTTTGGCGCACCGACCTGGCATCTTATTCTTTCCAAGCGCGAGGAGGCCGCGCGGAAAATCTTTGAAAGCGCGGACGCTTCCCGGTTCCCTTGGCGCTCCCTGTTCGACGGCCCGTTCCGCGAAACGGACTGGTTCCTGGAGGCGCCTGCGCAATGGAGTTTCCGGGACGGCATGCTCGTCAACATCCGCCCCGTGTTCTTTACAAGCGCCATCCTCCACCGGCCCGTGGACGCGGGCGCTTTCGATTTCCGGGCGGAGTTTGAGGCCTGCGGTGAAGAACGCGTCTCCTTTTTCACTTTTTTCTGCGGCAAGCAGCGCGCCTACGAAGGCACGCCCGATACCAGCGGTTACCTGGCCGGCGTCCGTGGGCCGGGGCCGCAGGAAGCACGGGCCGCGTCCATCTTTAAAAAACAAGGCGTGGAAATGGTCACGAAGTTTTGCGCGCCCCTGGCGTCCGGCGCGTGGCACACGTTTGCCGTGGAAAAGGCCGGGGCCCGCTTCCGGCTTTTCTGCAACCATGAACAGGTGATCGAATACGCGGACATGGACCCGGTTTCCAACCCGTTGCTCTCCGCCTTCGGGCTTTGCGCCTCCGACCGCGTGGCCTACCGGGACCTGAAGCTCCTGACCCGGCCCGCATCGGTTGCAACAGTGGCCGACGCGCTCGATTCCGTGAGCGTGGTTTTTCCCCATATGCCCGAGTCGGTTTACGAAGTCCACGCCACGGTGTCGCAGCAGCGTGAGGACCCGGTGCTCATCTACCGCCTTCGCGATATCACCCGCGCGCGCAAGGCCGAGGCTGCGTTGTTGCAGACGCACCGGCGGGAAAAGCGGCTTCAACGTGAGAACCGGCAACTGCGCGAACGGCTGCACGAAGGCGCCCCGGCCCTCGTGGGTGTGAGCCCGGCCCTGGAGCGGTTGCGAAAACGCATCGCGGACCTCGCGGACACGGACGCCACGGTGTTCATCACGGGCGAGACGGGCACGGGCAAGGACGTGGTGGCGCGCGCGTTACATGCCGCGGGGCCGCGCGCCGCGCAGCCCTTTGTCAAAGTCGACTGCGCGGCGCTGCCGCCGGCCCTGCTTGAAACCGAGCTCTTTGGCCACGAGAAAGGGGCTTTTACCGGCGCGTCCGGGCAACGGGTCGGCCGATTTGAGTTGGCCGGCGCGGGCAGCGTCTTTCTTGACGAAATCGGCAATCTCGACCTTGCGCTCCAATCCAAGCTCCTGCGCGTGCTGCAGGACCGGGTCTTTGAGCGCGTGGGCGGGACGGAGACGCTGCCCGTGCGCGCGCGCATCCTTTGCGCCACAAACATGGATTTGCCCCGGCTCATCCGTGAGGGGCGCTTTCGCGAGGACCTCTACTATCGTATCAACGTCATCCGCCTGCCGGTTCCGTTGCTTCGCGACCGGCCCGAAGACATCCCCGCGCTCATCCGTCATTTCGCGGCCGAAGTGTGCGGCCGCAACAACCGGCCCGTGCCGCGCTTTGAGCCCGTTGCCGAGGCTGCACTCGCGTCGTTTTCCTGGCCTGGCAACGTACGCGAGCTCAAGAACGCGGTGGAATATGCGGTGCTGCTCTGCCGGAACGAGACGGTGCGGTCTGCGGACCTGCCACCGGGCCTTGGCGGCGCGGACGCCGGGTCATTGCACCGCCGCGACCGTGTAAAGCCGCGCAAAGTGCCGAAGGAGGATGTGCTGGCGGCGTTGTTCATTGCCGGGAACAATCGTAAACAAGCGGCCAAATTGCTGAAACTGCCGCGCGAAAGTTTTTACCGGCTGCTCAAGAAATACAAGGTGTCGAAAAAGCGGCGGGATTAACTCACCCCCCACTCTCACCCCTCGACTCCGCTCGGGGGTCGAGAGTGGGAGGCTCTGAAATCAAACCGAGTTCAACCGATCCCCCGGTCGCGAAGGTCGCCTTCTTCAAGGCCGAGCGCGTGGCCCAGTTCGTGCATCAGCGTAATAAAAATCTGTTCGTGCATGTCATCCGGGCCTTTGCTGTCGCGCCGTATGTTTTTACGAAAGAGGTAGATCTGCGGCGGCCATTCCATGGGATGGAAGGTGCTGCGCATATTTAACGGTGTGCCGGTGAAAAAACCGAGGATAGTGGGCGGAAAGGGGCGCATTCCGGGTCTGCGGAGGAGCGAAGGTTCGGGCAGGTCGTCCACGATGAGTGGAATCTCCTTGAGCGCGTCGCGTAGTTTCTGCGGCAGGCGCGCAATGGCGGCCTCGAGGTGTGCGTCAAAGTCTTTGCGAAAGGCCTCGTCTGTGGCCGCTTCAACAGGAACAGATGACATGGGCCGGTGGTTCCGCTTAAAACCGCCGCCTTCGCGGTCGTAGATGAAACCTTTGGTCAACTCACCCCCCTTTCCCCCCTCTCTCGCCCCTCGACTCCGCTCGGGGGTCGAGAGAGGGGGAAAGGGGGGGGAGTTTCTGAGAGGTAATACACCGACCTCTTATCTACAATATGATCAAATATTTCCTCGTTATGCGAGATGAGGAAGAGCGCCTTTCCTTCACGCTGCTTGTGTTCCATCATATCGAGCACTTTTTTGCAGCTCGCAAAATCGAGTCCGTTCAAGGGCTCGTCAAGCACGACCAGGTCCGTGTCCATGATGAGCGTGCGTAAAAGGTTGAGCCGCTGCTTTTGCCCGCCGCTTAAATAAGCGACCTTCTTATCCAGGAACGCGTCCGTAATCTTGTCACGGTCAAAAAGCGATTCCAGCTCTTTTTTAAGCGTGTTGCGCGTGAGCAGGTTTTTCAGCGGCAGCCCGCGGAAGGTCTCAAAGACCGTGGCCTCCTGGTTCAGCGACTCGTCCGCGTGCTGGAAGACCATGCCCGCTGTTTTACCCCAGACCTTCTGTTGCCATGTTTCCATCGGAGCGGCTGCGTCAAAGTCCAGGCCGCTTAACTTCATGCGGAAGGTATCCGCCCGGTAAAGGCCCATCACGATTTTGGTGAGCGTGGTCTTTCCGACTCCGCTTCCGGCCTTGAGAAAAACGAGTTCCCCCTTGCGCACGACCAGGTCCGCGGGCTGCGTGCATTTTTCATCGTTATAGATGCCCAGTGAACGGCCGAAAACGGAAAAAGTGGAATCGACCCGGAGCACTTCTTTGCTTCCCTGTTTCATTGGGACCGGTTTCGCGGACAACAGCCAGCCGAGGTAATCCTGGGGCGAAAAATCTGTGATTGCGGTCTCGATGTCATGGGTGCGGTAAAACTCCCGGAAGCGGACATGCGGGACGAATTTTGGATGGCGCTGTACGATTTCACTGATGATGGAGTAGTCGTGCGTGATGATGAGAATGGTGAAGGGCCGTTTCAAATAAAGTTCAAACAGGCGTGAAAGAAAGATGTTGCGGAAACGGTTGTCGAGGCTGCCTGTGGGCTCGTCAAACACAAAAAAGGTGGGAACGCCGGGTTTCGCCTCCTTCAGCATAATCTCAATTTTCTTGAAGGCCATGGCAATAAGGAAGCGCTGTTTTTCACCCCCGCTCGGCCGGTAGGGCTTGGGATAAACAGGCAGCAGCTTTTGCACCGCGGACAGGTCCTGCACATCCCACAGGGTTTTCAGGACCGCGTCCTCGTCTTTGCAGGCTGCGAGGCTTCCTTCGGACAGTTGTTCTGAAATGCGCTGGAGCGGGTTCAGGTGCGATGAAGGTTCCTGGAAGACGAAAAAACTTGACGCGTTGACCGAACGGACCCATTCCGAGGCAAGATGCGTGTCGTAGGGCTGGCCGTTCATTTCAATGTCCAGTTCGCGGGGGTCGAGCAGGCCGTACACCGCTTTGCTGACGAGCGACTTGCCGATGCCTGATTCACCGAAGAGGAAGGTAATTTTGTTTTCGTGAACCGGGTATTGCCCGATGGAGACAAGAGTCTTTTCATTGGAGCGGATGCGGACTGAGAAAATGGAATCGTTCACAGGCGGTGCCTTTCCGCGTATTCGCCCGAGATGCGGTCCACTGCAAAAAGTGAGAAGACGATGAGAAAGGCCACGGTCACGCCCTGGAGGTGGGTCGTGAAGAGTTTGAAGAAATAGAGCGGATCCGAGAAGATCATGGCAATGGCCTGGATGTCCTGCTTGCTGTCATAGGCCGCGAGCAGGCTGCCGAGCGTGACCGGAAGGTTCACGGCATTGACATCCGCGGAAAGGCCCACGGAGATGATAAAGTCCGCGCTGCACTGGAGAAAGACCGCCATGCCGAACACGGAGATGAGCTTGTTCAGGATGTGGACGCGGCTGTTTTTCCAGAGGATGTCGAAATTGATGACGCGGCCTTCGGGCACGCCGCAGACGCGCAGGGCGTTGTAAAAGTCAAGGCGCCTAAAATGGGCGATGCGGGCGCGCAAAAGGTCGGTCATTTCCACGAAAATAAAAAGGCTCATGCACGCGGACATGAGCGGAAAAATGAACGCGCGCGCGCGGAGCAGGCCGCCTTCGATGCCCTGGGCGATGAGCACGTAGCAGAAGAGGACGCCCACGACCTGCGGGACCGAACGGAGCAGGTTCATCACAAACGTGGCCGCGAGGTAGGCGTTGCGCTTCCCTTTCAATTCGAGAAAATGGAGCGCAAGCGCGCAGCCCCAGCCCATCAGCAGCGTAACCCCGGAGACGAGGAACGCAATGACAAAAGTGTTCCGGAAACCCTCGGCCACCAGTTTACGCGACGGCGCGTTCAGGAAAAGCAGGTCCCAGACCGTTATCGCAAGCAGTACCGTGGCCCAGAGGACGAGCCACCGGATGTCGCGCTTCCGTTTCAGTATATCGAGGAGATTATTCACGGTTGTCATATTTCATGGTTTCGCGGTGGTGGATTGTGTCGACCAGAATCTCCGTGGCCTTGACAGTGTAAAAGATGCCGAGAAAGAAAAGGATCGCGATATCGTAGTTGCGATAGAGCATCTGGCGGAGCATTTCGTAGCTGTAGTAGCCGTGGATGTTGAGCGCCATCTCGATGATGACCAGGCCCGTGATGAGAAAGGCGGCCTGTTCCTTGAGGGCTGAGAGATACTGGTAGCGCGCGTTTTGGAAGATTGCGTTGAATATGTGGCCGTCAAAACGCTTGAAAGGGCGGAGGATGGCGGAAAGGGGGATGCCGTTCGCACCGTCCTGCGCATAAGATTGCGCGAGGTTCTTCACCCGCGCGGTTTCGACATAGCCCTTGCGTGACTCGGCAATGAGGAAGTGGTAGAACTTGTTGGCATAAGTGATGAGGAGGCCGTTGGAAATGACGCCCAGGAGAATCATGAAGGGCATGGTGTCGGTGTTGACGGAGGTCTTGATGGAATAGGCGATGACATAGGAAGGCGAAAAGAGGATGAGGGATGCGAGCCCCTTGCCGAGAGCGATGCCCGCGCGCATGGCAGGGGAAAGCGTCACAACGCGACGTTGTTTGACAAAACGCCATACCGCGAGCGTCTGGACCCCGTAGTAGGTGAGGAGCATGACCAAGGCGTACACAAAAAGGAACTTGAGGAACATCCCGAGCATCTCAAGGAGGCGGGTGAAAGAAAGCTCCGTGTCGCGCCCGGTCTGCTGGACGATGCGCTCAAATTCCCCCTGCCGGTAGCGGAGCACGGCCTTGAAGAGGGAGTCGTTCTTTTCCTCGCGGCCCGGATAGAAGATGTTGAGGGTTTCGCGGAACAGGCTCTTCTGGAACGGGTCCGAAAGGTCCGTGCCCGGAATGGCGAGGTAGTCCGTGAGCGACGCTGTTTTTGCGTCGCGGTCCGTGTTCCGTGAGGAATGGATGATTCCGAACGCAACGGCCATGACCAGGGTCACGAGCAGAAGACTCAAGCCGTGTTCAAAAAGCCGGGCCTTCATGGCTGCTTTCCGGCCGCGCGCGGTGAAATGGTTATCTTCCCGCCCTGCAGGAGCACGTCGACGGTCTTGCCGATGAAAATATTTTCGAGGTCGCGGACAATATACTGCGTGCTCTCCTTCAATTGCTCCGCATAGGCGCGCGGCCCTTTAAGTGTGCAGCGGACGCGGCCTTCCTGCTGTTCCCATGCCCAGGCGGGGATGGAGCGGTCCTGGCCGGTGAGACGGCTGAAATGACTAAAGAAGGCCCGGTAAGACTCATTGGCCGCGCGGAGACGCTCCATGATGCTCTGAAGCTCTCCGGCGGTCACTGTCGCTTGGGCCGGAACGGTCGAAACAGTCTTGACCGGCTCAAAAGCGTTTGCTGGCAGCATGCACAGACCGTAACAGGGAGAGGGACCGGTGCGTTTGACATAGGTTTGTCCGGCCGCGCTGAAGATGCGGACCAGGATGTCGTTTTGTGTGAGCGCAACCTTGCCAACGGCCGGAGCGGTGATTGTCAGGCAGGCCCGGGTGACGCGGATCGTGTCATTCAGTAAAGGGCAGTTTTTATAAGCCTTGAAGTTATTCTTTGATTTGGAACCCACATAGGCGTCTTTTCCGGCCTTGGCGAGGTAATAGATTGTGCCGTCGAGAGAGAATTTCAGTGCGCTGTCGAGTTCGCTTCCGAGCGTGGCCTCTGCGTCGATGACCTGTAAGGGGGAACCCGGAAGAAAGTGCGCTTTGTCAGCTGCGGCGAGGGGCGACTTGGTTGCATCAAACAGCGAAAGGCCGTTGGGGTCGGTGACCACGAAGAAGTCGGCGCGCTCGGAAGCAAAGGTAAAAGTGAACAGAAGAAGAAGGAGACTGAGGGTTTTCAAGAATCGGGTCACTTCTTCTTTGTCTCCTGCCACTTCTCGATGGTCGAGAGCTGCGACGCGATGCCGTAGAGGTCCACGGTGTTCCTGTTGAACTGGGTGCTGAAATAGGCGAGTGACGGCAACGAAAAGAGCCAGCTGCCGAGCGCCAGTTCCTGTTCCAGAAGGTCAATCTGCTGGGCATAGGCCTGCTTGTCGCCGATTTCGCTTGTGGACATGAAGCCGTAGATGCAGTCGAGCAACTTTTTTATGGACTCAAATTGCGCGTCCTGGCGGGAAAGGTCGAGGCGGAAGAAGTTTTTGTCAGACGTGAACGAACGGTTGTCGACCCCTTTTTCACCCGTGGCCGGGTTGAGCTGGGTCTGGAGGTTGATGCGACTTGCGTTGAAGTCGGGCTCGCGGAGGAAGACGGTGTAGAGGTCGAAGAGGAAGTTGCTCCGGTAGCCGGAGACGGGCACCAGTACCGCATCGTATTCGCCGCGCGCAATCTCGTCGTTTGACACAGCCGTGGCCCGTATTTTGCCCATGCCCACTGTGGGGTCGTTCAGGATGGCCACGAGTTCGGACAGTTCCTCGCGGTAGTCGTTGTTGGTGCAGGTCTTGATGCGGAGCGTGTCGGTGAAGAGGGAGAGGTCTGCGGGGAGCGAATCGTTCAGCGGGGTCACTATTTTCTCTTCCACATAATAGGAGGAGGCCGGAAAGACGCTGAAGTTCAGGTAGTCGCCGTAGTTGTCGTTGGCGCCTTTGTAATTGATGACGTGGCGCTGCTGCGCGGTGCCCATTTTAAAAAAGCGCGACAGAATTTTTTTATTGTCAATAAGCCGGCGAAGCGCCTGGCGCCGGGCCAGGTCGAGCCGTTCGGTGTTGTAAAAGAGGGCGAAGAAGGTGTTGCTGATGTTGGATTTGCAGAAGAAGCGGAGCGAGTCGCCCAGGATGGGTGAGACCGAGCCACAGGGGGTGGTGAGCAGCACATTGATGTTGCCGTTGCGGAGCTCAGTGGTGAAGGTGCTGTTGTCAATGAAGGGGCGGAGGATCACGTTTCCGATGTTTGCGATTCCCTCGGGCATCTTTTTGAAAAAGAGGTTTTCCTCGAATTCGCCTGCCTTGGGGAACGGGCCCGTGCCCACGGTGTATTCGGCCGCGTTCATCTCCGAGGTGCCGGGCAGGACCTTGAACGAAAGGACCTCCTTGATGTCGCCTTCGGACCAGATGCGGTCGCGGCCGAACTGGAGCTTGATTTCCCCGTTTTCGTCCGGGCCCGAAAAGTCGAAGTCCTTGACCGCCTGGGAGACCAGGATGTAGTCGGGCGACAGGCTGCCGAGGCTCTGGATACGGCGCAGGGTGAACTTGAGGTCCTTGGCGGTGAAAAGCGCGGCCTCGCGCGGGGTGACCGTTATCTTTTTCTTTTCCATGGACACGGCCCAGCTGCTGTGCCATTTGCGGTTGGCCTTGAGCCGCACCGAGACCACGGCGTTGTTATCGATGCCCATGAATTCGCCGAGCCCGTCCTCGTACACAATACCGCTCTTGTTTGCGGACACGTTAAAAAGGCCGTCAAAGAGGACCTCGTCGAGTTTGGACGACAGGGGCACGGCGCCCGGAACATGTGGGTCAATGCGCGGTTTCTGGTGAGAGATGTAGGGGATGACAATCCGGTCGTTCAGGTTTTTCATGAACATGAAGTAATAGACGAGGCCCGCGGCCGCGGGCAGCAGGAGCACGGAGACGGGGATGAGGCTTTTCTTTTTCATGTGTTTTGTTTCCTTATGCTTTGGACAAAAGAGCCTTTAGTTTTTCTTGATAATGGGTTTCTGGACCATGACGCTCACGTTGTGCACTTTGAACGAACGGTGCTCAAAGACGACCTCGAGGATATTCTCGTTGTCCTTGGCCATTTGCACAGGCGTGATTTGGCATTCGTAGTTGTTCGCGGCCGTGGGCGCGGAGATGGTAAAGCGACCTTCGTTCTTGAGCGGCTTGCCGTTCAGCGTGAGCTTTTCGTACCACTGGTTTTCGGCCGCGTTGGCCGCAATTTCACGCGGGAGGCGCAGGTTCACGTCAAAGACCGGGAACTTGGCGTCCGAGGGGACCTTGACATTGATGCGGAGCAGGTAGCGGTTTTTGCCCGTACGGTTGTCCGTGACCGGGAGCACAAAGATGCGGCGGTAGTCGGTTGGCTTGGACACACTTTTGGGTACGAGCGGGTTGCACTCGGCCACGCGCAGGGAGACTTCCTTGTCCACGCCCGTGAAATGTTTGCTGTGCGCCACGATGGCGCGGCACTTGAGCACCCCGCTGTCGTCCGGGTTTTTGGTGAACACGTCGTAGAGCAGCTTGATGGCCTTGACCGGAAACTCGTTTTCCTTGAGCTTGGCAAGGTGCGCAATCAGTTCGGTCTTGCGCTGAAGAAGATCGTTTTTTGTGCCCGAGGAAAAGGTGATGTCATAGGCGGGCAGAAAAACCGAGTCCATGTAAAGCGAGTCCACATTTTCGACCGTGCCCGCTTTTTCAATGCAGAACTTATCGACTTTTTCGCGCGTGAGCGCGTCGACCTTGTTGTACAGGGCGTCCTCGAGGTCCGACACCAGCGCCGCCTTGACGGGCAAAGCTTTCTGCGGGTTCAGAAAAATCTTGTCCTGGTGGAGGCGGGAGAGACCGCTTTCGGCCCTTGCCCATTCCATGCCCGCGAGCGCGGCGCGGACATTCCCGGCCTGCCCGTTGATGGAGAGGGTGTCAAGTTCCGCGTACTTGTCGAGAATGAAGTCGGGCTGGGGCGTCTGCTTGAGCAGCGCGAGCATGCCGGGATAGTCCTTCTGGAGTTTAAGCGCGTTCAATTGCCGCACCAGGGCGTCGGACTGGCGGTAAAGCTCCATGGCCTTGACCGCCTTCATGCGGAGCTGCTCGATGTCCTGGTTCAACTTGATGGCGCAGGCTTGTTCCATGAATTTGCCGTACGAAGCGTCGAGCGGCGCGGGGAGCAGGGCCTGCGCGGCCCCGGCCTTGGCAATGACGCCGGGGAAAAAGTCATCGGCTGGCATGCCCTTCGAATCCTTGACTGACTGGTGAGTGCCTTTGAGCGCCGCCTGGGCCGCGGCAAAGGCGCGGCTTTTGGTGTCGTAGTCCGGGGCAAAGCGGACCAGGTCGTTCATCTCCTGCGGGGGCGGGAAGCCGGCCGCCTCGTACAGCCCCAGGACTTTTGAAAGGGCCTGCAGGCGGAAAGCCTGAGAATCGAGCGGCGTGTCGTCGGTTTTGGCTGCAAAGAGGCGCTCGTAATGGGGGAGAATCTCTTTCAACCGAGTCTCGAGCACTCCGCGGCTTTCGGTCAGGACATTGGCTGGCAGAAGGTTCTTTTTCTGAAAATACTGCGTAAAATATTCGGTTCCATCGAGGAACCCGAGAATGTTCCCGCGGCAGTCGTTTTCCCGGTCAAAGAACCTCAGTACGAGGAGGTATCGGGCCTGGAAGTCGAGTTCGTCCTCGAGGTTCATTTTGAGGAACTGGTAGTCCTGGTAGGCTTTGTCCGTGGAGTTGCGGATGGAGGAGGGGAAAAGTTTGTCGAGCTCGATGAGTTCCAGGTGCATTTTCTTAAGCGCAGCCTCGCGGTGTGAAACCGTGTCGATGAAGGATTTGAAGTTGAAATTGTTGAAATGGAAGCCGGTCCCCAGTTCGAGGTAGGACTTGCGGTCCACCCGATTCTTCTCGTAAATGCTCATGTATTCCGCGTGTTTGTTTTCGAACTTGAAACGCCACTGCGGAACATAGCGATACTTGAGGGTGAGCATCATTTCGGCTGGCACACGGTTGATGAGCCAGTAAAACGGGGCGCCTGCGTTGACCGGGTACACGATTTGGTCGGGCACTGCCGCGGCCGCATCCGCGATGAGCGGTCCTACGGTCTTTTCATCGGTCAGCGAGGAAGTTAACGCGATTTCGACCTTCCTTTTCTCTGGAAGGTCGAGGACAAGGTAGAAATTGTTCTCCGCAGGCGCGGGAAAAACGACATAGTACTTGTTGTCCGGTTTCAGTTTGAATTCTTTTTCACCGTTCTTGAGCTCAAGAAAGCCCTGTTCAAGCGGCGAAAGCAGGGGCTCGGGCTTTAACTGGCTGTAGGGCGCGCACCCTGAGAGAATAAGAAGCGCCAGACCTGATAAAATGAGAAACAGCTTCATTATGAGACCTTTCGTAAAAAATAACGGATAATATAATTGAAATATATACGCTGCGGGGGGGGTTGCACAATCGAACTGTGCGTCATTTTACCAAGTGCACTTTGCGGACATATAGGGAGCGGTCGAGCGTGATCTGGATCAGATAAACACCCGCAGCCGCGTGACGGCCCGATGCATCCGCGCCGTCCCAGGCGAGGGTGCGGGGGCCTGCTGCAAGCGCGCCGCGAAAGAGTTCGCGGACGCGTTGGCCGCGCGTGTTGTACACCTCAACGCGGCAGTCGCGGACCGGGGCGGGCAGCAGGAGAGAAAGGGCTGTGCGGCCCGTAAAGGGGTTCGGCGAAATGGAGAACGATAGCCGCGGGACGGCGAGTGTGGTTTTTTCCAAACGGCTCGACAGCCCTTCGAAACGGAACATGTTGTCCGCCTGTTTCCGGAATGTCGCGGTACGCGCTCCGAGTGTCACCTGCTTTACGCTGTCGTTGTCGGTTGACAGCACGGGGTTGTCCGGAAAGCCGGTTTCCGTTTCGTTGCCCGCGTAAATCACATTCATGTAAACGATGCGGCCCGCAGCGCGTTGCGGAATTTCGATGCGCCAGGCGCCGGTGTGCAGCGCCGCCCGCGACTTCGGGTTCAGCAAAAATGAATCGTAGTCCGCGCCGCTTGGAACGCGGTTTGAGTCCGCAAACCAGTATTCTTTCCCAATTCCGCCCACGGTCTGGATGACCGGGAGCAGAGGCAGCAGCGTCTTCTGCCAGAGCTTGATTGTGTCCGTAACGGTCACGAGCGCGCCGTTTACCGCGGGCATGTTCACGGAGTGCAGGAGGTATTTGACCGTGTCCGATGCCGAAAGGATGTCGTCGAAAACGACCAGGAATTTCTTGTCGATAAAAAGCAGGTGTCTCCGGTAATTCGTGACCTGCGAAGGGGCCCAGGCCGCGGTCACATCGGATTGGATATAGTCATAATCGGTGCTCGCCTCAAAATCAAGGATATCGCCGGTCTCAAGCCCGCGGTTGAGCCGGAACCAGTTGAACGACGCGGTGTCCGGGGACAATTGATAAGACGGGTGGTTCTGCTTGTATCCCGGCCCAAAGATGACGCTGTTGGTCGAGACGGCCTGTTGGTAGTAGTTGTTATGGTGGTCGTCCCCGAAGGCGAAGTAAGCGCCCCCGTGAATGACGAGGGGTTTGCCGCGGGCAAGGGTGAAGGAGCCTTGCGTGTAGTTGCCGTGGTCCTCGAGATGGTCGCCGCAACGGTAGAAGATGGAGACATCGTTGTCCGCCCAGCCGTTCCTGAGAAAGCAGTAGCCCAACCCCAGCGGACCGAACATTTTGGCCGTGGGCAGCGCTGAATAGTCCGTCATTGGCGCGGCGGTGTCCTTGAATACGAGGTAGGCATAGGGTCGTGCGCTTTCCGTGACATTCTGGCAATTGGACCCCACACCACAATCGAGTGTGATTTTAGCGTCAAACGCGCCGAGCGCGCCGTCCGGAAAGGCGCGTTCCGCCATGGCGGCCATGGCGCGCGCCTGGGGTCCGAGTCGTATCCACGAGGGCCACATGTCGTCTTCTTTAAGCCACGTCTGTTCGCGCGGATTCGACGCGTAGATCATGTAAAGGCCGCGGTCACGGAGCCAGGGCGCGGACAGGTTCGCGTCCTCAGCAAAGAGGTCCAGGCTCGCGGCGCTCTTCCAGGCGTGAAGCGCGCAGAGGATATCAAAATAAGCGTGGTATCCATGGTACCCGAAGCCGCCCGTGAGCGCGCCGCCCGAAAGCGCGTTCGCGGGTACGACCACGCTGTCCCAGAGTGCGAGCGCCTGCGTTAGGTAACCGTCGGCCGCACTATCGTCGTTTTTAAGCGCAAGGCCCGTCAGCGTGAGCCCCTTCAGGCAGCCGTAGGTGCGGGAATGGTAGAGATGGTAGCTTGCTGTCCGCGTACCGTATGCGGTGTTGTAATGCGCGGTCGCCAGATAGGCGGTGATGGCGTTTGCCATGTTTTTCAGGTTCGTCCGGAGCGTGGCCTTATCGGAGAGGGAAAGCTCGTTGTAGAGCCAGTCGTACAGGACCGCAACATCGCCCATGATCTCGGTCTCGCTTGTGTTGTCCATGCCCGTGAGCGTGAGAATGCGCGCCTGCGCCAGCGCGGAATCGCGGTAGCGGGCGCTGTCGGTCAGGAAGTAAAGCGCGCAGAGGTCGAGGATATCGGTGGTTTTGACGCCCGAGGGGGAGGAGGCGTGCAGCAGGGCCACGGTTTCGGTGAAGCGGGGATCCACGTTGCGGGCCTTGAATTCAGCGACCGTGAGCCCTCCGCTCCACGGGGTGGAACGGAGATAAATGCGCGGGTGGCCGGGGAGGACCGTATAGGTGCGCGCCGCGGAGAGGGGGGCGGCGAACAGAAAAATGGCAAAAAGAATGCCGGGAACAGCTTTACACATGGACTTTATCGTTCTTTGAGTCGTCAACAAGAAGTTCTTCGACCCTCTGCACCGTGTCCTGTTTGCCTAAAAAATAGATGGTTTGAGTCAAGACTGCAAAGGATAGCTTTTGATCGGGCGGCAGGGATCGTGTGCGTCAGCGTATCAGGATGATGCGTGAGGAGGCCTGTTCCCGGCCCACAAGGGCTTTGACAAAATAAAAGCCGTTCGAAAGGCCTGCAGCGGTCCAGTCAATAGTTTGTGAAGCGGTTGAAGCCGAAAGAGGCGTGCTGTAGACAAGCCGGCCTGCTGCGTTCCAGACGTTCAGCCTTGTTCCATCCTTGTAAATTTCAGCCGGCAGTGAAACCGTGAGGCGGACCGAGCCGGTAAAGGGGTTGGGCGATGCAGACAGGCGGAGGCACTTCGAAGACGGCAACGTGAGTTGTTCAACCGGGTCCACATCGGTGGCCGCCCCTTTTGCAAACCAAATCTGGTCCACGGCGGTTCGGTAATCGAACCAGGTTAAAAGCAGATCACTTCCGGTCAGGGCCACATCCGCGCCGAATGAGTCCGAATTGTCCGCGGTGACGCGGCGCTGGTACCAGATGCTTTCCGAATGCGGCTTGCGCACCGCGTAGATTTCATCGTTGCCGTCCTGGTAATCCTCCCAGGTTGCGATTGTGGCGCCCGCGTCCATGGCAATAGAGGGGCACTTGGAGTCCGCGCCCGGGTTGCTGATGCGCTGCGGTGCGGAAAAGCCGGTTCCATCGGTGTTTTCGGAAAAATAGACTTCGTATGAAGTGGTTGAATTGTCCCACGAATACCAGACTACCGCAGTCTTTCCGCCAAAGACGGCCACGCGGGGTTCCCACGAATTGGCCGCGTCATTGCTGAGATTGACGGGCGCGCTCCAGGTTTCGCCGAGGTCGGCGGAGGAGAGGTAATAGACTTCGTCATTGCCGGTCCGGTAATCGAAAAAGACAACATGCAGCTTTTGCGTTGAAGCGTCAAAAGCGATATCTGCGCCCCAGGAGGTGCTGTCGTTTGCGGTCAGTCGCTTTTCGGCCGACCAGGCGCCAGAAACTTTTTTCCGGAAATAGATTTCATCATTACCGTCCCGAGCGTCCTCCCAGGTGATGAACAGGTCGTTTCCGTTTGCCGCGAGCGCGGGAAACGCGGAATAGACATTGCCGTCGCTGACTTTGAGCGCCGGGCCCGGGATCCCGTTTTCACAGCGCGAATAGAAAACTTCGCGCTTTCCGGTGCGGCGGTCCTCCCAGACGATGTCGTATCCGTCATTGACCGCGACTTTGGGCCGCCATGAAGCGCTGTCATTGCTGGTGATGCGGACCGGCGCGGTAAAGGTGTTTCCATTGTCCGCGGACGCAAGCAGCATGATTTCGTCATTGCCAAACTCGAACGATTCGTAGACAATGCCGACCGTTGCTGCATTGACAGTAATGGACGGTTCTCCGTTGTAGTATCCATTGCCGGTCAGCTGAAGATTGGTGAACTGGGCCGCGGCCAGGGCGGCACTCATGGCCAGAAGGGCGATCACCCGTTGTTTCATACAGCCTCTTTACTGGTGCGGCGTTGATTCAAATGTAATGTCAATGTGTGTGGGGCGACTGGCCTCTGTCGATTATGGCGCCATGTTGTCCGTGCGTGTTCCGGTGCCCTTCGCGCTGGCGGAGCGCATCGCCGGAGCCCAGAGCCTGGTCTTTGTTCAGCGTGTCGGGCGTGGTTTGCGTTACCTGGCCGGTGCCGTAGGTTTGCGTCACACCCGTGTTGTTATCAAGCGAGAGCTGGTAACCGTATTCCGGCGCGGCCGCTTTGTTTTCGGCCGTGGCCATGAAAAAGAAGGCGGTCAGCAGAAAAAGCGCGGTGGCCGTAAGGATACGCATCAATCACCTCCGTTAAAACTGATTATTATTAAGCAATGTCCGTGCTCACTCCCGGGCCCGTCATTTTAAGCCAAAAACAGGGGGACACCGTCATTGTCTGGTTAATATTCATCTTTAAAGATAATTTTTAATCAGGCACAAAGAAAAAGGCAGGGGAGATTCCCACCCCCTGCCCAAATTTATCCAACGCATGGAGAATGCGCCGGGTGCCTTATCTCTGCAGGATCACTTTTTTTGTCAGCCGTTGCCCGGCCATGTCCGCACGGATGAAATAAACCCCACCGGGCAGTTCCATTACAGAGGAATTGAACGCATTGATTCCGGCTGGCGCTATACCTTCGGCCAGTTTACGGACAAGACGGCCGTCCGGGCCATACAGGGCAACCCGGATGCGTCCCTGCGCGGGATTCAGCAACGCGATTGAAAGCGAAGTGCGGGCGGGATTGGGCGTGACGCGCAGGAGGTTACTGCGGACAGAAGCTTCGACCCGACCCCCCCGGATTTCTGTTGTCGCAGTGTCATGGTGGAGCACGAGGTTTACACGCGAGGAATCCGTGGAGATTTGCAGGGTCGTGTCTTTTGTGAGGTACCCGTCCAGCGTCGCGGTAATCTGGTAGCTCCGGCTGAGGTCCATGATGGTCACAGCATAACGGCCCTGGTTGTCCGTGATTGCGGAATAGCGGTACTCGGTGCCGCTCTTCTGTATCACCACAACGGCCACACCGGCCAGCGCCGCGCCCGTGGCGGAGTCCGCGGTTATTGTTCCATACAACAGCCAGCTATTGGAGGTGTCCATGGATGTTAAGAGGAAATTCGCCGTGTCTGTGACGCCGCTGTCAGCGTACATGTTGTTTACGCTCTTGGGCACATACCCGGCTGCCGAGACGCTGATCGCGTACCGGAGCAGGGCCGAGGCGGGAACGCTGTCAAAACGGTAGATGCCGCTTGTATTGGAGACGGTGGAATCCATGGCCTTCCATGTCAACCCTTCCCGTACGCTGAGCAATACCAGGGCGTTATTTAAAACCCCGCCGGTCAGGGAATCCTGAATGGTGCCAGTGAAGGCGCCCATGGGCAGGATTGCGGGGGGCGTTGAGTCGGGCGGGAGAAGGGCGATGTCCACGGTATCGGTCTGGCCCGCGGTGAGAGTGATGTTGGTCTTCAGGGCCGCGGCAAAACTGTCGGCGCTGACGCTCAGGTTATAAGCGTTCCGCCGCCCGGTTACAAGGCTGTCAAACGCGAACGCTCCGTCCGCGTCCGTAAATGCCGTATCGATTATTTTCGGGTTGAGCAGATAAAGGCTTAAGACAACCATGGCGTTCTCGACCGGGTCCTGCGTGAGGGAATCATAGACCGTTCCAACAATAACGCCGGTGGTGTCGGCCGTGCCGCCTTGGGTAAAACCGGTCGAGAAGGCCGCAAGAACGGCCAGAAGGCAGATGAACTTTTTCATGCGCGTCTCTCCTTATTAATAAAACCGGCAGGCAGAGGAACTCCCCCTGCCTGCCTCGCACCTATTCCAACGGTTTTCGCTTATCTGTCGCCACGGAGCTGATCGCGGTCCTGGACCTTGTTATGGTCGCCGTGCTGGCTCTTGCCCTTGACCTTGTCGCGGCTCTGCGTGCGGGTTTTGAGCATGGCGGCGTCCGTGTCGCATTTGCCGTCATTGTCGGCGTCGATGAAATTGTCATTGATGCCGTCGCTGTTGCCGTCCACGAAGCCGTATCCGTATCCGTTGCCGTTCTTGTACATGTAAGACTTGGCGTCGCCTTCGACACTGCCGGACACGTTGTCGTTTTTACCGTCGCCGTTGGCATCGACCCATTCATACTTGTAGGCACGGTGGTTGGCGAGCATGTTGGTGTAGCGGGTCTGGGCCTGCGTCAGCTCCTGCGTCTTTGCTTCAATCTGGCCCTGAATCTGCGTTTTTTCCACGTCCGTGGAAGCCTGTAATTTGGCCTGCTCGAGGGTCTTAATCTGGTCTTGAAGCTGAATCTGCTGTTCCGCGCAGGTCTTGAGGCTGGTCTGGTTCTGCTCCCACACCTGGATGGTTTCGCCTGTGCCGGATTCTGTGCCCGGACCGGTTGCAGCAACCGCAAATGCGGCCAACGCCAGCGTGGCCAGGATGGTGATGGTTTTTTTCATGGTATCCTCCTTTTGGGTTCCGTTTCGCTTCATGCAACCGCATGTCAGCACTCTTAACATGGATATCTCAAAGGGCGTGCCAGGACACGAACAACTGATTTATCAGGCGGTTAGCCAAACGAATGGATGTGCGGAAGAGCGGGGAAAGATAAGAAATTATGATAAGCTGATTAAGTTCTATCAGGCCGGGGTCACCGCGACCAAGAGAGTGAAACCCCGATCACCTTCTTGATGTAATCGTCAAAATCAGCCGTGGAATTGAACGACCTCAGAACATAACTGCATTGAAGCTGCAGGTCGGCCGTGACATTGTATCCGTAGGTCAATCCCGCGGTTTGCATGGTCTCTATACGGCCGTCATCATCGTTCGGGCGGTCCGGGTACCGGTCCTGCAGAATATCGTAGTTGGCCCGTATGCTGGAAGCGGCCCTGCGCCAGCGCAGGAAAAGCCCGGCGGAATAAGTGCGGGCATTAAAATAGGCGTCGTTTGAAAAAAGCGCGCGGGCGGTGAACCGGGGGGTCAGGGTGAATCCGGACAGGGGTGTCAGCGAAGCGGAAAGGGAGAACGTGAGCGACTGGTCTTTTTGATGAATATTGGGGGCGTAAAGCGGAATGGCCGTGTCTTCCGGAGAATAGTATACGGTGTCCCCGCCGATGTTGATGTAATTGATGACCGGCCGATATCCCACATAGTCCGAATCATGCGTGTCGTTATAGTAATCGCGGCAGGTTCCGTTAAGTTCCGCGAAAAGGGTCAGCCAATCCGATTGAAGCCGGTTTCCGGTCAACTCCGCTTCAAATTCGCGGTAGTCGTAATAATAGCTCCGTTTGGCGCGGTCCGTGATGCTGTTGCGGTAGAGCGTGGGAAAAGTCTTTTGGCTCCCGGTCAGGTTTGCCTCGAGGTTTGTGAGGGGGTCCAGATAACGGCCCAGAGTCAGGGCCATGCGGACATCCTCTGTTGCGTAATAGCGGTTGTCGGAAACGCTTTTCTGGGCCGCGGCGTGGAAACCCGCCATGGTCAGATGTGACAGGAGATGCCGGCCGGTCAGCGTGACTCCGGCGCGCATCACCGCGTTATCGGGGAACGCATCCTCTTCTTCCGCGGAGAGCTCAACCTCGGAACGGAGCATGGTGGAGGGATTGAGCTGCAGCAGCAGCGCCGGGCGGACCGCGAGGTTGCTCACAAGCGCGGACTTGCCGGTCGCGGAATCGGGAAGGATGATATTCGAATCATATTTTTTACCATATTCGAGTGACAGGCTTTCCTTGTTCAGGACTGCGCCGGACAGTGCGCTGTAACAGAGCGCAAGGATAAGAAGGGACGCTTGTTTCATGGCTGTCCGCCTTTCAGTTGGGATTGGATGAGGGCCTTGTTGGCCTCCATCTGCCGCGTCAGGGATTTTATTTCAGTTTTAAGGGAGTCGATGCGCTGCACGGTCACGGTTTTCTGCTTTTCAATGTCCGGGTTTCGCATCCAGGGCGCTTCCCGCATGTTTTCGCGCGGATCCGCGCCAAAACTGCCGCGATTTTCCGGGAAAGCACCTTCCCGTTTAAAATGAAGCTCGGTCAAAAAGCCCATCAGTGAATCCTGTTGCGCTTCGCACTTCTGAAGACGCGCTTTCAGCACGACGTGAAGCGCCTGGAGCTGGAAAAGGTCCTGAGGTGGCACGTCCATGTTCTCCGCGCGGCCCTGCGGAACCGGGGTCGCCTTTTTTTCCAGGGCGTTGAGCTTTTCGGAAAGCTCTTTTGTCCGTGAGTAGTCGCCGTTTTCGGTGCGCTTCAGCTCCGCCAGCAGTGAATCGCGCACCCGGAGCAGCGAATCCGGAAGCGCAGCCGGGGCTGCGGAAACAAACAGTCCGAGGCAGAGCAACAGGGTCCGTGTCATGGGAGAAGGCCGTATTTTTTCATCTTATACCGGAGCGTGCTGCGGTCCATGTTCAGTTGACGCGCAGCTTCGACCTGGCAGCGTCCTGTTTTCTGCAGCGCTTCTTCGATGAGCTGCTTTTCGTAATTCGTGGCGCGTTCGGTGAAGGAATCTTTTTCCCGGGTCGGCCGCGATGCCATTTTGGAGCGGACCTCGGGGGGCAGCGATTCAGGCGTCAGCAGGGGTTCGGAGGCCAGGACGGTCATGCGCTCCACCAGATTTTCCAGTTCCCGGACATTGCCGGGCCAGGCATAGGCCTGCAGCGTCTCAAGCAGTTCTGGGGAACAGGTGACCGGGCCCACAGGGCTTCCGTCCTTGTTTTTTTCGGCGAAATAGTGCGCGAGGTCCGGCACGTCTTCGGGCCGTTCGCGCAACGGGGGCAGGGTCATTGGAATGACGTTGAGGCGGTAAAAGAGATCTTCACGGAACGCACCGGTCTGGACGAGGCTTTCGAGGTCCTTGTTGGTGGCTGTGATGATGCGGACATCCACCTTGATGGGTTCGTTGCCGCCGACGCGCTCAAATTCCTTTTCCTGGAGTACGCGCAGCAGTTTGACCTGCGTGCTGAGCGGGATGTCGCCGATTTCATCGAGAAACCGCGTGCCGTTGTTGGCGGATTCGAATTTACCTTGACGCAGCGCGAGCGCGCCGGTAAAAGAACCTTGTTCATGGCCAAAAAGCTCGCTTTCGAGCACGCCTTCGGCCAGGGCCGCGCAATTGACTTTTATGAAGGGCTTGCGGCCGGGTTCCGGGCCGTTCATGTGGATGGCCCGCGCAATGAGCTCTTTTCCGGTCCCGCTTTCGCCGCGAATGAACACACTCGACCGGTTTTGCGCCGCCTTGCGTACCATGTCATAAACCTGCTGCATGGCCTTGTTCCGGCTCAAAAAACCGTCGAACCGGAATCCGTCTACCGGATCCGCAGGGGAGGAAGATTTTTCGCTGCTTTCCAGAATCTTTCGTATTTTGGCTTCAATTTCACGCAGGTCAAAGGGCTTGGCGATGTAGTCCGTTGCGCCCAACTTCATGGCAGAGACCGCGTCCTCGATGGAGCTGTAGGCCGTCATCATGATAAATGCGGCGGAGGGGTCGAGGTTTTTGACTGCGCGCAGGAGTCCGAACCCGTCGAGTCCCGGCATCCGGACGTCGCTGATGACCAGATCCGCGCGCACGGTCCGGTACATCTCGAGCGCGGGTTGGCCCGAAGGGAAAGCGTGGCCTTCGTGCCCTAAACCCGCCACGGCCAGCAACAGCGATTCGCGGGTGGCCGCCTGGTCATCCACGATGAATATTTTCGACATGATGGGCCTCCTTAAAAATGATTTCCGCGACCGTGGAAAAAGACGGGTTGTCGGAATCGCGAAGTTCGAGCGTGCCCCCGTGGGTTTCAATGATTTTCCGGCTGATGGCCAGGCCCAGGCCCGTGCCCTGCGCTTTGGTCGTAAAGAACGGATCAAAAATACGGTGCTTGTCCTCTTCGCGGATTTTTCCGCCCGTGTTAAAAATGGCGATTTTGATCATGCCTTGCTGGCGCGACGCGTTGACCAGCACCCGGCCCGTTGCGCCCGTTTCATCGAATGCGTTGCGGATCAGGTTGTCGACAACCTGCTGAAAGCGGAATTCGTCCACGTTGACCCTGAGCGGGGGGTCAAAATGCGCAGTGAAAACCAGAGGAGCGAAATGGTCGGCAGCTTTGTCCAGAAATTGTTTGAGCGGCACGTCCTGTATTTTGAGTTCCATGGGTTTTGTATAGTCCAGCAGCTGGGTCACAATCAGGTTGATGGAGCGGATTTCCTTTTTTATTTTTGCGCAGAATTCAATCTGCTCATGGCCGGTTATTTTCCGTTCCAGCAGGTCGACATAGAGATTGATGCCGTTCAATGGATTGCGGACCTCGTGCGCCACCCCGCCCGCCAGCACGGTCAGGGAGGCGATTTTTGCGTCCAGCAGCTTGCGGTCAAGCTGGAGCTGGAGGCTCATGGTGTTGATGGACGCCGTGAGACGGCCGATTTCGTCCGCGCCCCGCACCGGTGCGGTCAGTCCGAGCTTTCCGGCCCCGATGTCCGCAGCTGTTTTTGCCAGGGCCAGGATGGGCCGTGAGATGAGCCGCGACGCCAGGTAAGCGAACAGGAGCGAGGTCGCTGCGAGCAGGGCCAGCGCGGTTATAAGGAGCCGGTTGATGCGTTTGAGAATCTTAAAATAATCCGCGCTCGCTTCAATCGCCATGGCGGCTTTGATGCCTCCGGTCCCTGTCAACGGCATATAAACGGTCATAAATGGCAGTCCGTTCACTTTGTATATACGTGTGGAATGGGAATGGCCGAGCCGCAGTTGCGCCTGTCCGGCTGAATCGGTCAAGAGCGGGTAATAAGGGGTGTGAAACTGTTTTTCTTTTCGCGTGGAGGCCAGCACACGGGCGGCGGTGTCTATAATGGTGATTTCGACCAGGGAGAACATGTCCCGCTTCTTCATCAGTCGTCCGGCAGCGGACGCAAGAAAAGGGCTTCCTTCCTCGGATTCCATCAGATAATCCGCGATGGGGCCGCTGAATTCCGCGGCCACGGAATTTGAAATGGCGTCCATCCTCTTCACCAGCAGGCCGCGCAGTTCCTGCTGGAGATAGCGGTTGATGACCGCGCCGCTCAGGAGGATGAGGAGGGCAAAGGCCAGGAAGATGGTCAGGGTCAACCTGAAGGTGAGGCTTTTGGGCATCGGAAATAGTAACATACAATAAAGATACCAGTTTTGATAATAAATTACATATATCTGATTTTGTGCGCATTAGAAATATTTTCACCAGCGCGCTACTGTGTGTAATGATTAAAATTAATCAGGCGAATTCAGTGGAAGCAGTTTTTGGAATAGGATGGCATACCGTAACGCTTGTCTGAAAGCCGCGGTTATACTGGAGAAGCC
>JAZDKP010000161.1:0-21410 GCA_043802925.1 Fibrobacterota bacterium | reverse complement strand
ACGGCCTCGCTCATTGAACTCACCTGAAATTGAAACATATTTTTCAACTATAACACTTTCCAGCTTTGTATCCATCACCATGCCAATAAAATAACTTATTCATGATTAATATGGCATGTTTATTTTGGCGCAACACCTAAGTGCCTAATCTACGTTGATTAATGCTTGTGTTTTTCGGAAAGAACTCAGCAGGGCAGATTGCTCTTCGGCACCAGCTTTTCCAGAAATCCTTTGACCGGCATGCAGCAAATACCGTCCCTGTCGGTCTTTTCTTCGCCCCGGTAAAGAAACCATGTTTTGGCTTCGGGATAGTCCTGTCTGAATGATTTCAGTCCGCGTAAATCTTCAGGTCTGATAAATCGGCTGTTTTTAACTTCAATGGCATAAAATCCTTCATCGCCATACAGGACAAAATCCACTTCACTGCCCGAAAGCGTGCGCCAGAAATACATCTGCATCCGTGTGTCCCGATAGTCCATCCAGGCGCGCAAATGCTGCATAACCAGTCCTTCAAGCGAGGGACCTGCTATCTCTGAAGGCTGATCAATAGGACCGGCCGGCCGTAATGACTGGTACACACCGCAATCAAAAAAGAAGAATTTTTTATGGGCTACCAGCACCCGTTTAGCCCTTTTGCTGAAAACCGGGATTCGGACCGCAAGCAACAGGTCTTCTAAAATTGTGATATAAGATTCAACGGTATTGCGCGAAACCATACAATCGCGGGCAATGGTCGCAACGTTAATAACCTGCCCCTGAGAAAAGGTCAGTACCTCCAGAAAACGGGTGAAAACATCCAGCTGTCTCACGATGCCTTCTGCCTTGACCTCCTGTTCCAGATATAAATCAATGTAGCCCCGGAGCGTTTTATCCGGAAACTCCGACATCCGCACCAGAGGCACCATTCCTGCCTGCAGGCTCAGTTCAAGATTAAAGAACGGGCCCATTTCAGCGGCCATAAACGGATGCATATGCCGGACAATAGCCCGCCCCGCCAGGAGATCAACCCCTTCCTTTTTAAGCTTTCGGGCGCTGGAACCTGTTAGAATAAACTGCAGTGATTTGTTTAACTCCATCTGTTGGTGAACAACAGACAGCATCTGCGGAACACGTTGTATTTCATCAATAATAATTGTCTTACAATCTTTATTCGCAGCAAGAAAGTCCCTTAATCTTTCCGGATGAGACAGATATTGTCTTTGTAATGCCGTATCTAATAAATCGATTCGGGCAGCATCTGGATATCCTTGCTGTAACCAGGTGGATTTACCTGTCCCTCTTGGCCCAAAAAGGAAGTAGCTATGACTGAACTGGTCTAAATATCGCAGCAGCTGTGACATATATGGTCTAAATATAGCATTTATGCAAATTAATGTCAATCATAAGTGAAGATAAAAGAATCTGAGGACGTAACACGGAATTAATGCGCGTGCTTTTCCGGATTGCGCCCGCAAAGGTGGCCACTGGCCGGGGCAATGGTCAGGCTGACATGTTTGACCCCGACCATGGATTTGAGGCGTTGCGCCAGGGCATCAACCTTCTGCGCAATCCCCCGTACCGCAATGATTTCGAGGCAATGATGGTGGTCCAGGTGAACATGCTGGGACGAAATGATGAGTTCGTGGAATTCGTGCTGGATTTCAAGCATTTTAGCGACCAGGTCACGTTTGTGATGGTCAAACGTCATGACAATGGCGCCCGCCACGGCCCCCCCTTCGTCCCATTGCTTGCGCACGAGTTCTTCGCGGATAAGATCGCGGATGGCCTCGGAACGGTTCTGGTATTGCCGGGTCTGGATATGTCGGTCAAAGGCGTCAATTAACGGTTTTTCAAGTGATATGCCAAATCGGTAAAGCTCGCTCATTTTATGACTCCTTGCAAATAATCTGATTCGTTCCCGCCTCGTGCGATATTATTGCCATCGCCGCTATTTATCCATATAAATATACCTTAAATTAATCATGCTTGCCTTTTTCATTGACCTCTGTTTTTGACGATTCAAACCACTGAAAAAGCGAAGGAAGCACCAGCAGCGTCGCCAACGTTGCCGTCACCAGACCGCCTACCACGACCACGGCCAATGGCTTTTGAATTTCCGAGCCCGGTCCGGTCGCATAAAGCATGGGCACAAGGCTGAAAACAGTGATGGCGGCGGTCATCAAGATGGGACGAAGCCGCATGGTACACGCCTGAGTAATGGCATGGGCACGACTTTGACCGATCCTTCGAAGGTCCGTGATATAGGATATCAGGACAAGACTGTTCAGCACAGATACCCCGAAAAGCACGATAAACCCAACGGATGCCGGAACCGAAAGGTAGAGGCCGGACAATTTAAGGGCGAAGACCCCGCCGATAAGGGCGAAAGGAAGGGTCGAAAGTACTAAAAGTGACATGCGGAAAGAATTGAATGAAATATAAAGCAGCAGCAAAATGAGGGCAATCGCCAGCGGGGTAATAATCAAAAAACGTTTCATGGCCTGCTGCTGGTTCTCGAATTGACCGCCCCAGACGAGAAGGTATCCTGACGGCAGGTTCACTTTTTCACGAATTCGCTTGTCCGCTTCGTCGACAAAGGAGGCGATGTCCCGACCTGCGATATTGACTTCAACGCCGATTCGACGGCTCCCGTCTTCACGGCTTATCTGTACGGGGCCTTCGGAGACAACAATGTCCGCGACTTCGCGGAGCGGAATGGAACTTCCGTTGTCCGCCGGTATCATGAGGCTGCCAATTTGTTCAGGAGAATTCCGGTACTGTGCGGCCAGCCGCACCGTGACATCGGTAAACCGGTTTCCTTCCTGAATGCGGGTGACGCTCTCGCCTCCGATAGCGGCGGATACAAGCGACAGAACGGAGCGGACCGAACATCCATATCGGGCTATCTTTTCCCGATTCAATTGAATGGAGATATAAGGCTGCCCGCTGGTTTTCTCAACCACAACATCCGCGGTACCGCGAACGGTTGATACAATGGCGCTTATTTCATCGGCTTTACTCTTTAAAACATCCATGTCCGGGCCCGAAAGCTTTGCAATCAATTGGGAACGCGTTCCTGAAACCAGTTCGTCGATCCGGCACTGGACCGGCTGGCTGAAACTGAAAACCATGCCGGGAATGTCCGCGAGCGCGACCCGCATCTTCTCGAACAGTTCCTCCTTTGTTTCGGCGCTGGTCCACTCTTTTTTCGGTTTCAGGATTCCCACATAGCCGGTCTTATCCACGCCCCGCGCCTCAACGGCAATCCCTGTCTGTCCTGTTTTGCCGACAATGGAGACCAGTTCCGGAAAACGCATCAGACGCTTTTCCACTTCCAACGAGACGGCCGCGGAACGCTCCAATGAAATACCGGGCGCCAGCAGGATATCCATGTCAAAAGCGCCTTCATCCATGATGGGAATGAACTCTTTGCCGAACTTTGTGGCCGTAAAGCCGGCCGCCAGCAGCAGAAGCAACGAAAAGACTGTCACCCATTTGGGCCGCACCGCACAAAAGCCCAGCAGGGGCAGATAAAGTCTTTTAGCCGTTCTGATGATTTTTGTCTCTTCATGTTCCGACGGCTTCAGCAGCGTCAGACAGATTGTGGGGACGACAAAGATGGATAAAAACAACGAGGCAATCAGGGCGATGGCCACCGTCAGCGCCAGCGGACTGAACATTTTGCCCTCCATGCCCTGCAGCGTCAGGATGGGAATAAAGGTCAACGCAATGATCAGTTCACCGTAAATACTGGGTTTGCGCACCTCCACCACGGCTTTAAGCACCGTGGAAATCCGGGCGCCCTCCCCTTCCCCTTTCAGCAGATGCCGTTGAACATTTTCCACCTGAATAATGGTCGCGTCGATAATCATTCCGAGTGAAATGGCTAAGCCCCCGAGAGACATCAGATTCGCGCTCATATTGAAGACTTTCATGATGACAAATGTCAACAACAGGGAAAGCGGAAGCACGAACAGCACCGCGGCCGCGCCTCGAAGGTTTCCCAGCAGCAGATAGAGCACAATCACAACCAGAACGGCGCTTTCTATCAGGGAGCGGATAACGGTACGGATATTGGTTTTCACCATGTCGGATCGGACATAGTAGGGGGTAATTTTAACGTCTTTGGGAAGCAACGTGCTATTGTTTATTTCAGCGACTTTGTTAACGACCTTTCCCACCACTTCCAGGCTGTTCTCCCCCCGAAGCATAAGGACAATACCTCCGACTGCCTCTTCTTTGCCATGGCGCATCGCCAACCCCTGTCTGGGAGCATGGCTGAGTGATACGGCGGCCACATCCCGGACATGGATGGGAACGCCGTCCCGGGACTTGATGAAGATTCCATTGATATCCGAAAGCGACAGAAGGCTTCCGATTCCCCGGACGATCTGCTGCTCCTGTCCTGTGACCAGAAACCCTGCGCCGCTGTTCTGATTATTGTCTCGAAGCGCATTAAGCAGGTCATCCATGGAAACCTGATACTGCATCAAATTATAAGGGTCGGCTTCGACCAGATACTCCTGGACATATCCCCCGAAGGCATTTATTTCATTCACGCCCGGAACCCCCATAAGCGCCGGGGTAATGATCCAGTCCTGGAGCGTTCTGAGTTCCGTCAACTGCCGGATACCGGCCGAGTCAGAACCGGCCGCGGGTGCTGTCAGCGTGTAGTGATAAATTTCGCCCATGGCCGAGGCGATGGGCCCCAGACGCTGTTCCACACCTTCGGGCAACTCCTTGGCGATTCCCGCCAACCTTTCAAACACCTGCTGTCGCGCAAAATAAATGTTGGTATTATCATTAAAAACAACAATAACGACGGAAAGACCATATTTTGTGGTTGACCGTATACTGGTCAGGCCTGCAAGTCCGCGCATGGCAATTTCAACAGGATAGGTTACCTGCTTTTCCAGTTCCAAAGGAGACAGGTTTGAGCTGCTGCTTAATATTTCGACCTGAATACCCGAAACATCCGGAAAGGCATCCAGGGATAATGTCCGGACGGCATAACTTCCGGCCAAAACAATGCAGGCCACAATAAAAAAGGCCAGTATTTTATTATTGAGTCCGGCTTGTATAATCCTATGCATAAGAAAAACCTTTCTTTTAACGGTCACTTCAGCTGCATTCTGTCCCGGGTTTAATGGGAACAGGCATCCCCTTCACCCATCTGCTGGATGGCCAGTTGCGCTTTTAATTCGAACGCGCCGCCAACCACCAGGGAGTCTCCGGCGGAAAGCCCTTTGACTATTTCCGTCTGATAGGCCCCTTTCCGGCCAAGGGTCACCGGAAGGGCTTTGAACTCTTCCGCTGTTTCCGGTATAAAGACATGCGGCACGCCGTCCAGCAGCTGAATGGCTTCACTGGGCACCAGCAGTGTCGGGACCGGTTCTTTATGCTGAATCCGGAGTCGAACAAACGCTCCGGGTTTCCAGTACCCCCTGGAATTAGACAGGAGCATGCGGCCGGCGAGGCTACGTGTCTGTTCATCATGAAAAGGACTGATGTAATCAATGGTTCCAACGGCGCTCCGGTCCCCTGTTAACCCCATGACATGAGCGGTCGCACCTTTTACAGCGATATCCGCATCCCCTCCAAAGACTGCAAGGGTCACGGCAACGCTTGAAAGGTCCGCAATGACAAACAGATCTCTGCCCGCTTCGACATATTCACCCGGCACAACATGTTTTTCAATCACGGTTCCGTTGCGGCTGGCAAGAATTGAATAGGAACTGAGATTCTCATTATTTTCGATGACGGCAAGCGTATCTCCGGCCCGGACATCCTCACCGATATTCCTGGTGGATTGCGTGGCAATACCTGAAAATCGCGCGGCAACGTGCAATATGTTTTCCGGAATCGGGCCTATTTTACCCGGCAGTTCCAACTCCCGTACCAGCGGTTCCCTCGAAGCAACGCCCATCGTTATTTTCACGGCCTTGCGCTGATCGGGAGTCAGAAGCACGCACAAATCAGGCTCCGCCGCGGTTTGGGTCTCACCTTCGTGGCTTTCACCTGTTTTCTCCTGTTCGCCCCGGCATCCCGTCATAAAAAACAGAGCGCCGGCGAATGTCATCATTATGATTAAAGTTCTCATGTTTAACGGCTCCTTCGTTGGTATTATTGTTGTCCGGTCAGCTCCATGATATCCGCAAACGCCAAACGGATTTCAGTCTCCGCGGCCAGATAATCACGCCACGCATCCACCAGTTCGCGCTGGGTGGTAATGAGTTCCACATAACTGCTTTTACCCGCCTCAAAGAGTCTTCTCAATTCCGCAAGGACCTCCCCTGTCTGGGGAATGACCTTTTCCTTCAATTCCATGGCTTTATATTCGAGCTGGTCAATTTCACCGAAACGCTGCATCAAAGTGGCATAAAGTTCGTCCCTTACAGCATCGGCTTTCCCGTCGGCAGCCGCTGTCCTGTTCCGCGCGGCTGCGACCGCATCCTTATTCCGGTTGAACAGCGGCAGTTCCACGATAGCGCCCAGAGCAAATCGGTTATCGCGGGCTTCGTTATCGCGGAGATACCCGCCTGTGACCGAAAATCCAGGTATCCCTTCAGCGCGGCGGGTGGCCTCCCGTGCTTTCGACGCATCGACTTCGGCACGAACGGCCTGTAGCACAGGGCTTTGTTCCATATATATCTTCAGACTGTCCCGAAAGAGCGGGGGCTTAACGAAATGCAGTTCGCCTGAAATATCCTTGATTGCGCCGGGGGCGGAACCCCACAGGGCGCCCAGCGCAATAATGCTGTTTTCATACTCGCGGACAAGGGTGTTGCGTTCCATGCGCAGGAGCGTAAGATCCTTCACGCTGCGCAAAAGTTCGGTCTTGCCTGCCCGGCCGTTTTCCAGCTGCCTTTCGATGAAAGTCCGGGTCGTCTCCGCAAACTGAATGAGGATGTCGATTTGCTCTATCTGCTTCTGGTGGCCGAGTGCTTTGTAAAAGCGCCGGTGTGTCTCGGCAAGGATGGCCGCACGACGGATTTTGAATTCAGCGCCGGCTTTTTGTGAATCAGCCCGGGCCCGCTTGATGCGGGCCTGCCGCTTGCCGCCAAGTTCCACAGGTTGGGACAGTTTGAGGCGGGTGGCAGCGCGTCCCATATTCTCGGTTTCGACTTCAAGCTCCGGGTTGGGACGTCTGGCCGCCTGGTTTAACTCCAATTGCGCCGATGTCTTTTCGCTCTGTGCCGCCAGGATTTCGCCATTCTGTTCAAGTGCGTTTGCGACAGCCCTGTTCAGCGTCAGCGCCTCTTGCGCACGGGAATCTAACGGCAACATGAAAAGCAACGCCAAAAGCAAAAACGTCAGCTTTTTCCGCGTGGATGTTGGGTGCATAATACTTTCTCCGTGTTCAGAAAACTTAGACCGGAGTCACGACCGGCATACGCGCAATTATCCGGTCTTGACCGGATAATTAACAGAGGGGTGAAGAAATGAGGGGCTAAACGCGCAGGACGAGAGGCCGGGAAGCCGTGTGTGAAAGCGCGGGGTCCGCGGTCGCGGCGCGGCATGACGCTGCGCCCGGGTCCGCACCGGACACCGACCCGGTCGCCGGACCGCGTGCAGGAAACAAGAGCGGGGGATGGGTTCCGGAAGAAAGCACCGGGATATCTTCTTTCGGGAGCGGGAGTTTACGTTCATGGCAATCGCACCGGCAGTCCGAATCAAGTAGCGTCAAATCCACGGAATAAGCTGGATGCGCTACGATGGAGGACTCGTGCCCGCAATCATGGCTGACTGAAAAGAAGGGGACTTGTACGGTAAAGAGAACCGTAGCAACCATCGCGGTCATTTGCATGAAAAAGCCGGTTCTCATGTTTTAAAATATCTTCAATTCCAAAGCTTCAAATCAAGAGGCCTTACCGGACGGGGTGCATTATATTAAAACTTGCTCTGAAAAAACAAATTGATTTATACTATTATTGTCAGAATGCTCAACCATCAAAGGAGGCCTTTTTCATGAAACGATTCTCCACTGCCATTGCACTCTGCCTGCTCTCCGTCAGCCTCGCCTTCGGCTATTGCTTCACGGCCTGGACCACCATGACCGGCGCCAAAACCCTGGCCGCCAACCCCTTCTTCTATCTGGAGCCGCTGGGTTCGGGCATGGACCTTAACGCGGACATCGTGGGCGGGTATGGCTTCACGGACAATATGGACCTCTTTGTTAACCTGGCCTCCCTCAACCTCAAGTCCGACCCGGGCGCCTATGGCGGCTCATGGCTCATGCCCCGCTACCAGATTAAGGAAAATCACATTCTGGCCCTCCAATTGGGCGCGGACGCAAACGTTGAATACTTCGACATCATCCCGCAATACCATTATGTCATGGACCGGGAGACGTGGACCCTCGAAGTGAACGCACTCGCTTCGTTTAACACCTTCGATATGGGGACGCCGACCTTCAGCGCCTGCCTGGCCCCGGTCTACAAGCTCTCCCAGGACCGGTTCTACCCCTTCCTGGAGGTGAATCCCTCCTACGCGCTGGGCGACAACGGCGGTTTTGACTTCAATGTTGCGCCCGGCTTCTGGGTGGGCGTCCCCGAAACCCCGCACCAGTTCGCGGTCAGCGTCCCCTTGTACGGCATCAAGGACAGCGATATCAGCGCAGGCATTTATGTCTGGTACTGGTACAGCCTGTCACTGGGCAAGGAATAGGGCGGAAGAATTCAAAAAGCCACAACACGGCCCGGCGCATTGCCGGGCCGTGTTTATTTGCAGACAAAAATAATCTTCATGGGGCCGATGTCCGAGGCGAAACGGATTTCGACCCGTTCACGGTACTTCTTGAAATCGAGGGTCACGCTCTTGCCCTGGATGACCTCGGGCAGTGAAAGGAATATGTTCTTGTCCGAAAGGTAGCTCTTGGCGTTGCCCGCGATGATGTTCACAAGTTCTCCCACGGCGTCCGTGATATCCGGGAGTCCCTGTGATTCCTCCCCGCTGAACCGGAAGATAATCTCGCGCGCGGTCTCGTGGCGCAGGCAGAGCGCCACATTCCCGTTCACGTCACCCGACAGGCCGATGAGGCCGAAAACCTCCCATTCGGGTTCAGGCACTTCCCCTTCGACCACAATAAGATCCACCATGAGCGCTTTACGGAACGTCAGGGTGGCGGCCTCTTTGAGCATTTCAACAAGGGGCAGCGCCATAATGGGGGTCCTTCCTTTTGTCAGCTTCGCACGACCATGCATATCTGCACGGCAAAGGGGCGTCCGCCCGCGTCAAAAATGATGACAATGCAGGGCGCATTGGACGGGTGCCGGATTTCATGCCCCTGGCCCGTGACCACGGCCGGGAGCGTGATTTCATGGCCAAACTCCGTGCCCGCGAGCGAGGCCTTGGCGTTGCCGGAAATGATGTTGACGATTTCACCGACCCCGTCGCGCAGGTCTGCGGGACTGATGGAAATATCCGGCACGCTGAGGATGCGGGCCACGATGTCACGGGCCAGTTCCGTATTGAAGGAGACGACCACGGACCCGTCGATTTTACCTGAAAAGTTCATGATGCCCGAAATGTCCCCGAAGAGCCGGTAGTCCTTTTTCAGGAAAAGGTCGCGACGCACCACCTGCAGACCCGCCATGGTGGTCATCAGGTCGAGTGTGGCGTTAATGAAGGGGTTGATGAGCCGGGTGAGGATGGGCATTTTGGCACCCACGGGCCGTAAGGCCATCCCGACACGAGTGCGCAACGCCTCGGGTTGCAGCGGCAGTGCAATCCAGTCGTTCGCGCCCATCGCCACGAGGTTCTGGGCCATGCGCGCGAAAGAACGCTCACAAAGAACCAAAAGGGGAACGTCACGAAAGGCACACGCCCTCCGCAGCTTGACTATATCATATTCGGCCGTCTGTTCATTGTTCCCCGGGCAGTAAAAAACAAGGTCCGGCTGGAACACGGGCGAGGTAAAGGCCACGGTTGTCGCGGGCTGGTCGAGTATCGAAGCGATGTCCGCCCGCGCATGGTCCAGGTTCGGAGGCGGAACAGGCGGTGCATCGGCAACCGCGGGTACGGCCGCCGCGGGCATCAGGTACCTTTCGATGTCACCGGACGCGACGCTGCGCAGCGTTCCCTCCCTTTCCAGAATATTCCGGAGCGTCCCTTCGATGATACGGTTGGCATTGACAACAATGATCGTCATGGCATTTCCTATCGGACGACATTCAGGAGGATCTTGATTTTTTCGATCTCCTCCTCGACCTGCGCGACAATCGGCGGGATCTGGTCCGGATCGATTTTAAGATCGTGCCACGCACCATGGCTGAAGCCCTGCGGCAGCGCGTCACCGGGTTCGCCCGCGCCCAGAACAGAGCACGCGAAGTCCGAAAGATGCACAAGCTGGGCCAGGGGAAGCCATTCGAGCTCGGCCCGGTCCGGAAAATGATGGCCGTTCACGGCCTGCACGATGGATTCCGGGAACTTCCATTTTTCGAGGATGAGGCCGCCGATTTCCCCATGCTCGATGTCGAGGAGCTTTTGTTCGATGCGGAACACGTTCTCGGAATAGGCGGAAGCGGTCTCGCGGATTTTACGGTATACCTCGGTGAAATGACGGTCAAGGATGAGCGTGCCCGCGTCGTGCAGCAGGCCGGCCACGTAGGCCGTGCCCGAATCAACGCCCTCGACCGGGGACTTTTCCGCAATGTCACGTGTTACCATGGCCACGGCGATGGAATGGTGCCAGAAGGCGCGGCCGTCGATGAGCGACGAGGTCGGCGGAAACATCTGCTGGACCTGCATGGCCAGGCAGAACTTGCATATCTGCTCAAAGCCGAGGCGCACGACCGCCTGCTGCACGCTGCCGATTTCACCGTACCGGCCGGAAAAGTAGACGGAATTGACCATTTTAAGAAGCTTGGCGGTAAGCCATACGTCCTTTTCCACGATGCGGGCCAGCGACGCGGCATCCGACCGGTGGTCGGCAATGAGCCGCTGTATCTCGAGGAAAGCACCGCCCGCGGGGGGCAGGTCCTCAAGGTCGCGCACACGCTGGATGATGCGATCACGGATACTGGCCATGGTCTTATGTTTCCATCCCAATGGTTTCCATAATCTTGGACACGAGGTCCGCCTGTGAAAAAGGCTTCATCACATAATTCTTTGCTCCCGCACGGATGGCCTCCACCACTTTGGTCCGCTCGACCTCCGTGGTGACCATGATGACCGGTATCCTGGAGAAACGAGGGTCGGCCTTGACCTTCTGCAGCACAGAAAACCCGTCGAGGCGCGGCATATTCCAGTCGAGAAGAAGGAGGCCAATTTCCGCATGGCGCAGTTCAAGGATTTCGAGCGCCTCGCGCCCGTCGGCCGCTTCGACCAGCTCGTGGCCGATCATTTCAACGGCCCCCCGGATCACCCTCCGGATCATGGCGGAATCGTCCGCAGAAAGAATCTTCATTATAAAACCTCCGGTTTGACACGGTAATACATTCCCTTGTCGATCGTCATCATCAGGAACTCCGCCGTATAATGGGTCAGGGACTCCGAGGCGCCGATGAACAGAAAGCCGTCGGGCCGAAGGGTCCGGGCCAGGCGCAAGAGCAGGTCCTTTTTAAAAGGCTCCGAGAAATAAATGGCCACGTTACGGCAAAAGACAATATCGAAATGACCCAGACCGGTGAGGCTTTCCTGCAGGTTGAACTTCCGGAAGGTGACCATCTTCTTGATGTTGTCCTTGAGGACCCAGAGGGAACCAACGGCCTCAAAATACCGGTTCCGCATCTCCTCGGGCAGCCCACGGGAAATGGAGAGTTTGTCGTACCGGCCCGCCTGCGCAAGAAAAAGCGCGGACGGAGAAATATCAGTGGCAATAATTTCCACGTACTCGAGGGGCAGCACAGAATGACGCCGCGCAAACTCCTGGAGCGTCATGGCAATGGAATAGGGTTCCTGGCCCGTGGAGCAAGCCGCGCTCCAGATGCGGATTTTTTTGCGGCGCCCCGCAAGGATCTCGTCAGCCATGGGCCGGAGGATCGCCTCTTCGAGAATCTTAAAGGGGTGCGTGTCGCGGAACCAGAGGGTCTCGTTGGTGGTCATGGCGTCCACGATTTTGTCGCGGAGCCCGAGGGTGCGGTCGCCCACGGCCTTCTGGTAGAATTCGGTGAAACCGGTGCAACCCGCCTGGACCATGAGCCCGGAGAGGCGGCTTTCAATAAGGTAGGCCTTTTCATCGCCCACACAAATGCCGCAGCTTTGCTCAATGAACGTCCGGAGCTGCCTGAATTCGCTGTCAGTGAGGCTGGCCATGGGTTCTTTATATCCTTTTATGACAGTGCCGTACTATTTCCGTTATTCGCGCAGCCATGCCGCTGACAGGCAGCGATTCATCGGAAAACCGGGCGTCGTCCACGGCCCGAGGCATGCCGTACACCACACAGGTGGCTTCGTTTTGCGTCAGGCAATAGCATTTCTTTTTTTTAAGCGCCTCCACGCCGCGGAGGCCATCGCTGCCCATGCCTGTGAGGATGACGGCAAGAACGCCGCGGTCACCGCAGGCCCCGGCCACGGAACGGAACAGGACGTCCACCGACGGGCGGCAGCTGTTTTCCGGCGGGTCGGCATTAAGCATTGCGTAAAGCCGTCCCTGGTGTTCGCGCACAACCAGGTGCTGTCCGCCCGGCGCGATGTAGACCCGGCCGGGACGCAGTTCCCCGTCGGAGACGGCTTCCACGACCTCCAGTGCCGACTTTTTACCGAGGCTCTCGGCCAGGGAGCGCGTAAAATGGGGCGGCATATGCTGGACCAGCACCACGGGCACCCCGAGGTCCGCAGGGAGAGCGGGAATGACGCGGGAGAGCGCCTCGGGCCCGCCCGTGGACACCCCGAGCACCACCAGGTCAAGCGTGTCCGGAAGCCGGTGGGACGTCGCCGGGTCCACGGCGGGCGCGTGAGGCGGCCCGGGCGCTGCCGAAGGGGCTGCAAGGGGACGGTCGTGCAGAGGCGCGTCCGCGGATTTCCGCAACCCGCGCGTGAGCATCCGGGTCTCAAGGCTGCGGAACACGTTTTTTAAATCCTCGCGAAGCCGTAAAACGTTTTCCTGGTAGTCACTGCTGTCGGGCTTGCGGATGAAATCGAGCGCGCTGAGTTCGAGCGCGCGGATGGTGGAGTCCGCGCTGCGGGTGCTGACGCCGCTCACCATGACCACCGCGGTATCCGGAAATTCAAGCCGTATGTGCTCAAGGGTCTGGACGCCGTCCATGTCGGCCATGTGCACATCGAGCAAAACAAGATCCACCGGCGATTGGTGCAGCTTTTTCAGCGCAATGGCGCCACTTGCGGCCGTGCCCACCACCTCAACCCCTGGAAAGGCGGCGGAGGCCTCGGAAATGAGCTTCCGGAAAAGCACCGTATCGTCGACGACGAGCGTTCGAATCAGCATGTTATACTTTAAACTGGTTGACAATGAGCTGGAGACTGGCTGAAAGCTGGGCCAGTTGACGGGCGCTCGTGTTGATCTGCACCACACCCGAAGCCGTCTCACGGGCCGCCTTGCTCACCCCTTCAATGTTCCCCGACACCTCCGACAATCCCTTGGCACTTTCGGTCACGTTGCGCGAAATTTCGCCCGCGGCCGAACTCGCGCCGCCCACGGTCTTTGCAATCTCGTTCACCGTAGCGCTCTGCTCCTCCACAGCACTCACAATGGTCTGTGAAATCACATTGATTTCCTCAATAATCTTTGAGATTTCGTCGATGGCCTTGACCGCCTCCGCCGTATTCCCCTGCATCGTCTCAATCTGGCGGCCGATTTCCTCCGTGGCCTGGCCCGTCTGGCGCGCCAGCGCTTTCACCTCGTTGGCCACCACCGCAAACCCCCTGCCCGCATCGCCCGCGCTCGCGGCCTCAATGCTCGCATTCAGGGCCAGCAGGTTGGTCTGGTCCGCAATGTCATTGATGACGTCAATGACCTTGCCGATTTCACGCGCCGCCCCCTTGAGCTGTTCCATGCGCTCCTGCGTGGCACGCGCCTGCGTGTTGGCCGCAGATGCAATCTGCGATTCTTTCTGGCAGTTCCTTGCAACCTCGTTCAGCGACGCGCTCATTTCCTCGATGGAGGTGGCCACAACGTTGACCCCGCCGCTCATCTCTTCGGCCGCAGCCGAGATGCCCTGGATATTAGCGGCCGCCTGTTCCGAAGACGCGGCCACGGACGCACTCTGCGCGTTCATCTCCTCCGCGTTCCCTGCAATCTGCGTGGAAACCGCGGAAAGCTCCTCGGACGAGGTGGATAGAACGGACGTGTTGCGCGATACCTCCGCGAACATGTTCCGGAGGTTCTGCGCCATACTATTCAGCGCCTCGGTAAGACGGCCGATTTCATCGCGATTTGCCACCACAAGTTCTTGCGTCAGGTCACCCTGCGCCATCTTCTGCGCAAACGTGAGGCTTTTTGTAATCGGGTCCACAATAGCACGATACAACCCGCGGCCAATCAGCAGGCACAGCGCCACGGCCAGAACACCCATCACAATTTCGGCCGTGCGGATGACGCGAAGGGCGTGTTCGAGGCGTGCATAGTCTTTTTCGCTCCTGGAAATAATCTGCTGCATCAGACCTTTGGCCCGGGGATAAATGTTCTTGAACTCCGCAACCGACCCGGCGTAAGCGTTAATCGCTTCCTGAATACGCCCGTTTTTGGCATGGTCGACGATGCGGTTCCGCATAGGGCTGGCTGCAGTGATGGCGTCCTGCACCCCTTCCAGCGTGGGCTGGTCCGCGGAATCGACGCGGCCCTGCAGTTCCTCGTATAACGCGCCATACACTTCCCAAAGGCGGTCCATTTCCTTTTGCGCATCGTCGCGGAGCTGCAGCGTGGGCGCCGAAGCAATCTGGGACAGCGACAAATCGATTTTTGTGATGGTTAACTGCAGGTCCGAAACCTTGTCGAGGGTCCGGATACCCTGCTGGACCATGGTTTTGAGCTCACGGTCCGCGCTCCGGATTCCTAAAAGGCCCAGCACGATGACTGCGAGTGTGACAAAGAGCGCCAGCCCGAAAGAACAGGCGATGCGACGGCCGATAGACAGATTGTTCAGCATGGCAGGACTCCCGTATTACTGTAATAATTACGAACGCAGTATTTTTCCGATATCGAGCACGCCGACCAGGCCGCGCTCCAGCTTGATGACCCCGGTCAGAAACATGTCCGCCACGTGGCCGGTATTGGCGGGCGGGGGCTCCACGGCCTTGTCATCGGCCGTCACCATGTCGCCCACAGCGTCGACCAGCAGGCCGAGAAGGTCGGAGGGGGCCGCGGCCGTGAGCCGTTCGTCCGCATGCTTGGCAAAAAGCTCCTGCGCGGTCTTGAGCACAATGACGCGGGACTGCGGGGTCATGACGCGGCGCGCGAGCCCGAGGCGGACGCCCATGTCCACCACGGTCACAATCTGCCCCCGGAGATTGAGGAGCCCGGACACGAATTTCGGGGCCTGCTCCACGGGCGTGATGGTGAGGTTGCGGTTGATTTCGCGCACCAGGAGAATGTCGATGCCGAACAGGTCGGTGCCGAGCAGAAAGGTGGAGTACTGTTTTTCCGCCATGTCCGTCCCCTTGCGTGCGCTATTGTCTTTTCGAAAGCAGGGCCGACAGCGTCCGGCGCAGCTGCTCCTTGTCGAGCTTGGCCTCGCAGGCGTCCGCGCCCGCGGCCGCGCTCTTTTCCAGTGTTTTACCGGTCTGCAGCGCGGTGAGCATGACCACGGGCAGCCCCTTGAGGCGCGCGGACTCCCGGACCTTGCGCGTCAGCTCAACGCCGCTCAAGGAAGGCATTTCCATGTCCGTGAGCAGCACATCGTAGCGGGCGCCCGCACCCATAAGCTTTTGCCAGGCCTCCTCGCCGTCGCACACGCTCTCGACCTCCACGCCAAAGGAGCGCAGATAGCGCTCTTCCACGGTGCGGAAAAAAGGGGTGTCTTCGGCGAGGAGCGCGCGCCGGCCACGGAAAACCGACAGGTCCGCGCCGCCGTAAATATCAGGCTCGGCCGCCTCAAAGAGGTCATAGATATCCACGAGGATCATCATTTTCTTGTTGAGGATGGCCGAGCCGATGATGCCGCGGCCCACCACGTTGTGCGAATCAATGACAATGCGCGCATTGACCACGTCCTCCATCTTTGTGGCGAGGATGCCCATGGGGTGCCGGACCCGCCTGGGCACGATAACATAATAGGATGCGGGCGCATTACCCGCGGGCGGCGCCACGGGCAAAAAGCGGTCAAGACGGAGGAGCCGGAGCGACCGGTCGTCGTACTTGAGGTATTCCTTGCCGCCCACGTGCTCAATGGACGCGGCCTCGATTTGCTCGATGCGCGCCACCATGGAAAGGTCGATGGCGAACAATTCGGAGCTGCCGTTGCGAAAAGTGAGCATCTCCTGCTCCTCTTCGGCATGCACGCGCGCATGGCGCGCCTTCTCGGCCGCGGATTCCTTTTCGAGCTCCGCGAACTTGAGGCCCGCGTTGCTCCCGATACCCATGGGATCCAGAATCATGGCCACGCGGCCGTCGCCCATGATGGCCGCGCCCGCGTAGCAAAGGCATTTTTTAAGGTAAGCGGACAGGGGCTTGACGATAATCTCCTCGGTGTCGTGGACCTCGTCTACGATAAGCCCGAAACGGTTTTCCGCGACTTTGAGCACCACAATTTTCACCGAACTGCGGCTGCTTTGACGGCGGTCCCGGACCTGCCGCTTTTCGTCGTCCACGGCCGCGGGTTCGGGCTGCCGGCGGCCCGCCAGGGCTTCGCGCCGGTCTTCGACGCGAGAACCGGTCCCGGGTTCCACAAACGTGGTGTCCATGCCCAGCAAGCGCGACAGACGCACGAGGGGCAGCAGCTTGCCGCGCAACCGCAGCACGTCGGAACCCTGCACGGACTCTATTTTTGCGGCCACGTCCGCGGCCCGGATGCGGACCAGTTCGTCGAGACTGACCTGGGGAATGGCAAAACGACGCCCTTCGACGGACACAATCAGTGACGGAATAATCGCGAGTGTCAGCGGCAGTTGCATTTTGATGCGCGTACCCCGGCCGAATTCGCTCTCAACGTCCACCGTGCCGCCAAGCCGCTCGATGTTGGTCTTGACCACATCCATGCCCACACCCCGGCCCGAGACATTACTCACGGTCGTGGCCGTGGAGAAACCGGGCAGGAAAATGAGACTGAAAAATTCCTTTTCGGACATGCGCGCGGCCTCGTCGCGGGAAATGAGGCCCTTTTCAAGCGCCTTGTCCCGGATGCGCCGGGGGTCGAGCCCCGAACCATCGTCCGCGACTTCAATAAGCACCTTGCCGCCTTCGTGGTAGGCGCGCAAGAACACCTCTCCTTCGCGCTTTTTCCCGAGTTCTTCGCGTTCGTCCGGGGTCTCGATGCCGTGGTCCACGGAATTCCGTATGATATGGTTGAGCGGGTCGGAAAGCATTTCAATGATGGACTTGTCGAGTTCAACCTCCGCGCCTGAGAGGTTGAGGCGCACCGCCTTGCCGAGGTCGCGCGCCAGGTCGCGGACCACGCGTGGGAACTTGTTGAAGGCCACGCTGACGGGCTGGAGCCGCGTCTGCATGATGTTCTCCTGTATTTCGCTGGTCACGCGGTCGATGTTCTGTATGATCGCTGAAATTCCGGTGAGTTCGCTCATGCGCAGGGTAAGAGCCTGGCCGAGGACCGCAGCCGCGCGGCGCGCCTCTTTGTCAACTGTTTCCTGGAAAGCCCGGCGCTCCTCGGACGGCAGCAACCGTTCGTACCGGGCAGCCGCGGCACCCAAGGAGTCGGCCACCGCACGTTCCACGTTCCGAAGCAACTTGCCCGTGTCCAGAAGGTCACTGAGTTTAAGGTTAAAGCTCTGCATAAGCTGGTTGCGCGAAAGCACGAGCTCGCCAGCCATGTTCATGAGGTTGTTCAGGAGGTTGACCCGGACGCGCAGGGTGTCGGAACCCGAAAGGTCGGCCCGGGCCGCCTCGCCCCCCTTGTCAGCGCCCATGATCTTGCGCGCCTCCGCGGTTGCGGCGGCTTTCTTCGTCTCGTCCGCGACCTCTTTTTTCAGCTCACTCACGTCGACCTGCTGAATCTGCTCGGCCGGCAGTTCCACCCCCACGGAAATAAGGTCCGGTTCAAGGATGGAGGCCAGCACCACGCTGAAGGCGGATTCCCCGCCCTTGTCCGCAGGCAGCGTTTCCGGGTCGGGCAGAACATCAATGAGGGTGCCGATTCTTTTCCAGGCCGCCATCCGGCCCAGCATGGCGTTGCAGGTCAGGGTGAGGCTGAAGGTATAGATCCATTGTCCGCCACGGATGGCCTGCTTGAGCGCCTCCTTGGGCAGCGGTTTTCCGGGCGCGGCTTTGGCAACGGTTGCAACTTTTTTTTCAGCCGGCGCGTCCGTGCCCTGATAGGGGGCCAGCCGGTCAAGCACCTCGCGGGCCGATACCTTTTCCGAGCCCTCCGCATCGCGGATCATGAGACGGAGAAGGTCCATTCCCTTGAGCAGCGCGTCCGTAAGTTCCGGGGTCATCTGGAGCCGGCCGCTGCGGAGAAGGTCGAGTACGTTCTCCATGGAGTGGCTGAGCCCTTTTATGTTTTCGAGCCCGAAAAAACCGAAGCCCCCCTTGATGTTATGAACCGCGCGGAAAATACGGTTGAGGATTTCGACGTCGGAAGCGCCCGCGCCCCGTTCGAGCGTCAGGAGATCCGGTTCGATGGCGGTCAGATGTTCCCGCGACTCGATGACCAGTTCGTTCAGCAGTTCGCGATCTTGTCCCTGCATAAAGTCTGCCAGATTCCCTTATTACTGCTTGTTCAACACGATTGTCCCGAGATTGCGCACGGACGTTTTGTTTCCGATATTGATAAAATTCGCGATGGTGATGGAATCTCCTGCTCCCGAGCCGGTATAGGGAATGCGAAGCGTATCCGCGGTTTCCATCAGATGCGTGGAGGAGTTGTTATATCTGTTGATATTTGGCGTAAAGGTATATATTCCAGCGGTAAAGCTATACGTTCCTTCCTCTGACGGCACTTCTACGCCGGACATATCCGCAAAACCATAACCGATATCCAGGAGAACATTAAACGTATTCTCGCTATTGAGAATGTATTTATACTTGGAACCCGTGTACCCGGGAAGCATGCCTGCCAGAACGGGATCTTGAATGGTATCCCGATAGACCGTGCCGGTCACGGCCGGGGCCGTGGGATTGTCTTTTTTGTCCTTGGAACAGCCGGCGCCAATAAATAGGACTGCGGTCATTACGGTGAGAGCGAGGAATCGGAACATTAAACGCTCATTGTGTTAAAGATTTTATTTAGGAATAATATATAATATTTTTCCGCTGCGAAATACCTCTCTATATTCGCCTCCGTTCTCTTCATATTTAAAACAGTTGTCCTTTCCGATGTATTGTTCTATTTTAATATCAATCCGTTTTACGATACTTTAACACGGTTTTCACATGATAAAAACTATCCAGACCGCTGTTGTTCTGTTTTTGTGCCTTGCGGCCTTCGGCGCGGACAAAATTTCCTCGCAAAAGGCGGCCCCGGCCAAAGCTGCGCCCCCGGCGTCCACACCGGCCCTGCAAGCAACGGCCGCCCAAAAAGAGTCCGCGGTCATTGCGCAGGCTGGCGCCTCCTTGCAAAAGCAGCTCAAGAACATCAGCACCGGCATCTGGAAGGCGCAAAAATCCGCGGCCGATGTCTCGGCCCGGCTCGACACTGTGCAGGCTCTTCTCCGCGACACCCTCTCCCACCTCAACCGCCGCCTGCAATCCATCCAGGCCGGGAGCGCCACCTTCCGCGTGGAACTCGACCGCGCCCTGGCCTCGGACAGCATCGCCAAAAACTCGCTCGCACGCATGAAGTCCATCGAAAAAACCACACGCCGCGTCTTTGCCGCGCTTACGGCCGTCATTCTCGTGCTTTTTTTTCTGGTCATCCTGCTCATGCGTAAAATCAAGCAGGCCCAGCCCCTCCCCGACCTGATCCATTCCGAGGTGCAGTTCTTCTTCAACAAGCTCAAGGGCATCCTCAACCGGTCGCAGGGCGGCTTCACCCCCGAAATCGACGACACCCGCGTCATATCGCCCACTGTCAAGGACGCGGACCACACGCTGCCCGTGCGCGTGGCCGAGGAGGTTTTCCGCATGCGGCTCCGCCTTTCGCGCATGCCCGCCGACACCAAGGGGCTGGCCGCGCTTTCCAACGCGGTCAACCGGCTCGAGGACGACCTCAATGTCAAGGGCTACTTCATCGTGGACCTCAAGGACCAGCCCTATGTCGACGAAATGACCCTCTCGGTCCGCGAATTCGTGCCGCGCGACGACCTGCCTGCGGGCGCCAAAAAAATCCTCCGCATGGTGCGTCCGCAAGTCAAGTTCCAAAACGTCATCATCAGCCAGGGCGAGGTCGAAGTCGCCATGTCCGCCGAGGACCTGGCGCAAAAATAGGGGAGCGGCTTACGTATGCTCAAGCAAAAAATTGAATACGGCATCGACCTGGGGACCACCAATTCGGCCGTCAGCCGGTTTGAAAAAGGGCGGGTCCGCATCATCAAAAGCGAGCGCCTCCAGAAGGACACCACCCCCTCCTGCGTCCACTACACCAAGCGCGGCCAGCTCCTGGTGGGCGACGCGGCCTTCAGCCGCCTGGCCTCGGACCCGGAAAACACCAAGACCGAATTCAAACGCACCATGGGCACCGAGGTCAGCTACCACTTTTCCAATGTCCAGAAGTCCTTCAGTTCCGAGGAACTCTCGTCTGAAATCTTAAAGCAACTCAAGGCCTCGGTCAAGGACGACGAGTTCTCGTCCGTGGTCGTCACCGTGCCCGCGGACTTTGACCAGGTCCAGATTGAGGCCACGCAGCGCGCCGCGGAACTGGCGGGCTTTGACTACTGCGAGCTGCTCCAGGAGCCCATCGCCGCCTCCCTCGCCTACCTGCTCGAGGAGGAGAACGTGGGCGGCCACTGGCTGGTCTTTGACATGGGCGGCGGCACGTTTGACGTGGCGCTCATGAACGCCGACAACGGCATCGTGCGCGTGGTCGACACCGCGGGCGACAACTACCTCGGCGGCAAAAACATGGATCTGCTCATCGTCGACGAAATCATCCTGCCGCGGCTCAAGCAGGAGTTTAAAATCGAGGAATTGCTCCGCGACCCGGCCAAAAAGAAACGGCTCCAAAACATCTGGAAAAAATACGCGGAGCAGTACAAAATCCAGCTTTCCACCGACGCCTCCGTGCTCATCGAATCGGATGACCCCTCCATCCTGCAGGACGACGACGGGGCGGATCTCGACGTGTGCGTCGAGGTTCAGCGCGGCCAGTTCGAGGCGCTTATCCGGCCGCTCGTGGACCGGTCCCTCGACATCACCCACAAGCTGCTCGCCCGCAACAAACTCTCTCCAAACGAAATACGGACCATCCTGCTCATCGGCGGCC
>JAZDKP010000160.1:0-16969 GCA_043802925.1 Fibrobacterota bacterium | reverse complement strand
AGCTGATAAATGCTAAATCCTGTGCTATCTTTGCGGCCCCAAAGATCACCTATTTTTTGAAAAGAGTTGTTTTCAAGAAGTAGGCTAAGTTTATTATCAGATTGATACTTTTTTTCAATGGTACGGACCATTGGCCATAGGCTAATCGGTTCAGTCTTAAGATTAAATTCAGATACTCGTAGAAATAGCCCGGGAATAGCGTATTCTTGAGGCGGCTCACGGAATGCCAAAGATTTTTGTGATGCGCCAGGATTGTTTTGTAAGGTGCCGACACAGCCAGTCATTAGTGCAAGAGAAATTGCACAGGCAAGGCAACGCATAACAAAGCCTTTCATAAAATGTTATGTTAAATATATTCTCGCCGCGCACAACGCGCGGCTTTTGTCTTTTGCGGGTGCTATTGAGATTTGCATATGTGTCTTTGCCCAACCAGAAATTTCGCCACAACGTTGAGGCAGTGCGACGTTACTTTTTGTGCCGAGTGGCAGGTCGCACCACCGCCACGTAGGACACAAAAAGCAATGTAGGTCGAGGGCCTGCCACATTTCGATCGATTTAGGCCCATTTCATTTGAAGCTTGCGATGGTGTGCGGCGCAATCCGTTAAATAGGAATCAATCAGGTTCTGATAGGGAACGCCAATTTCAGTTGAAAGCGATTTAAAATAGGTCAAAGCTTGTTTGTTTATTCGGATCGTAATCTGTTGTTTTAAAAGTTGCGCATAAGGATTTTTACGACTTTTCATCTTTGAGAGATCATATTCGTTTTTCATCTTGAGGTCCTCCGATAATATTTTGATTCATTTTTTGTTGCTTTTCTGGCGGAGATTATTCGAATAATGTTGTCATTTCGCGTACAGTGGCAGACAATAAGAATACGTAATTGAGAACTATGGCCAAGCAACAAGAACCTGTCTTCATCATCCGAATGCGTGTTGTCGTAAAACTCCGTTGCGAATTCATCATAAAAGACGGTTACGGCTTCATCGAAGCTTACTTTATGCTTTTTAAGATTAATATCTGCCTTTTTGCTATTCCAGGAAAACTCGAGTTCGGTCATAATTATAATATAATTAAGGTATTGTCGAAATTCAATGGCTTGGTTGCGTTTTAGTGGTGTTTCCCCCTTGACACTGACTATTAAAATTATTATTTTATAATGTTTGAATATTTTTCTGACTCTGGAGTCAAGACAGATGAATCAAAAAGATATCCGCGAACAGACAGTACGGGACGCCAAGGCCAATCTCATCCTGGATGCAGCACGTAAAGTGTTTTCTGACAATGGGTTCCACAACACAAAGCTCGAGGACATCGCCCAGGTCGCCGGGTTCTCCAAAGCTTCATTATATAACTATTTCTCGGATAAGGAAGAAATCTTCCTCAGTCTGGCCATCCGTGATTTTGACGAGCTTCTAACCAAGCTCCGGCTTGGCATGAAGCCATCCGAACCTGTTCTTACATCCATTGAATACCTTCTTCGCACAGTCTTCACCTTCTTCGGCGAGCAGTTCGCTTTTCTCTGGGAGACGGCCAATTACCAGATGTGCCAAAACTTCAATGCCCCCCATCTTGTGAAACAGCACCAGGAACTCGTGAAAACTTTTCATGGTCATTTCGTTGAATTGGTTGATACGTTTACGGTCATGCTCGGTGAAGCCCGGAAACGGGGTGAAATCAAAAGTACCGTGAATGAAGCCACGCTCTCCCGTTTCATCGCCTCGCTGGCGCGCGGCGTGGTCTTTGAATGGAAAATGAGAGGTAAAATGGGCGATGTCGAAGAAACGGTAATGAATCTGCTCGCATTTATAACGAGTGGTCTCGGCCATATCGTAGTGACGGACAACCGCGCGGAAATCAGGAGCATTGCATGAATCGGATAACAGGAATACTGGCATCCATGGTTCTGGCCGCGGGCGTCTGTGCGCCGGCCATTTCCCAGGGAATCACCCTGGAACAGGTCATCCGCGAAGTCTGCACCAACAGCGACTCCGTGAAAATGATGCGCGAATCCACCAAAAAAACCTCTGCCATGATAACCGAAAAATGGGCCGCGGCCCTGCCCACGGTTTCCGCTTCAATCAACGCATCCCGGATGTATCAGCTTGGAGCGGGTGCCCGGCAAGACCAGTCAGGCAGTGGTTTTCAATTCCCCAAAACCGGCCCGGTTGACTGGAGTCAAATCGGACCGATTTTCGACCAATTCGGCAAGCTTACCGCGCCCATGGAGCTGCCCTATTATACCAGCGCCATCACCGTCTCCCAACCCTTGTATACCTTCGGCAAAATCGGCACCGCAGTCATGGTGGCCAACCAGATTGACAGTTCCGTCCGGTTTTCCTATACCCGCAATTGCCAACAACTGCAACTACAGGCACTCGATGCCTTCTACCAGGTCGTGCTCACGGATTTGGCCCTTTCCGTTTCGCTGCGGTCCCTGGCCCGTAAAAAAGAGCTGAGCGAATTCCTGGCCCGCAATTTCTCACTGGGCTCCGGAAACAAGGCCTATCTGCTCACAAGCCAGGCCGACCTGCACGGTCAGGACGCCGAGGTCATCAGCGTATCACAAAACGCCCGCAACACCAAATTGCGCCTGAGCATGATGATGGGAAAGCCGCTCTCCGACAGCCTCCGGCTGGATACGACAGCCGTCCTTGCCGGTCTGGCATTCGCCCTGCCGGCCTCCGAATCCGAAGCCGTCAAGACAGCGCTGGAAAACCGGAATGATTTGAAATCCCTCGGTTTCCTGGTATCGGCCAACAACGGCGGGGCCAAAATATTCAACGCCATGTACCTTCCAAGCATAGGGCTCCAGGCCTCCCTCGGCACGGCCGGTTCCGAGGCCAAGGACCTGGTGGACTGGGAGCGGCGGAACTGGACCGTGGGCGTGGGCATGCAATGGACCCTGTTTGACGGACTGGCCAACCATGCCCGGGCCCGCCAATACCTGTCGGACGCCGACAAATTGAAACTGACCCGGGAAACCGTTGGCAAAATGGTTGAAATTGAAGTCAAGAGCGCACTGTCCGAATGCGCGGCCGCGGACAACAACCGCACGGCCTCCGGGCAGATGCTGGCATCGGCGCGCGAAGCCTACGACCTGAGCAATGAAAATTTCAGGCAGGGCAGCGGCCAATTTTCCGACCTGCAACTGGCCGAGGAACGCCTGTGCCAGGCTGAAATGGGCTTTGCCAACGCCCGTTACCGCCAGGTCCGGAGCCGCGCCGCATTGCGGGTGGCCATGGGATTTAGCATCATCACGCTGGAGGACAAATGAAAATGAGAATGGTTGCAGCAGGTATGACACTCGCGGGCCTTTGCCTGGCCGCAGCGGGAATCGCCGGATGCGGGGGCAAGGAAAAAGCCAAAGACGCGGCCGCTGACAGCACGTCCCGCGACTCGTCTGTTGTCAAGGTGACGGTCGTGGACGTGAAGGAGGTGCCGTTTGAGGACTGGGGGAGCTACCCCGCGGACCTGCGCGGCATCGAGGACGCCAACCTCACCGCGCCCTACCAGGGCGGCCGGGTGAACAGCATCAAGCCCGTGGGCACGCGCGTCAAGGCGGGCGAGGCCCTCTGCGACATTGACGGCGAAAAGTACGAAGCGGCCCTGCAGGCCGCCGAAGCCCAGGTGGAAGTGACAAAAGGCGACCTGGAGCGGGCCAAAGTGAACGTGGAGAAAGGCTCCCTCGGCCGTTCCGCCCTGGACGGCGCCAACCTCGCCTACCAGAATGCGCGCATGCTGCTGGCCTCGGCCCGGCGGGCCTACGAGGACAGCCGCTGCCAGGCCCCGTTCGACGGGGTCATGGTCAGCCGCGCCATTGAAAAATTCCAGACCCTTTCCCCGGGCGTGCTGACCCTGCGGCTGTCGCGGCTCGACCGTTTTGAGGCCGTCATCTCCATTCCCGAAACCGAGGCGTTCCTGTACGCCGAAGGCATGAAAACCGAATTCAAGCTCCTGCAGGATTCCACCCGCTCCTACGACGGCCGCATCACCAGCGTGGACGGCGCCGTGGATGCGCGCTCCCGCAGCGCCATCGCGCGCATCGAAATCGTGAACCGCGACGGCAGGCTGAAGCCCGGCATGATGGGCCGCGCGCGCATCCTGCGCCGCGCTTACGCCAAAGCCGTGGTCGTTCCGTCCGCGTCACTGGTGCACCTGCAAAGCGGGATATCGGCCATGGTCGTGGTGAACGGAATGGCCCGGCAACGCGAACTGAAAATCGGCGCGGAATCCGGTGACAGCGCCATGGTCATCCAGGGCCTGCGCCCCGGCGACAAACTGGTAATCAGCGGGGCCTTCCAACTCAGCGAAGGAACCCGGGTCACCTACTGAACAAACCCGTTGAAGGTATAAAACCATGACCAAATTTGCGCTTAAAAATCCGGTCTCGGTCCTCGTCCTCGCCGTCATCCTCTTTGTCGCGGGCGCGGTCAGCTACATGAGCCTGCGCCGCGAGGCCTTTCCGGAAATCAAGATTCCCTACATCTTTGTGACCACCGTGTACCCGGGCGCCAATCCGCCCGAGGTCGAAAACCTCATCACCCAGAAAATCGAGGACAAGCTCGACGGCATCGACGGCGTCAAGCAGATGACCAGCACCAGCTACGAGAGCTTCTCCAACATCTTCCTGGAGTTCGATCCCAAGGTCAAGGTCGAGGACGCTCTGCGGCGCGTCAAGGACAAGGTCGACCAGGCCCGGGGCGATCTGCCCAAGGACGCCGAGGACCCCATCACGCAGGAGTTGAATTTCTCCTCCATCCCCATCGTCATCGTGTCGCTCTATTCCGATTACGATATTGAAAAACTGGAAGCGCTGGCCGACAATCTCAAGGAACGCATGGCCAAAATCCCGGGCGTGCTGGAAACCAAGGTCACGGGCAAACAGGAAAAAGAGATTGCCATTGACGCGGATCCCGCACTGCTGCAGCTGCACGACCTCAGCCTGTACGACGTGGTCCAGACCGTCCAGAACCAGCACCGGAACATCCCCGGCGGCTCCATGAAAACCCAGGGGTTCCGGTTTTCCATCAAGGTCACGGGCGAGCTTTCCAATCCGGACCAGTTCAATGACCTCATCGTGCGTTCCGAGAACGGCCGCGTCATCCGCATCCGCGACGTGGCCAGGGTGTCGTTCATCTACAACCGCGACCGGCAAACCCTCTCCCGGACCAACGGCAAGCCCTCGCTCACACTCTCGGTGGCCAAGCGTACGGGCGAGGACATCATCCGGATTGTGGACGAGGTCAAAAGAATCCTGGACGAAGACAAGGCCAACTGGCCCGCGGGGACCCACACCGAAATCACCTTCGACCTGTCCAAAAACATCCGCCACATGATCACCGAGCTCCAGAACCACCTGCTGATGGGCATCATCCTGGTCCTTCTGGTGCTGGGCTTCTTCCTCGGCCGGCGCAACGCGTTGTTCATTTCCACGGCCATCCCCTTTTCCATGGCCATGGGTTTTATTGTCCTTAATTATATGAATGTGACGCTCAATATGATCGTGTTGTTTTCGCTGGTGGTCGCACTCGGCATGCTGGTGGACGATGGCATTGTGGTGGTGGAAAACATCTACCGGCATATGCATATGGGAAAAGACCGGTGGCGCGCCGCGCTGGACGGGACCTCCGAGGTGGCGGTCCCGGTCTTCACCGCCACACTGACCACGGTGGCGGCGTTTGCGCCGGTGCTCTGGATGCCCGGCATCATGGGCGATTTTCTCAAATACCTCCCCATCACCGTGAGCATCACGCTTTCCTCCTCGCTGTTTGTGGCCTTTGTCTTCAACCCGGTCTTCGCCTCCCTCACCATGACACGCAAGGACGCGCACGAGATGGAAGGCGACGGGCCTAAACAGGGATTTGAGAAATTCAAAGACCTCTACCGCAACACGCTTAAGAAGACACTGCGTCATCCCTGGAAACTGGTCGCCTTCTGCGTGTTGTTTGTTCTCCTGGGCATTATGGCCTACGGAAAGTTCGGTCCCGGCGTGGTTTTCTTTCCCATCGTTGAACCGGACGTGGCCTCCGTTGAAATTGAAGGTCCCCTGGGCCAGGACCTGGCCATTACCGATTCCGTGATCCGGATTCCGGAACGCGCGGCCTTGGGGATGACCGATTCCATCGCCTCCTTCCAATCCTTGGTCACGGTTTCGGGCATGGGCAAATCGGACCACATGTCCAGCGGTCAGGCACAAAGCAATAAAGCCTATTTCGACATTAATTTTGCGGATTACCAGGACCGCGACATTTCCTCGTACCAGACCATGGCCTGGCTGGACGACACGCTCCCGCAGCGGGTGCCGGGCTGGAAACTGCGCGTTAAAAAACAGGCGATGGGCCCTCCCACGGGAAAACCGGTGGAGCTCAACATCAGCGGCGATAACTACCAGACCTTAAGCATCCTCGCGGACAACGTGAAGAACATCCTGGAGAAAATCCCGGGTCTCACCAACGCCAACCACGACTATGATCCCGCGCGTCCCGAATTGCGCATTGATGTGGACCGCGAACAGGCCAAGCGGCTCGGATTTTCCACGCTGGACGTGGCCTCCGCTGTGCGTGGCGCCATTTACGGCACCGAAGCGGGCAAATACCGCGTCGGCAAAAACGAGTATAAAATCATGGTCCGCCTCAACCCGGAGGTGCGTGAGAACCTGAAAGGATTCGACGAAATCAACGTGACGCATGAAGGAAAAAAGGCCCCGCTCCTGAGCATGGCGGTCATGAGCCAGGGCGCCAACATCGCCTCCATTCATCACGTGGACGGAAAGCGCACCATCCAGGTATGGGCGGACCTTGCGCCCGACCAAAAGGACGAGCGCAAGCCCAAAAGCCTGGCCATGGCCGAAGTCAAGAAGCTCAAACCACCCACGGGATACACCATCAGCACCGGCAGCGGCAGCCGGTCACAGGCCGAATCGCAGGCCTTCCTGGTCAAAGCTTTCTTTGTGGCCATGGGCCTGGTTTTCCTGACCATGGTCTTCCAGTTCAATTCGTTGTTCCAGCCCCTGCTCATCCTCATTGGAATCCTTCTTTCGCTGGGCGGCGTTTTCTGGGGCTTCCTCATCATCAATAAACTTTTCAGCTTTCTCAACTTCATCTCGTTCGGGCATACCCGTCTGACCGATGTCACCTTTTCCATCATGATGAGCGGGGTCGGCATCATCGCGCTGGCCGGCGTGGTGGCCAAAAACGGCATCGTGCTCATTGATTTCATGAACAAACTGCGGAAAGAGGGCCGGCCGCTCGATGAAGCGGTCATCGAAGGGGGCGCCACCCGCCTCCGCCCCGTCATGCTCACGGCCATCACGGCCATGATTGGCCTGGTCCCCATGGCCACGGGCGTGGGTATCGATTTCATGCACCTCGGCATTGTCACCCGTTCCTCCACCACCATGATGTTCGCCCCGCTGGCCTGGGCCATTTTCTGGGGCCTGCTGTTCAATACCATTCTGGTGCTGATTGTCACGCCGACCTTTTATTACACCTGGGAACACTGGCGCGAAAAACGGCGGAAACGGAAGACCGCGGCACGATAAGAATGTTTTTACAGGGAAAGGGTGGGAGAGTTACCACTCAGGGTGCCATCGAAAGAAAACTGGAGAGCACTGAGTTATAACAACCCGTTCCTGTTGAATTGATAACCAACAATGGTTATTTTCATGGCATGAAGCAAACCGCCAAAGAACAGGTTCGCGCTAAAATAGCCGAACTCGTCGAGCGCTTTTCAAAGAACCTTGAATCCTACAAGCAGACCGGGTACAAAGAGGCCCAACTGCGCCAGGACTACATCAACCCGTTCTTCAAGGCTCTGGGCTGGGACGTGGACAACGAGGCAGGCCAGCCCGAACCCTACCGTGACGTCATTACCGAAGCCGCACTGACAATTGATGCCGCGGTCAAAGCCCCGGATTACCTGTTCACGATTTACGGCCATAAAAAATTCTTCGTCGAAGCGAAAAAACCCAGCATTTTCATCAAGGAAGAGATTGCGCCCGCTTATCAGATACGTCTGTACGGCTGGAACGCCAAGTTTCCCATGTCACTGATCACGGATTTTGAGGAGTTCGCGATTTACGACTGCACCAAAAAGCCAAAGCTCGGTGACAAAACCAGCGTCTGCCGCCTCGATTACCTTGTATTCAGCCAATACCTTGAACGGTTCGATTTTCTATATGACATTTTCGCCAAGGAAAACGTCCTGCAGGGCAGTCTGGAGCGTTATTTCAAGACCGACGGCCTCAAGCGCGGCACCGAATCCGTTGACAAGGACTTTCTTGCCTCCATGGAAGAGTGGCGCAAGCAGCTGGCCGGCAACATCGCTGTCCGGAACGCCGGTCTGACCGAAGAACAAATCAATTACACTGTGCAGCAGACGTTGGACCGCATCCTGTTTCTCCGAATCTGCGAAGACCGCGGGGTGGAGCATTACGGCAATCTGCGCGATCTCCTCCCCTCCAAAAGCAAAGACGCCGGGGATTATTACGAATCACTGTACGGGTATTTTCAAAAAGCCGACCAGAAATATAATTCGGGCCTGTTCGATTTTAAAAAAGACACCCTGTCCAAGGGCCTTGCCATTGATAACAAGGTCCTGCAGGGAATCATTTCCAATCTCTATTTCCCTAAGTGCTCTTATCTCTTCTCCGAAATCCCGGTCGAAATTCTCGGCAACACCTACGAACAATTCCTGGGCAGCGTCATCCGCCTCACCGCGGGCCATCACGTCAAAATCGAGCAAAAGCCCGAGGTCCGCAAGGCGGGCGGGGTTTATTACACGCCCCAGTATATTGTCAATTACATCGTCCAAAATACCGTGGGAAAACTCGTGGAGGGAAAAACGCCGGAAGCGGTCTCGACGCTTAAAATCGTTGACCCGGCCTGCGGCAGCGGCTCATTCCTGCTGGGCGCTTACCAGTTTCTGCTCGACTGGCACCTGCACGGTTATGTAAAATCCGGGCGGAAAACAGGCAAAGCCTCTCCGCTAACCCCGGAAGGGCGGCTTACGACCGCGGAAAAAAAGCGCATTCTCCTTAACAACATTCACGGTGTGGATATCGATTCCCAGGCCGTGGAAGTCACTAAGCTCTCGCTCCTTCTCAAGTGCCTGGAGGGCGAGACACGCGCGAGCGTGGAATCGCAGCTTTCGCTTTACCACGACCGCGTGCTTCCCACGCTGGACAATAACATCAAATGCGGAAATTCGCTCATTGCGCCGGATGTGAACAATGGTTTCCTGGCAATGGATAAAGACGTTGAAAAAAAGGTCCGGCCTTTCGACTGGAAATCAGCCTTTCCGGAAATCTTCAGGCAGGGCGGATTCGATGCGGTCATTGGCAACCCGCCTTATGTCCGGCAGGAACTGCTCGGAGATTCCAAGCCCTACTTTGAAACCCATTATAAGGTGTATAACGGCACAGCTGACCTTTATTCCTACTTCTTTGAGCGCGGGATAACGCTCCTCAACGATAAAGGCGTTTTCGGAATCATTGTTGCGAACAAATGGATGCGCGCCAATTACGGCGAACCGCTCCGCAAATGGCTGAAAGAACAGGACATTGCTGAAATCATCGATTTCGGGGACCTGCCGGTCTTTGAATCCGCCACGACCTATCCCTGCATCTTTATTTCGCGCAAAGCCGCCAAGGGCAAAGGGGCGTTTGACGTAACGAATGTAAAGACGCTCGACTTTACCAGTTTGCAGGAGTATGTGAACGCCAACCGCATCAAGGTCGGCCGTGAGTCACTTGAGGACGCCGGATGGAACCTCGCTTCGCAGGACGAACAAAGACTACTGCAAAAGATAAAAACAGCGGGCATTCCCTTGGGCGAATATGTACAGGGGAAGATTTATCGTGGCGTGCTGACCGGACTGAACGAAGCATTCGTCATCGATGCGGCCACGAGGAAGAAGCTCATTGCTGAAGACAAGAAGTGCGCCGAAATCATCAAACCCTTCCTGGCAGGCCGGGACATCAAGCGGTATCAAACGCCGGTGTCGGACAAGCATTTGATATTCACACGCCGGGGAATTGACATCGACAAGTATCCGAGCATTAAGAAACATTTGCTGCAGTATAAAGAGCAGTTAATGCCAAAACCCGCGAACCATAAGGGAAAAGAATGGAAGGGGCGCAAACCAGGACGATATGAATGGTACGAGATACAGGATTCGGTGGACTATTACAAAGAGTTTGAAAAACCTAAAATACTTTGGCCGGGGATAAGTGGGGAAGTAACTGCTTTTGCTTTTGATGCAAACGGGTATTATGGCAATGACAATAACCAGCTGATTGTGTCCGACGATTTATACTTGCTGGGCATCCTTAACTCGAAGCTTACTTATTTATTAATGACCAATATTTGCGATAAGGTACAAGGCGGTTTTTATCGATTGAAAATCGTTTACATAGAAAATCTGCCCGTAAAAGTTATTGAGAAAAACAATCAACGGGATGTTCTTAAGAAGGATTCCATCATCGATAATGTCAAAACCATAATTAATCTCAACCAAAGACTGAAGGCCTCCAAAACGCCATCCGAACTAGAACAAATTCAAAATCGCATAACCTATTCCGACAACAAGATAAACGAGCTCGTTTATTGTTTGTACGGTTTGACCGAAGCGGAAGTGCGGATAGTGGAGGGAGCAGGAGAATGAATTTATTGACAAGTCCGGGTTGTACATATCTGGCAAGTACAACCCTTTGACGTAAAATGGCGGATGCCCACAATACGGCCATCTTTCCTGTCAGCGCGTTTATAGATGGGATCGAACAGCATCGACTCGTCATTCTCAAAATACCGCCGTAAAGCATAACTGCAGACGTCCGCGACCTGAACCATTGACGTTAAACTGCTATCCACAAACAATGGCGTTTCGATAATATGTTTGACTTCCGTCCAGAAGGTGCCTTTGCGATGGAAACGCACCATAAGCTCCGTCATGCGCTTGCTTGATGTCTGGTTGTTGTCGTGAATAATCAAACCCAGATTATTCTCCGTACGCGCCGCCGCCATAATCTGTAGGTAATGTTCAAATCGTGAAACAACCTGCTCAAAGGCTTGCTCGTCAACAAGATGCGCCGATAAAAGCGGATCGAAGTGCACCTTGTCAACGCATTCGGCAAAAATACGGGCAAACTCCCACTTTCCGATTGTCCCGGCAAGTTCTTTGACAACGGCAACACGTTCGCTATGGGCCAAATGTATATAGGGATCGGTCTTTGAATAGTTTTTCTTTTGTTGATGGTAGCGCTTTGGGTCATGGGCCTGCAAGCGCAACAAATCCGCTTTACGAAATTTATTGACTGCAACACGTCTTTCGATCAACGTCATGCCCTCAAAACCGGATATCCGTTTCTGCTCAAGATACGGCCGAAGCATCCATGCCGTATGAATCTCGGTATTCTCAAGATTCCATTTGGCTTTTATGGCACTCACATCGTTGTCGCACTTACGCCATTGAAAAGCCGGAATCGAGATTCCGCAAAGCACATAGTGGGATGTATTTCCTGGAATTTGCGGTACGCCTGATTCATCGACATAGCAAAGATACATAATCAACTCTGGTTAAATAAAAAACGCGACTGGGTGTTGGGCCGATGGCCCTTCTATGAGACGCTTAGCGACTCATCCCAGACGCATTTCTTATGTAAATAATACCATAAAACGTCTTGAATGTCAAATATTATCTAAATCATTTGACATGACAAACCGTTATCCGCCTTGACTCGTACCGTATATTGGGTAGAAAAAACTTTAGAATACAAATTCAGTAGGATAACCACCCTACCGCAGCCCCAAATCCTTGAGTTTCCGCGACAGGTTGGATTGCGCCATACCCAGCTTCTGGGCCGTGAGCGTGATGTTCCCGCCGAACTTCTCAAGCGCACGGACTAAAAACGATTTTTCAAAATTAATTCTCGCGTTCCTGAACTCCCATTCCTCGGGGCTCCCGGGCTCGGGCGCAACAGCCGGATGGTTCCCCGTGGGACGGGACGTATCCGCCACTCCCCGCAGGTCCGCGGCCGACAGCACCTCGCCCGACGCATACACCGCGGCACGCGAAACCAGATGGCGCAGCTCGCGCACGTTGCCGGGAAAAGGCTGCGCGAGCAGAAAGGCCATGGCGTCTTCGCCGAATTCGCGGTGGCTGCCGAGTTCCTCGCAAATTTGATTCAGAAAAAGACGGGCCAGTTCCGGGATGTCCTCCTTGCGCGAGCAAAGCGGCGGAACCGCAAGCACAAAACCGCTTAAGCGGAAATAGAGATCTTCACGGAAGCGGCCCTGCTTCACGAGCGCGGGGAGATCCTTGTGTGTGGCGCAGAGCACGCGCACATCCACGGAGAGGGGCCGGTTGGAGCCCAGCCGCTGGACCTGTCCGTTCTCGATGACACGCAGCAGCTTGGCCTGCACCGCCGGGTCCATGTCCGCAACTTCATCGAGGAAAAGCGTACCCCCATCCGCGTCCTCAAATTTGCCGGCGCGTGGTGATTCCGCGCCTGTAAAGGCCCCTTTTTCATGGCCAAAGAGCTCGTCTTCCGCAAGCGTGACCGGCATGGAAGCCGCGTTGGTGGCAATAAAAGGCCCCTGCGCCCGGCTGCCGCCAAAGTGCAGCGCGCGCGCCAATAGCTCCTTACCCGAGCCCGACGGCCCCAGCACCATCACGGGCGCACGAAGGGAAGCGAGCCGCTCCGCCTTGCCGTACAGTTCCTTCATCGCCGGAGACCAAAGCACCACGGACTGTTTTCCGCCAGCGGCCTCGGCCGCAAGATTTTTACGCAGGTTGATTTTCTCCACGGCATTGCGCACGGCCGCGCGCACCTGCACGAGCCGGAGCGGTTTTTCAAGAAAGTCGGACGCGCCCAGACGAAAGGCCTCGGCCGCAAGCGCCACACTCCCGTGGCCCGTGATCATGATGACCGGGACCTCGGGCCGTTTCTCGCGTATCTTCTGGAGGAGATCCATGCCGTTCTCGCTGCCGAGCCGGATATCGAGCATGACCAGCTGCGCCCCGCGCTCCAACTTCTCAAGCGCCTCGTGTGCCGTGGAGGCGCTCCGCGTACCATAGCCCTCCTCTGTCAGTATTTCTTCGAGCGACGTGCGAATCTCCGTCTCGTCGTCGACCACCAGCACGGTGATGTTCTTTTTCATGCCTTTTCTCCATCGTCCGTTGTGAACCGCATTTCCACGGTCAGCCCCTCGCCCGGCCGGTTTTCGAGTTCCACGCTGCCGCCCATGGCCGTGATGAGACGTTTGACAATGGGGAGCCCCAGTCCCGTGCCCCCGGGCGTGTAGGTGACATAAGGGATAAAGAGCCTTTCGAGCCGTTCCCTGTCCACGCCCGGGCCGTTGTCCGTCATCCGTAAAGAGACCGCGCCGTTCTGTTCGATAATGGCCGCGGAAAGCGCGGTGGCGCCGGCCTCCATGGCATTTTTGACGATGTTGAGCACGGCCTGGCCGAGGAGGTAGGGGTCCGCCTGAATGAGCGCGTTCCCCGTGACCGTAACTTCAATTTTATCGCGCAGGGGCTCCGAAGCCGTGGCCACGGCCTCGCAGAGGCCGAGGGGCTTGAGGCGGACCTCGGGTTCCTTTGCAAAGCTGCTGAACGCGCCCACCAGCCGTTCGAGCTGCTCCACCTGCGAGGCAATGCGCGTTTCGAACTTCTTCAGCTCTTCGGCGCCAATCGCTTTCCCGAGCGTGATGTTTTCCTCCATGCGGTCCAGCGTAAGCCGGATGGGGGTGAGCGGGTTCTTGATCTCATGCGCCATGACCCGCGCGATGTCGCGCCAGGCCTGTTCCATGCCCTGCGACAGCAGCCTTTCACGCAGGGCCAGCAGCTCCGTCTGCATGGTGTCCATGGTGCTCTCGAGCCGGCCCAGCGCACCGCCCGAATCCTGCGCAATGGCCGCGCGTTCGCCGCGGCCGATGGATTCCGCGGCCGCTGCGAGGTTCTTGAGCGGACGGGTGAGCCGTTTCAAAATCCAGAGGGCAAAGGCAAAGACCGCGAGAAAGGCGGCGGCCGACAGCAGGAGGATGGTCCGTCGCTGTTCCTGCGCGATGATGGGAATCATGGCCTGCCACTGCCGGTTGCGCTCGAGCCCCGCAAGCCAGGCCTCGCGGCCCGCGCTGTCCGCGGCCACATACCCTTCGCGGAGCAGCGCCTCAAGCCCCGGGTCCAGTCCCTGCCGGAGCGCGGCCTCCATGTGGCCGGCCATCAAGCGCTGGATGGGCACGCCCAACAAAAGGAAGAGGACCGCGGCTCCGAGCAGAATTTTCCATTCGAGCTCAAGATTACGCAGGAATTTTATGGGGCTTCGTTTCATGTCCGTTTTATTTCAGTTCCACATCCCGCGATATTTTCTCCTGTCCCCAAAGGCCGCTCATGTCCACGGAGCGGCGGAGCCGGGAAACGTAGGCCGGAAGGATTTCAGCCGTCACGGTGCAGCGGCCACGGACGCGGGGCAGCCGCGCCTCCCACTCGCAAAAGTCCTTGAGCGCAAGGTCAACGAGCGGGTACTTTTTTGACCGCGTGACGTAGTCCGGCAGGGAGTCGCGGAACATGTAGCTGTAATCGCCCACGTTGAAGAGCAGGGTCCGCGTGAACGTAACGGCTGCGCCGTTCTCGGGCCGTGCGCTGAAACGGAAACGCAGCGGCACGCCCGCGTCAACGAGGTCGATGATTTTGGGGTCCCAGGGCGACTTCATGCGGCATGTGACCACGGTAATGGAATCCGTGGCGCGGACCGAGGGCGGCTCTATCTCCGCCCAGGACGCGGACGGGCCGGCCCAATTCATGATGAAGAGGGTCAGCCCGACAAAGCCCTGTTTGACCGCTTCGAACATACCGCTATCCGCCCGCGCCTTTATCCGAGGTTGCCGAAGATGATCCGGATCCGCGCGCCCGGATTGAGCGACATGAAGCCGCTGGTGAGGCCCCCGAAACCGTCCGAAGAGATGAAGCCGGCCATATTCAAGTCCGCGCCCGCGTGGAACCAGCGCGTCATGGTATAGGTGAAACCGCCGTGCACTTCGATAAAAGCGAAGGTCGCGGATGCGGTTTCGTTGTCCGTCCCCATATTTCCTGTAAAGGCCGTGGGCTCGCTCTCCTTATAAAAGTTCTTCTGGACATCGATGGACCCACCGCCAAAGATCGCGCCGGCCATGTAGTTCATCCGGTCGCGGACAAACGCCTTTTCCACAAGAAAGCCGCCGAATCCCGCGCTCACGCTGATTTGCGCCAGAGAGTCCCCGGCCGCGCCAAAGGGAAGGCTCACGTACTGCCGGCTGCCGCCCCAACCCAGGCCGCCGATGCGCACGCCGTTCCCGATGCCGCCGTACCCCATGCCGCCCGAGCCGAAGAAGAGCGCGTAATCGTGGTCGATGCCGAAATCCTTGCCCCGGAGGTCCGGTTCCCGGTTCAGGAGCTCCCGGACCGGCGCAAGGTCAATGCCCATGGCCATGGGCGTCCACCCGCCCGCGCCGCCATAGCCCTGCTTGCGGGACTTGTCAACCCTCTCGGACATTTTGTCCATCCACTTTAAGATATTGGCGTGGCTGATGTGGAGGACGGTGTCGTTTTTCCCCTTGCGGATGATGATGAGCTCTTCATTGTCACTGTTCACGACGGTTGCGGCGGTCGAATCAACGGCCGTCTCTTTCATTTTCGGATTATCCGGCGCTTGGGCAAAAAGCATTCCTGCCGCCAGGAGGAGGGCCATGTGTTTGATATTTTCCATAATGTCTTCTCCTTTTTATTTCCGTCTTAACCCAGCGAACCGAACACGAGCTTGAGACGCAGGCCCGGATTGAACGTATTAAACGTTTCCGAGCGCGGACTGAACCCATCCGGTGCATAGAGCATAAGCGCGGAACCTTCGAGACCCGTGTGGAGCCGTTTGACAAATGTATAAGTCACGCCGGCATGCAGGTCCAAAACCCAGAGGGGCGCCACGGCCGCCTCCATACCCGCATCGTGCATCCCAGTGCCGGAATCGCCCAGGCCGTTTCCCGTGCCCGAATGAAAGGCGCTCGGCTGGCTGCCCGCTTTTTCGTCGCGGACAACCACCCACGCGCCACCGCCGATGAGCCCGCCGCCGTACACGTTCAGCGCTCCGAACGAACGGCCCTTTTCCATGACAAAACCGCCGTATCCGATAACCGTCATGAGATCCACGAGCGAATCACGGGTCACGGCAACGCTGTTGCTGTCAACAATGACGTTTCCGAGGGAATCAAGCAGGGGGCGCGCCACGGAATTACTGGAGTAGCGCTTGAAGCCACCGCTGAACGCAAAGCCGGCGCGGCCGTCATCTTTCCGGCCCCAGAGGAACTGGAAGGTATGCGTCATCATCAGATTGTCGCTGAAATCGAACTGAAAGGGCCGGAGCAGGGGATCGCTTTTCGCCAGGCGCTCGATGGGCGCCATGTCCCAATTGAAAATTCCCGTCATGTAGGCGAACTGATGGCCATGGGGCCGTTCCATACTGTCAAGCGATGTGCAGCGCCCCTCTTCCGCCGTCACCGTGACGGCCATGAACGTCAGGGCCATGAAGAGGAAAAGGAAAAATTTTGTCATAAGGGTCTCCTTTTCGTTTGTAGGAATTTTCTTCTGACCCTTGATTATGCAAAGAGGGAACCCTTAGGATAAGTCATTGATTTATAATATAAGTTAAAATGCAACATGGTTAGAAATATCATTGTGATATATCAAATACAGGGCTGATAGTCGAAAAAATCTTGAAATAAGCAACCGGAAACATAAGGCGCTACATGATGCCGATGACCGGCTGAATTGAGAAGACTCTAATTTTCGGCCTTGGCCGAATCAGTGAAGATGCAGGGGCGTGATGTATGAAACCTCGTCAAAGCGCTGCTGGTGCTTAATCGGGTTGTAGAGATTGAACTCGATGTTCTTGAGGAACTCCCCGGCCCCGGTCTTGCGCACCGAATCAATGATGGACTG
>JAZDKP010000159.1:0-21963 GCA_043802925.1 Fibrobacterota bacterium | reverse complement strand
CCCAGGGCATACGTGACCAGCGTGCCGCCCGAGTTTGCCGCCTTCATGTCGGCGATGCTTACGACTATTTTATCCGGCACGGTTGTTCCACCTTATGCTTGATGTTCACGCTGTTCCTGGTATTGTAAACAAGAATGTCGTTCCCTTCCCTGGCTCTGACTCCACCCATATCGTACCGTCATGCCGCTCTACAATTTTTTTGCAAACGGCCAGGCCGATTCCCGTGCCCTCATATTCTTCCCGGGTATGCAATCGCTGAAAAATCTGGAAAATACGTTCCCGCTGTTCCGGCGCAATCCCTATCCCATTGTCTTTAACAGAAAAGAGCCAGTGTTTGTTTTCTGGCTTGGCTGAAACATGCACTTCCGGTGTTTTTTCCTTGCAAAATTTGATGGCATTGCCTATCAAGTTCTGGAATAATTGCACCAGCTGATTCTGGTCCGCCATCACGGTCGGCAGGGGATGGCCTATCACCTGCGCCTGCTTCTCGGCAATGGCAATTTCCAGGTTTTTCACGGCTTGCTTGAATGCCGTTTCACATTCCGCAGGTGCAAAGGGGCTGCCTCGGGTGCCGATACGTGAATAGTTCAATAAGTTAGTGATTAATATTTTCATGCGATTGGCGCCATCCACGGCGAATCCAATATACTCCTGCGCATTGGCATCCAGCTGGGCGGCGTAACGTTGCTTAAGCAGTTGTAGATAACTGCCCACCATGCGAAGCGGTTCCTGCAAATCATGGGATGCGATAGAGGCGAATTGTTCCAATTCAGTATTGGAGCGCGCCAGTTCCGCTTCCACTTTTTTACGCGTGTCTATTTCCATGGATAATTGCCGGTTTGCGTCGGCGATGTCTTCGTTGGCCATTTCCAGGCGCGCGGACAACTCTTTTTCGTGTTTGAGCGCGTCGATGAGCGCGCTGTTCAAACCCGCAAATTCCTGTTTCGCCTTTTCCAATTCCTTTTCACGCTTTATGCGACCCGCCTGATGACCGGACTTGGGGTGATTTTTCGAGGGACCCATAATATAATTCCTGGTTATTTCACCTTTGCTAAAATCTCTTCCGCAATCTGATCCAATGGCGTCAAGGAACTGCAAGCGCCCAGGTCATAGGCCGCTTTTGGCATGCCGAACACGATGCTGGTGGCTTCGTCCTGCACGATGGTTTCCGCGCCCATTTTTTTCATTTCGAGCAATCCCTTGGCGCCGTCGCTCCCCATGCCGGTCAACAGCACCCCCACGGCGTTTTTGCCCGCATACTCGGCCACGGACATAAAGAGTACGTCCACCGAGGGCCGCACATGACGGACCGGGGGCCGTTGATTCAACGTCACATAGTAGCGGGCGCCGCTGCGCCGGAGCAGGACATGGTAATTCCCCGGCGCAACCAGGACCAATCCCTGCTGCAGGCTGTCGCCTTCTTCCGCTTCTTTCACCTCCATGGCCACAAAGTCATTGAGGCTTTCGGCATATGATTTCGTAAAAAGAGGCGGCATATGCTGAACGAGCAAAATCGGCGGACCATCGGCCGGAAGTTTTGAGAGGATCGCGCGGAACGTCTGTGTGCCGCCGGTGCTGGCGCCAACCGCCACAATCTTGTCCGTGGTCTCGATCATGGATTTTCGAACGTTTTTTTTAATGTTTTCGGATTGCCGTAAGCCGGCGATGCTGGCGATATTACGTCGGGCCGTCATGTTTGTTTTTGCCGCCTGCATGATTTTTTCCGCGATCAGCGCAACCTGTTTGTCAATACTCTGGCCAAACGCCGAATCCGGCTTGGAAATGACCTCCAAGGCGCCGAGTTCCAGCGCCTTAAAATAAGAGGCGCTGCCTTCCGGAGACAGCGAGCTGATGATGATGACGGGAATGGGATAATAGGTCATGAGCTTTTCCAGGAAGGTCAGCCCGTCCATCCGCGGCATTTCGATGTCCAGCGTAATCACGTCCGGCTTTAAGGAGAGGATTTTATCGCGCGCAATGAAGGGATCCAAGGCGGTGCCGACCACTTCGATGCCGGGAACCCTGCTTAAGCAATCCGACAGCGCTGAACGCACGACCGCGGAATCATCGACGATTAATACCTTGACATTGTCAGACATGGTTTTCCTAGTTCAGTTTCTCAACATCGAGGACCATCGCGATTCTTCCATCGCCCATGAGCGCCCCGCCCGTAAAAAGATCGTCGGCAACCGTCAGGCCGAGGATTTTCTTTAAAACAACTTGCTGTACGCCGATGATTTTGTCCACGCAAACCACTTTTTTAGTCTTTCTCCGGTTTAGCACAATGCCGATATGGTTTTTCACGTCTTTTCCAGTCAGCAATGCCCCCTTAAAAATCCCGTCCAGACTGGTTAACGGGATAAGCTCTCCGCGCCGTAAAACGCATTGGCCTCTTTCGGTGACTGTTTTGCAATCCTCGGGCAGGATTCGGAAGGTCTCCTGGACCGTCTCCAAGGGGAATACATAATACTCACCGCCCGCCACTGAAACAAACCCATCAATGATTTGGGTATAAATGCTCTCCGGGAGAAGAATGCTGAATTCCGTGCCCCCATCCGGCCGACTGTCAATGGAAAGCCTGCCTCCAACCGATTCGATGGATCGTTTGACCACATCCATGCCAACGCCGCGCCCCGACACGTCGGTGACCTTTTCAGAAGTGGATAGGCCGGAAAGAAATATAAAATCTTTCAAGGTCTCTTCTGAAACCTCCGCGTCTTCCCTGATCAACCCCATGGCAACGGCTTTTCGGCGTATGGCGCCATAATCCAGCCCTTTTCCATCATCCTTGATCGATAGCACGATGTTGCCTGCTTTTTCGGTTGCGGCTATTTCGATTTTACCCGCTCGGGCCTTCCCCTGCTTTTGCCGGACGTCGGGCGTTTCAATGCCATGATCCGCGGCATTGCGGACGAGGTGCACAAAGGGGGCCTCCAGGACCTCGATCAAGCTTTTGTCAATCTCCACCCGATCCCCGGTGACCGTTACGGTGATTTCCTTTCCAAGCGCGTTGCCGATGTCCCGGACGATACGTGGCGCCTTTTGCAGCAAGGTCGTCAGGGGCACTTTGCGGATTTCCATGATGCTTTTCTGAAGGTTATGGGACAAGGCTTTGAACAAATTATTGGTGCCGCGAAAATCCGAAATGATTTTGGCATTCGCATTGGTGTCCAGGATCCTCTTTTGGAGATATTCAAACATCTCACCCATAATGACCAATTCACCCACATAATTTAAAAACCCATCAATGCTTTCCTCAGAAACGCGCATGGTTTTTTGAACGCTTTTTTCCGGCGCATCGCTCTGCGCCGCAGGGGCGTTGGCCGCCGTTCCTGCCACAGGCCTTTCCGCTTCCCATCGTCCGTGCGCGTCCAATTCCTGAATGCCGCTCTGTAAAATATTCTTCAGGACGATGTCCGTCCCCAGCTGCCGATAGATGGCAAAGAAATTTTCATGCAGCTGTTTGACCATGCCCACGGTCTTTTCATCACCGGCGAGGGCCTTTAATTCTTCAAATGCGGTTTCGATGGCCTTAATGCTCCCGGTTTCGTTTCGTTTTATGCGTTCCAGGTCGGCCATTTCGTCAAGCGCCACCAACGATGAAGGTCTGGGTGCGGTCTTTCGGCGACCGTCATCATTGCCGGCTTTCTTCACGAATCCGGAGAAGGCGGTTTCCATCCGCGTTATCAAACCATCGAGTTCTATCAACCCTACCGTGTAATCCGGACCGTTTTTCGCAAGGCGGCCGCGGATTTCCGTCAAATCTTTTACAAAATCCAATCCGAACATCGCCGGATCTTTTATCTCAAACTGCTGCGCTTCAGCGATATTTGCCAACAATTTCTCGAATAACGGCCGTTCCGGCACTTCGGGCCCCTTTTGCCGGACCCTTTGCAATATGCCGCGCAATTCATCGACGCCCTTCAGGAGCGCATTTATTACCGGGGGAGAGGGAAAGAGTTTTCCGCCCCGTATCAGATCCAGCACATCCTCAAGCCGGTGCGATAAGGTTTTGGTGTCCATCAGGCCAAAATAAGTGGAATTCCCTTTTATGGTATGTACCGGCCTGAAAATTGCGTTTATGTGTTCCTTATCGCCGGGACGGGCTTCGAGCGCAACCAGCATGTTATCCAATTGTTCCAACGACGCCAACGATTCGTCGACGAATTCAAGCAACAGCTCCGGGTCCGCGTCAAACTTATTCTTCATAGGGTTTATCATTCCAATCGGTCGTTTTTCATTCCCTTTAACTGCTTCAGTTTCTGGTGCCACGTTTCCAATGAGGAAAGCGCGGATTTGATCGCCTTCTCCAGCTCCTTGAGGTCCTGCAAGGGCTTGAAGATGCAGGTGTCGGCGCCATGGCGCATGCATGCCAGGGCGTTGTCCAGTGTCACATATCCCGTGATCATGATGACGTGCGTCATGGGATATTGCTGCTTGATGTTCCGTAAAAGATCAATGCCGTCCATTTCCGGCATAATAATGTCTGAAATGACTATCTCATATTTGTTTGTCGACATCTTTTCCAAGGCGTCTTTGCCGTTTGCGGCCAGATCGACCTCGTATCCCAGAAACCCGAAATGATCGGAAAGCATTTCACGGATGTCTTTCTCGTCATCCACAATCAAGAGTCGACCTTTCATGCCATTTCCTTTTTTATGGAATCCGTTGGTAAAAGGAGCGTGAATCGTGCGCCCCCCGCATCCCGGTTTTCGGCCTTGATGCTTCCCCCATGCGTCTTGATGATATTGTAAGAAATGGACAGCCCCAATCCCGTCCCTTTGCCCGTGGGTTTTGTGGTAAAGAAGGGCTCCCAGATGGATTCGAGGCAATGCGGGGGTATTCCCCTGCCCGTATCTTCAATGATGACGGACACCTGTTCGTTTTTACTGACTTTAATGCCCAGGGTGCCCTTTCCAATTTCCTCGATGGCATCCAGCGCATTTACAATAAGGTTAATCAAGACCTGTTCAATCCGGAGTGCATTGCCATAAAACGAAACCGGCCCGGGGCAAAACTCCTTTTCCACTTTCATGTTGCCGTTCAACCGGTTCCGGCAATACTCCAAGGCGCTTTCAATGGTCTCCTGGACGTCAAAAAGGGCCATCGCCTCCTTGTCCTGCCTTGAAAAATCATGCAACCCCTCGATGATCTTGGCGATGCGGCGCACGCCATTCTGCATTCCGCCGATGACCCGGGGCATTTTTTCGTGGATATATTTCATTCTATTTGCATTGTCGGCGTCCGAGAGAAGTCCTTCCCCGACCTTGGGGCCGATTTCATTCCAAAACATCTCCAACGTCTGGATGTTTCCTGAAATAAAAGTCATCGGGTTGTTGATTTCGTGGGCGACCCCGGCGGTGAGCACCCCCAGCGTGGCCATCTTTTCCGCTTGAATCAGTTGCCGTGTCTTCCGTTCGATCATGGCCTCCATGGAGGTGTTTTTTTCGGCCAGCGCCGCCCGTTGCCGCAAGATGAGGTTGGAATATTCGACAATCCGGCTGCCGGCCTTTATCCGGCTGTTAAGGATGGAGAAATGAATCGGCTTGACAATATAATCATCCGCGCCCGCTTCGATTCCTTTGACCAAATCACCCTCGCTGTCCTTTCCCGTCACCAATATCGTGTAAATATACCGGGAATGTTTGCCCCCTTTTATCCGCTTGATCAAATCAATCCCGTCCATTTCCGGCATCACCCAATCGATGAGCGCAATATCAATCTTTGTATTGTTGATAATGTCCCACGCTTCAAGGCCGTTCACGGCCACCACGGAATGATGGCCCCGTTTTTTTAAGCAGGACTCGATGATGCGGCGGGAAATAACATCGTCTTCAGCAACCAATATTTCCATGTTTCACATGCCTTGAGGGTCAGATCAGGCCAAGGTTTTTCATTTCCAAAACAAGTTTTGCCTGCTGGACCGGCTTGATGAGGTACACTTCACATCCCTCCCTGAAAGCGGACAAAATAGCGCCTTTGTCCTCGCAACCGGTCGTCATGATGATCTTCACCCCTTCAAGCCCGCCAATCCCTTTTGACTTTTCGAAGGCGCGGATGAGCTGCAACGTCTGTTGGCCGTCCATTTCCGGCATGAATATGTCCAGGCAGATCAAATCATAAGGCTGGCCGTCCCCATGTGCCGCGGTAAAGGCCTCCACGGCTTCCTTCCCGGTCACTGCTACGTCACAGGGCCCGTACGCCGACAGGATTTTCAACAATATCTTTCTGCTGGAAAATTCGTCTTCCACGATGAGCGTTTTCATGCCGGCTCCTTTGTTTGGCGCAAAAGAATTAAAGTTACGACAGATCCATTTTAAGCGCCTGCGCGAACTCCTCAACGGACTCGCGCAAACCGGCATACGGCGTGATGCAATCCACGGGCGTCCCTGAACGGCAGAGCTTATTCAGGCTGGCCGCATGTTCCTTCGCTATGACGGCGCCGAGATTGGAAAGGGTCCCTTTCAAGGAATGCGTTTCCATCGCGGCCTTTTGCCAATCCTTGTTCTCCAGGGCAAAATGGATGGCGGTAAGCCGTTGCGGATAATCTTCCAAAAACAGCGTCAAAAGCTCTTTCAGGAGCTGTACATCCCCTCCGATATTTTCCATGACACCCGATTTATCGAATACGGCTTGCGGCTTTCGATTTACTTCCATGGGCGTTATTCCATTATTTTGAGTATATGGAAGGTTTGACGTATTTAAAATCATGCTGAACCCCCGTTAACCCTTCTGAATGCCCCAAAAAAAGATATCCGTCTTCCGCGAGGTATTGATGGAATTTTCTGATTACACCCTGCTGTGTGGGCTTATCAAAGTAAATCAATACGTTCCTGCAAAAAATAACATTAATCGGATTTTTGAATGGGAAATCATTCGAAACCAGGTTCAGCCGGCGAAACAAGATCTTTTTCCGCACGAAATCCTTGACTCGATACAACCCGCCGGTTCTTTCAAAATATTTCAATCGAATATTGGGAGGGATGGACGCCATCTTTTCTTCGTCATAAACGGCCTGTTCGGCGATTTTAAGGACATGCGTGGAAATGTCCGTCCCCAAAATCATAAAGTCATGCGAGGTGATTTCCGGCCATTGCTCGAAAAATGTAATGGCCAGGGAATACGCTTCCTCACCCGTGGAACACGCCGCGCACCAAATCCGGATTTTATCGCATTCCCCTGTCTTCACGTCTTCCTTCAGGCAAGGGATTACATTGTCCCGCAGAAAATCGAAATGGAGGTTTTCCCGGAAAAACTGGGTGACGTTGGTTGAGACGGCATCGAGCATTTCAACGAGTTCCTTTTCCGATTCGTCCCCCACAACATATTCGTAATATCGCTTAAACGACGTGAATTCCAGTGAACGCAGCCGTTTGCCCAGCCGGCTTTTGACCAGCACCTTTTTGTGCGGTGGAAGGGATATGCCGCATCGTTCATAAACCAACTTGCTGATCAGGCCGAATTCCTGTTCGCTTAATTCGATGTCCTTGTCGTTTACAGCAATATTGGATTGCGGTTCGGATGCGTGCATATCCCGACCCTTCGTTTAAAACCCCTTTAGGTCATCGTTCATGGGGATGGTTTCCTCAACGGAATGTTTGGCGCCACCAAACCTTGGTTCAGGTTTCTTTGCCAAGGCCTTTGCGGCAATCAACCGTTGGGGCTTTGCCGGCGCTGCTGCCGGACGGACGGGATGATGGCGTTGTGGCTGTGAAACGCCGGGGCCACCGGCCGTTCCGCCGTTGCCGGAAAGCGTGAACGTGTTGATCATGGACTGTAATTCCTGCGCCTGCGCCGACATCTCCTCGGCCGCGGCCGCGGATTCCTCGGAATTGGCCGCGTTCTGCTGCACCACCTGGTTCATCTGGTTCACGGCCACATTCACCTGTTCGATGCCACGGCTTTGCTCATTGCTGGCGGCCGCGATTTCCGCCACCAGATCATTCACTTTTTTCGAGCCTTCCGTGATTTCACTGAGGAACTTGGCCACATCCGTGCTAATCACGACGCCGCCCTCCGAGTTCTTCACGGATTCTTCAATAAGATGGGCCGTGTTTTTGGCCGCTTCGGCGCTGCGTTGCGCCAGGTTGCGCACCTCCTCGGCCACGACCGCGAAACCGCGGCCCGCCTCACCGGCGCGCGCCGCTTCCACGGCCGCGTTAAGGGCCAGGAGGTTGGTTTGAAAGGCGATTTCATCGATGGTCTTGACAATCTTGGCCGTTTCATCGGATGATTTTTTGATGAGCCCGATGGCGCCGCTCATGCGTTCCATGGCGCTATTGCCCGACTCCGCGCTCTTTTGTGCGGAACCGGCCAAGGCCTTGGCCTGGTTCGCGTTCTCGGCATTTTGCTTGGTCATGGCGGCCATCTCCTCCAGGCTGCTGCTGACCTCCTCAATGGAGCTGGCCTGCTCCTGCGTTCCCTGGGACAGGGTCTGGCTGCCCGAGCTTATCTGGTTGCTGCCGCTGGACACCTGCTCCACGGCCATCTGGACCTGGTTCAAGGCCACATCCATGGTCTTCAGCATTGCATTGATATCAATGGTCAATTGCCCGTATTTGCCGTCGAATTTTTCATTTATCGTATGGGTCAGGTCCTTGTTCACGGCGGCCGTCATGCATCCGGTCACGGCATTGACAAGGCGGTCGGTCTCCTTCATCATCGTGTCGATTTCCGTGATGTCCATCGCATACTCGATGGAGGCAAAAACCTCGCCCTTTTCGTCGCGCACCGGGGAGCCCGTATACTGGACGGGGATGTAGGTCTGTGGATGGGGATTGGCAATGGTCCGTCCCGTAAAAACCCCGTTTTTCTCCATAGACTGCCGGATCCGGCATTCGGGCGTATTGCAATGGGGCGTCTTGAACAAATCGAAGCATTTTGTCCCGATATATTCCTTGGGGGTCTTGCCGCCGATCCGGGCGCCGGCCTCATTGATAAACTGGATGGAGAAATTCTTGTCCATGGCCAGTATCGGCGCAGGCACCTGGTTCAGGATATTTATCTTTTCCTTAATATTGTTAATCATGCCGGTAAAGGCCTTGGCCAACACGCCGATTTCATCGTTCGACGCTACTTTGACGGTCTGTGTGAAGTCCCCTTCGGCCACGCGGGCCGCAATCGCGGCCAGGCTGTTGATCGGCAGCGTGATGCTGCGGGAGATGAAAACGGCCGCCAGCAGGCTGATGAGCAGGATGACAACGCCGATGACGATGACGGCCGTGCGCACGGACGCCGCGTTGTCCATGGCCGAATCAGAATCCTTAATCGCCAGCTCTGTCTGGAAGGCGACCATATCAGCGGCGGCATTGAGATAGTCCGCCTGGAGCCTCCGGTATTCCCCGAGCAAAAGCCCCACGGACTCCTCCTTCTTGCCCTCGTTAATCAATTTGATGATCTGCTGCTGCACGGGAAGATAGGCCTCACGGGTGGCCTTCATCCTGTTGAGCCGCCGGACGCCCTCCTCGCTTTTCACCGTGGCCGTGAGGGAGTCCAGCTTGAGGCCGACGATGTTCCTGGCCTCCACAATCCGGCGCTCCTCCTTCTGCCTCTCATCGGGATTGGTAACAAGAAGTATGTTCCGGAGGGCCCTTGCCACGATGTTGACCTGATCCATCATATCGTTGGCCATCCGCGTCTTGGGAATCCTGTCGTTCGCGACCTTTTCAATGCCATTGTGAATGGACGAAACCTGGGTAATGACGAAGATTGAAAGCACGCCGATCAATAAAATGATCAAGCCGAAACCCAGGCCGAGCCGGGTGCCTAATTTCATGTTTTTAAACACGTTTCCTCCTTTTTCTGTTTAAATAAAATCCTGTTTGTTTTTCGCTAATTCAAAAAGCTAATCCGGTTTTTTAACGGTCGTTGCCACTGTCAGTATTTCTTCGGCCGTCAGGACTTTGTCGAGATCCAACAGGATTTTAACGCTGCCCTTGGCCTTGGCCATGCCCAGGATGAATTGAGTATCAAGGCCCGCCCCGAACTCCGGCGTGTCCTCGATGTCGGCGCCGTTGATGTCCAGAACTTCCGAGACGGCGTCCACCAGGATGCCCATTTCTATGGACTCCCCCCCCTTTTTCACCTCCACGACGATGATGCAAGTCTCGGCGGTGTCTCCAATGGCCTTCATGCCGAATTTCAGCCGCGTGTCGATGACCGGGATCACCTTGCCGCGCAAATTGATGACCCCCCGCACAAATTCCGGCGTGCGCGGAATATGGGTGATGTCCATGAGCCCGATAATCTCGCGGACCTTTAATATTTCGAGGCCGTATTCCTCATCCCCCAGGCGGAAGGTCAGGTATTTACCCGCCCTTCGATCCTCTTTTACGCCGGCTTTTTGCACGCCGGTCATTGTTTCGGCGTTCATCATACGCTTCTCCTTTTGATAAAATGATTCTCCCCGTTCATTTCCTTAAGTGGCTTATCTCGATCCGATGCGGCGCTGCGCATGCGGCGTTGCAAGGCCCTTGATGTTTCCCACAATGCCGGAAAGCATGAAGGTGTTGATCATGGCCTGTAGTTCCTGGGCCTGTGAGGACATTTCCTCGGCCGCGGCCGCGGACTCTTCGGAATTGGCCGCGTTCTGCTGCACCACCTGGTTCATCTGGTTGACCGCCACGTTTACCTGCTCGATGCCCCGGTTTTGCTCGTTGCTGGCGGCCGATATCTCGGCCACCAAATCATTCACTTTTTTAGAGCCGTCCATGATTTCCCTCAGGAATTTTGCCACCTCGGTGCTGATTGCCACGCCCCCTTCCGCGTTTTTTACGGACTGTTCTATCAGGTGGGCCGTATTTTTGGCCGCCTCGGCGCTGCGTTGCGCCAGGTTCCGGACCTCCTCGGCCACCACCGCGAAACCGCGGCCCGCCTCGCCGGCGCGCGCGGCTTCCACGGCCGCGTTAAGGGCAAGCAGATTGGTCTGGAACGCGATTTCGTCAATGGTCTTGACGATTTTGGCCGTTTCATCCGAGGATTTTTTAATGAGATCAATGGCGCTGCTCATCCGTCCCATGGCGTTGTTGCCCTGTTCCGCGGAGTTCCGGGCCACGCCCGAAAGTGTTTTGGCCTGGCCGGCGTTTTCAGCGTTCTGCTTGGTCATGGCCGCCATTTCCTCCAGGCTGCTGCTGACCTCCTCGATGGAACTGGCCTGCTCCTGGGCGCCCTGGGACAGGGTCTGGCTGCCCGCGCTGATTTGATTGCTGCCGCTGGAAACCTGGGCCACGGCGGAATGGACCTGCGACAGGGCGTCGTCCAACGACTGGATGGCAAGGTTGATGTTGTCCTTGAATTCCACGAACTGCCCCTTATAATCGCCGGTGATGCGTTTCCTCAGGTCTTTTTGGGCCGCCGCGGACATGGTTTCCATGGCTTCGTTGATGGGCTTGGCCACGGCGTCCAGAATACCATTGACGCCATTCACTATCTCCCCGTAAGCGCCCTTATATTTTCCAGCGTCCCCGCGCTCAGAAAGCCGTCCCTCGTCGGCAGCCAGGGTCAGCGTTTTCACTTCGCCAATGAGGCCGCGCAGGGCCATCACCATTTTTTTGAGGGCCGGCCCGATTTCGTCCTGGCTCCCCTTAACGGCGATATCCATGCCCACGTCCCCGTCGGAGATTTTCTGCATGGCGCCCACCATGGTATTCTGCAGATCGTCGGCGAACTGATCGATGGTTTTGGCCATGTCGCCGATTTCATCGTTTCTCCTGAGGTTCAGCCTCTTTTTCAAACTTCCGTTGCCCAAATCGGTAATCATTTCCCCAACCTGGATCAGGGGTTTGGTAATCCCGTTGGCCATGATGAGCCAGATTAGAATCGCGCACAACAGCGACAGGCAAAGAACCAAGGCCAGAATGGTGATTCCTTTTGCGGAAACATCCTCGACCTTGGTTTTGGACTGATAAAACTCCTCTTCATAGGACCCCCACGCCGATGATCCAATCCCAGGGCGCGAAATAGGAAAAATGGACGATTTTGGGCCGCGCTTTGGCGTCGCCCGCGTTTTTCCATTGGTAATAGGTTTCACCGATTTGATTGGGGCCCAACCTCAGGGCGGCGTTTACAATATCTTGGATAAAACGCTTGCCGTCTGCGTCCTTGGAGTCCCAGATATTTTCCCCATCCCGCTTCCCGTCCTTTGAAATGACGTAGTTGCCCTTTGAATCCAGCACATAGACGTATCCGGTGGTGCCGACTTTGATGTCCATGATCGAGCGCCGAACATCGGACGCCCCCTCCTCTTCTTTAACGCCATAATACAGCATGCCGGCGATTTTTCCCTGTCCGTCGCGGAAGGGCTCGTAGGCCGCGGCATACCAGGCGTCCACCACAAAGGCCCGCCCCATATAGCGTCGTCCGTCCATGACGGAGGCGATGACAGGATTGCGCGTTCCATCGGTGTTTACTGCGGCAACATAGGTCCCGATGGCCCTTTGGTTTTCCTTGTTGGCCACGTTCGTGGCCACGCGAAGCATGTCGCCGGACTCGTTCATTCGCTGAAAGATCGTACAGGTGCCTCCCACCAGTTTCTTGACCTGATCGACCACAGGGGTTTCTTCGGAAAAACCGGTATTCTGCGTAATGACGCGCCCGCCGATAATGATCCTTTGGAGGCCGACCTTTTTTATTTCTCCAGTCAGCTGGTTTTTGGCGTCCCAACCGATCGTCGCCCTAGCGTCCAGGCTCACACCGCCGGACTTGCGGATGACATCCTTGGTAAGGTTCAAACCCGCTTCAATATACTTTCGTTGAAGCTGGTGCTGTGTTGTCAGCATGGACGTCACCCCCTGGGAGATGTGATCCAGGTCTGTCTTGGCCAGCCGGATGCTTTCATCGGCCGCAATCTTTTGGATGGAGTTAATCTGCCACAGCATGACCAGCAGCAGGATGAGGATGGGCACCACCAGCACCGTGATTCCAGACGCCAGCAATTTCCCTTTCAGTTTGAGATTGACCATATCGAACCTCCTTACTTTGAAATATTTTCCAAAGCGCCAGTTTTCCGTTATTCCACGGCGATTTCCACCAATCCTTTGATGTCCAGAATCAGCCCTACCCGCCCGTCGCCCAAGATTGAGCAGCCGGAGATTCCCTTTATGTTCCGGAATTCCCCTTTCAGACTCTTGATGACGACTTGCTGTTGCCCCAGGATATTGTCCACCATCATTCCGTAAGGTTTGCCCGCGTTTTCCACAATGATGATGATGGCTTCCCACGGATTCCGGCACTCGGACGTTTCCCTGAACAGGCGGTGCAGCCGTATGATGGGGATGAGCGCGCCCCGCACGTTGACCATTTCGCCTTTACCCTGGATCGTGGTGATGTCTTTACGGGAAGGCTGGATGGATTCTTTAATCGCGATGACCGGCAACAGGTAACGTTCGTTGCCCACTTGCAGAATCATACCGTCAAGAATGGCCATGGTCAGCGGGAGGCGGATGACAATCAGGCTCCCTTTCCCGGATTCGGAAGCGATGGTGACGTTGCCGCCCAGTTTTTCAATGTTCTTTTTGACGACATCCATGCCCACACCGCGGCCCGAAACATCGGTGACCTTTTGGGCGGTGGAAAACCCGGGCTGGAAAACCAGGTTGAACAATTCCTGCTCCTCGAGATTTGCATCCGGCGCGATCAAACCTTTTTCCACGGCCTTTTTCCGGATCGCATCGCGATCCAACCCCTTGCCGTCGTCCTTGACCTCCAGTACGATATTCCCGCCCTGATGGTATGCATTGAGGAAGACGCGGCCCAAAGCGGTCTTGCCCGCCTGGACCCGCTCTTCGGGGGACTCGATGCCATGGTCCACCGAATTACGGATCATGTGCACCAGCGGATCGTTGATTTGCTCCACCATGTTCTTGTCCAGCTCGGTCTCGGCGCCGGAAATCACGAGGTCAATCTTTTTCCCGGACTTCATGGAAAGATCGCGGACCAGTCGGGCCATTTTCTGGAACGTCTGCCTTACGGGAACCATGCGCAGTGTCAACGACACCCACTGGATGTCGCGCACGATTTTGGTTTGATGGGCCACGTTTTTCGATAATGCGGGTTCGCAACCGGCCACCACAAACGGGTGCTGTGCAATCAGGGTCTGCGAGATGACCAGCTCGCCCACGGTGTCAATCAGATGGTCCAGCTTTTCCGTCGCGACCTTGACCGCGCTTGTTTCCCCTTTGGACACGCTGTCCAACTGGCGCCGCAGGGCGTCGGAAATTTCCTTGGGCGTCACCTTGTCCTGTTCAATCAGAATCTGCCCGATTTTTTTCCCGGCCCCCTTGCCGGTTTGCAGCAGCAGGGCCTCGGCGACATCTTTTTCACTGACGACCTTTTCCGCCACGAGGATTTCGCCGACCTTTTTTTCCATCGGCAGGGAGGCGTTGGGGGCGCTTTTGGCGGGCGCCTGCTGCTTGGCGTTGATCAGGTTATGGATTTTACGAAAGAGCGCCTCGACCCACGGGTAATCGTCGTCCGGAAAGCCCTTGCCTTTGACTTGCAGGTCCAAAAGGCCGGTCAACCGGCGCAGCATGTCCACTATTTCGAACACCAGGTCAATGCCTTCCCGATCCATGGGCAGTTTCCCGCTGCGCGCAAGGTCAAGAAAATTCTCGGCGTTGTGGGACACCTGGTTTATATGTTGCAGGGACAGGAACCCGGAAATGCCCTTTATTGTGTGGAGATGCCTGAAGAGTTCGTTCAGGACGTCGGCGTCGTCGAGACGGGTCTCGAGTTCCAGGACTTTGACCTCAATCTGCTCCAGGTGTTCGTGCGTCTCGTGGATAAAGTCCGTATAAAGGGAGACATCTTCGATTTGCGCGAGATCAATCCGTTCAATTTCCTGTTTTGGAGCGCTGGAGGGCCCCGTTTGCATGGTATTTGCGGGCGCCGCCTGAAGGGCCTGAATCCCTTCCTTCAGATGAAGGAGCATTTCACCTTGGGCCGTAAAAAACTGGCTGGCGGCCAGATCCGGTTCCTTACCACAAAGATTAAACGTCTTTTTCAAGATATCCACGATGTTCAGCAACAAATCCGCGGCCTTTTTATCGATAACCACGGGGGTTTCGCGCAGCACCGAAAAGACGCTTTCAAAATGGTGCAACAGCTCCGCAACGCCCCGAAGTGCGGTAAAACCGGTTTCGCCTTTCAGCGTGTGCACAATCCGGAATATCTCGTTGATTAGGTTTTTGTTTAAGCTTTCCTTTTCCAGATCCAGGATGCGTTGTTCCAGTTCTTCAATCAGTCCCAAAGCCCCTGTTGCGTATTCGCGCAACTCATTTTGCTGATCCGCGCTCAAGCCGGCGGATTGCTTTTTCTTCACGCCGTCGCTATCGGCCATTTCCTGCAGTGTCTCCACTGCTTTTTCAATGGTCACGATGGCTTTCGCCTTGTCCTTGTATTCGCCCAGGATAAAGGACTCCAGAAGATTCACCATGTTTTTGAGGGGTTGACTGAAGGCTTCTTTGCCGGGTTTGGATGCGAGGCTCTGCGTTGTCTCAAACTTTTGCAATAATTTACCCACGGATCCCAAATTATTCCAGTCAACCGAAGCCAGGGTCAAAACAATATCATGAATTCTCGAAAAAAGCTCGTTCATTTTTTTATATCAGGTTGGTGGGAGTGTTCTTCTCAATAGGTAAGGTAACTAAAAAATATTCGGAATGCAATACTTTCAAATGCCCGGCGGCCCCATACGGCACGACGCTTGCAGTACATGCATTGCTTGCAGCGCTTGCAGTGCCCGCAACGCTACGCTGGGGACTTTATTCTTGATTTTTGATTGGGTTTAAATTATCTCTGTAAAGGTCTCGTCCGTAAAAAAATACATATTCAATAAAGCAATTCTTAATTCCATGACTATTTGGTGCCTCCTTCCCCTGTCGTCCGCGTTTCTGTTCTTTACATTTGGATTCTTCGTCCTCTATAAAAAGCCCCGGGCCCTGGAGAACAGGATATTTTTCCTTTATTGTCTGCTGGGCGCCCATCTCGCATTCTGCATTTTTATGGGCCGCAATGCCGAGAGCATGGCGCGCGCCTATTTGTGGTTAAAGGCGGGATCGTTTTGGCCGTTGCTTCTTGTCCTTCAGTTCCACTTTGTAGTCGTTTTCACCGGCAATCGCGATAAAATATTGGCCGGCACAAAGGCGGCCATCGCGTTATTCTACGGAATCGGGTCAATCCTCACCTGTCTTTTGCTTTTTACGGACAACGTTTATGTCGAAACGATTAAAATGTATTGGGGATACACTTATAAAATCAGCGAAAACCCCGTTATCATCATTCCCGTGTGTGTTTGGTCCATGGGCCTCTCTTTGCTGAGCTTATTCCTGCTGTACCATCGTTTTCAAGGCGTCCATGAAAAAAAGAAGCGAAAGCAAATGCAATTGGTCCTTACGGGTCTGTCTTTCAGCACGGTCGCCGGCATACTGACGGAAGCCCTGCCTCCCCTGTTCAACCTTAAAATACCGGAAATGGCGACCACGTTTACGCTGGCCACGCCCCTCTGTTTCGGATATGCCATTTACCGATACGAGCTGTTTTCGTTATGCATCGAATCGCTTGGAAACAAGATTGTGGCCGCCCTTTCGGATTGCCTGTTTGTCATCGATCTGGACAATCGAATCCGGTGCGTGAACGAATCCGTACCGACGCTGCTGGGGTACTCCCGCGAAGAGTTGATGGGCCTGCCCATTAGAAAGGTCATTGAACAAACGGAAAGTTCCCTCGACTCCAAGGTCGTTCCGTTGATGAATCTCCAGAGGGCGGGCGTCAGCGATGCAACCGTTTTCCTTGTCGCCAAAGATGGCAGAAAAACACCGGCGTCCCTCTCCACCTCGTTGGTGGACAACGATCAAGGCGAGGTGGAAGGGGTCGTCTATATCGCCAAAGACATCAGCCGGCGGAAGCAGATGGAGGAGGAACTTAAAAAAGCCTCTTTCCAGCTTCAGGCCGTGAACAAAGAACTGGAGGCTTTTTCTTATTCGGTTTCGCACGACCTCCGGAGCCCTTTAAGGGCCATTGACGGGTTCAGCAAGGTGCTTCTTGACGATTACAACGAAAAGCTTGACGCCGAAGGCAAGGATTGCCTGAACCGCATCCGGACCGCTACGCAAAACATGGGCGATCTCATTGACGCCGTCCTGATGCTTGCCGGGGTGACACGCAAGGTGCTTCAGCCGGAAAAAACAGACATGAGCGCCTTGGCCCAAGAGGTGGTTTCGGATCTTCACCAGCGTCAACCCGGACGGGAAATCACAATCCTCATCGCGCCGGGACTCACCGCAGAAGGGGACAAGGTCCTCCTCAGGCAAGTGCTTGAAAACCTTCTTGGCAATGCCTGGAAATTCACCGAAAAACAGCCTCAACCGCGCATTGAATTCGGTTGGATTGGGCACGACAGGCCCCCCACCTTTTTTGTGCGTGATAATGGCGCCGGTTTTGACATGGCCTATGTGGAAAAATTATTCCAGCCTTTCCAACGGCTCCATTCCATGCGCGAGTTTGCCGGCTTTGGGATAGGGCTGGCCAATGTCCAACGGATCGTCCATCGTCATGGGGGCCATATTTGGGCGGAAAGCCAGGTTGGAAAAGGCGCCCGCTTTTTCTTCACGCTCCAATTCCCGGAAAATCCAAACCATTAAAAAAGGGGTCGTCAGAATGTCCTGCAAAAAGATAATCCTGCTCGTTGAAGACAATTTGAATGACGAGGCGCTGACCCTGCGGGCGTTTAAAAAGAACAATATTTTAAACAACGTTGTTGTTGTGCGTGACGGAGCGGAGGCGCTCGATTATTTATTCAATACGGGCGCCTATGCCGACAAGAGCGTGCATGTCCTTCCGGAAATCATCATGCTTGACATAAGGCTTCCCAAGGTCGATGGTTTGGAGGTCCTGCGCCAAATCCGATTGAATGAACGGACAAAACTTCTTCCCGTGATTATCCTCACGTCCTCCAAGCAGGAAGAGGACGTGACGCGATGCTATCATTTGGGGGTGAATAGCTATATCCGCAAACCCGTCAATTATGACGAATTCATGGAGGCGGTCAATCAACTTGGGCTTTACTGGCTTGTATTGAATGTGCCCCCCCCTAAGGAGGTCCGGTGAACAAGACGCTTCAACTATTGATAATCGAGGACTCTGAAAACGACGCGCTGCTTCTCCTGCATGAACTGAAGGCCAACGGTTACCATCCCTTTTCCTTGCGGGTTGAAACCGCAAGCGAAATGAAAGCGGCGCTGGAACGTCAATTTTGGGACCTGGTGATTTCCGACCATATGATGCCCCAGTTCAGCGCCCCCGCCGCCCTGCTGCTGCTAAAAGAAAAGCAACTGGATTACCCCTTTATCATCGTCTCGGGCGCGATTGGAGAAGAGAAGGCGGTCCAGCTGATGAAGTCCGGCGCGCATGATTATATCATGAAGAACAATTTCTCGAGGCTGGTCCCCGCCATCGAACGTGAATTGCGGGATGCGGAGGTCCGGAGAGCGCACCGGAAAGCGGAAGTGGCGTTGCGGATCAGCGAGGAAAAATACAGGACGCTGGTCAACACCATTCCGGACATTGTTTACTGGATCAGTCCGGACAGCACTTTTATTTTTGTCGGCGACGGGATACGGGCCTTGGGGTACGAACCGGAGGAATTGATAGGAAAACATTTCAGCTGCATCGTGCACCCTGACGACGTGACGCGTGTCAGCCGGAATGTGATCTTGCCAAAATATGTCGGCAAAGCCACCGGCGATCAAAATGCGCCGAAACTGTTTGATGAAAGAAGGACGAAAAAAAGAATAACGAGGAACCTTGAGATCCACCTCCTTTCAAAGCCCTTCAGTGCCGCGGAAAAGAAATTGGACACGGAGGGGTCCGCTCCTGTTTTTTCGGTACTGTTTTCTTCCGGATTGTATGGTGACGCGGACGTGGAAAGCAAGTCGTTTCTGGGTTCCATTGGAATCATCCGTGACATTACCGACCAAAAACGCGCGGAAGTTGAAATTGAAAAAGCCAGGGAAAAAGCGGAGGCCGCGAGTAAAGCCAAAAGCCTGTTTTTGGCAAATATGAGCCACGAAATCCGCACTCCCTTAAACGGCATCATGGGAATCGCGCAACTTCTTGAAAGGACGGATCTCACGGGCGAACAAAAGGACTACGTCGAAGCCATCCTCACGTCCGGATCGTTGTTGACAAACATCATCGGCGAAATCCTTGACATATCAAAGATTGAAACGCACAAGATCGTATTGCTTTACAAGCCGTTTGATCTTTGCGGATTGGTGACGGAGCTCGGAAATGCATTGAGCATAGAAGCCAGGCAAAACGGGCTGGATTTCTTCGTTGAATTGTCCCCTGCCGTTCCTCCCGTCTTGATCGGGGACCCCTACCGGATAGGGGAAATCATAAGTAACATCATCCAGAACGCGATAAAATTCACTAAAAAAGGACATGTAAAACTAAGGGTCTGGGGCGAAACCCAAGCGGATCATTTTCACTGTCACCTCTCGATAGAAGACACGGGTATCGGCATTCCCAAGGACCTGTGGGGGAGAATATTTGAAGAGTTCTTTCAAGTCGATGATAAAACAACACGGGATTCTTCAGGGGTCGGACTGGGGCTGCCCATCAGTCGAAAACTTGCGGAGCTGATGGGTGGCAGCATCTCCGTTGAAAGTACCGTTGGAAAAGGGTCCATATTCTTCCTCAATCTTTCCTTGAAAATTGGGGAAACGCGCAAAGCGGAAAAACCCCTGAAACATGGGGGGGGGGCGTTAACGTCCTTCAAAGTGCTGGTGGTCGAGGACCAACCCATCAACGCAACTATATTGAAGAAAATGATCGAGATGGAAGGGGGCGGTGTCCATTTGGCGGCGAACGGCGTTGAGGCGTTAAGCGTTCTGGAAACCAACGAGTTCGATTTGGTACTGATGGATTGCCAAATGCCTGTTATGGACGGATTTGAAGCAACGCGGCGAATCCGTAATCCTGCCACCCCTGTCAAAAACCATAATATCCCCATTATCGCCATCACCGCCTATGCCACGGAAGATGACAAGAAAAGATGTTTGGACGCCGGGATGAATGACTATATGCCAAAACCTTTTATGCTGGAAGTGATGGTAACCTTGATGAAGAAATACAAGGACGCTCTGGCCGAAGAGCCGGGCCAGCTTTAAGATTTAAGATAACGTTTGATAAAGAGCGTGTCCATCGCGTTCGCTTTCTCGTTTTCTTCCGTACGCTGCATTAAAAGCAATCAAAATCTTTTCATCCGACATAATTTGTCGGGTCACCGCATTATATTTACGACGCAACAGATAATGAGCGTCCAATATTCTTATTGAAAGGTATTTTTATGTTACTCGAAACCCTGTTCATAAATGAACACCACTGCGAGCGTTTCTTCTGCATGCAAATCCAGGAGCAGACCCGGCGCGCGGAATCGCGCTTTTTTGAAGCCCTGGCCAGCGGCCGCCATTGGTCCGGCGCCATGGAGGAGGGGATGATGGAAATCGGGCCGGTATTGTGAATTTTTTTCTTGCCTTCGCTTTTTCACGAATTTATTTTACTGAACAGATGTTCACCTACGAAAAAGATTTGATTCGACATAATTTGTCGCCTCAAAACATTATCTTTTAAGGACAAGAAAACTAACCATTCCATACAAAGGAGAAATATTATGATGGAAAACAAAGACGCTGCCAAGGTCCGTTCGGTTGAACAGGCCCTGGGGCAAATCGAAAAAGATTACGGAAAAGGCGCCATCATGCGCCTCGGTGACTCCACCAACGTGATGGGCGACCAGGGCGTCATTCCCACCGGCGCCATCAACCTCGACGCGGCATTGGGCGTGGGCGGTGTGCCGCGCGGCCGCATCATCGAAATCTTTGGCCCCGAGTCTTCGGGCAAAACAACGCTCGCCATGCACATCGTGTCCGAATCCCAGAAAATGGGGGGCATCGCGGCCTTCATCGACGCGGAGCACGCGTTTGACGCCCGCTACGCCAAGGCCCTGGGCATCGATACCGATAACCTGCTCGTGTCGCAGCCCGACACGGGTGAACAGGCGCTCAATATCGCCGAAACCCTGGTGCGCAGCGGCGCCATCGACGTCATTGTCATCGATTCCGTGGCCGCCCTGGTGCCGGCCGCTGAAATCGACGGCGAAATGGGCGATTCGCACATGGGCCTGCAGGCGCGGCTCATGTCTCAGGCCCTGCGCAAGCTCACGGGCATCATCTCCAAATCGCAGACCGTGCTCATATTCATCAACCAGATCCGCATGAAAATCGGCGTCATGTTCGGCAACCCCGAAACTACCACGGGCGGCAATGCGCTCAAGTTTTACGCTTCGGTCCGTATCGACATCCGCCGCGTTTCAACCATCAAGGACGGCGAAACGGTCAAGGGCAACCACACCCGCGCCAAGGTGGTCAAGAACAAGGTGGCCCCGCCCTTCCGCGAGTGCGAGTTTGACATCATGTATGGCCTCGGCATCTCCAAAGAAGGCACGCTTATCGACCTGGCGTCCGACAAAAACATCGTGAAAAAGAGCGGCACCTGGTTCTCTTACAACGAGGAGCGCATTGGCCAGGGGCGCGACAATGCCATCCAGTTCCTCATCGAACATCCCGAGGTGGCCATGGAAATCGAGTACGCCCTCCGGCGCGACCTTGGCCTTCTGCCTCCTGATGTTAAAAAGGACGAGGCCCGGGCGGAAGCCAAGGCCGAAGTCAAGGAGAAGAAGGAAAAAGCCAAGGCCTGATTTTAATCCAGCGGTACGCGCCTTTGGCGCGTACCGACCTTCAAACAAAAGAAAACTCCAAAACCATTCAAGACACCCTTCCAAAAGCCCGCGGGAAAACCCGCGGGCTTTTCTTTTGGCCCGCGCCTCGGCGCGGGCCAGACAGAGGATCGGATGAAAGCTGTTTGATGAAAGCTGTTTAAGGGGATGCAAAGAAGGAATGCCTTTAG
>JAZDKP010000158.1:0-19865 GCA_043802925.1 Fibrobacterota bacterium | reverse complement strand
TAGAAGCTGCTGATGCCGGCGTTTTCACCCGGATTGAAACCCGAAATGACAAGGTCCGGGGTTTCGGTCAGGATTTTACGGACGCCCAGTTTGACGCAGTCGGAAGGGGTGCCGCTCACCATAAACCCGTTAAGTCCGCCTTGGAGCCGGACCTCGTCGACAAACAGGGGAGAAAAGAGGGTAAAGGAGTGGCTGATGCCGCTCATTTCGTGCTTGGGGGCGACGATGGTAACTTTATGGTTTTTTGCGAGATGGCGAGCGAGGATACCGATGCCTTCCGCGGTGATGCTGTCGTCGTTTGTAAGCAGTATTTTCATGGGTAATTTAATATTAGAATATAGTTTTTAAAGCAGGTTAAAATAAAGGTTTTTCCTCGGGAGATTTTGTTATTTTAGCAGAAAAAGAAGTCTTAAAACGGATTGGACGAACGGATAATTCAAGGAGAATAAATGGCCCTTTTAAAATGTGAAATCTATTCCGGCGCACTGGATATGTGTACCTCTGTCAACGTTGTCCTTCCGCAGAAAATCACGCTTCTGCAACGTCCCGAAAAGTACGCCTTCCGGACCCTTTATCTCCTGCATGGCCATTCAGACGACCAGAACGCCTGGACCCGGAACACCTCCATCGAACGCTATGCTGCGCAATTTAACATTGCGGTGGTCATGCCCACGGTGCATCGCAGCTGGTACGCTGACACGGCGTACGGTCTCCGGTACTGGACTTATGTGAGCGAGGAGCTCCCGGCCCTCATGGGTTCCTGGTTCCCGCTTTCCCGCAAGCGAGAAAACACTTTTGTGGCCGGTCTCTCCATGGGGGGGTACGGCGCCTTTAAGCTGGCGCTCCGTAATCCTGAAAAGTTTGCGGCCGCGGCCTCGCTTTCGGGCGCAGTCGATATCCTCTGGCCCGCCAAGACGGTCAAGACCGATATGGAAAAGGAGCGAAACCGCGAGTTTCTGTCTATCTTCGGAACCGTGCAGGGTTTGCGCGGAAGTGATAACGATCTCTTTGCGCTCGCGTCGCAGCGGGCGAGAAAAAAGACACGGCTGCCGCGCCTCTATTTCCATTGCGGCACCGAGGATTTTCTGTATCAGGACAATGTACGGTTCCGGCAGCATCTTGAAAATCTGAAGCTGTCGCACACATACGAGGAGGGGCCCGGCGAACACGAGTGGGGACTTTGGGACCGGCAGATTCAGCGTGTGCTGGAGTGGATGCTGGGCTAAGTGACTTACCTTCCCTTTCCCCACTCACAGATGGCAGATGCGCTTTATATAGTAATGAGTTATAGTGTTTGGTTCATGAACTCGTCGACCGAAGCCGTTGTCCATAAATCGATTTTCAGATCCATGATGTCTTTGGAATTGATTGGGAGCTCTCGTTCGGGCCGGCCGCCCAGGAACGGGATATAGTCTTTGGAAAGAAGAGATGCATTCCTTACGAGTGAATTAGCCCGCTTTTCCATTAGAACCTCCTTGTTCTATGTGGATTATCGGCCGAACAAAACCGAAAACTTAGCAAAAAATCGTTTGAAGCTCAGAAAAGGTGCGGATACGTGCGGTCGGAACCATTCCATCATCATGACCGATGCCGTATTCGCAGAAAACAGTGCGAATTCCCGCGTTTTGACCAAGGGCAAGGTCGGTTCGATGGTCACCTACCACTACAATCTCCAATTTGTCGATTCCGAGCTTTTGCGCCACATAATCGACAATGGCTGCGTCAGGTTTCCGTACGGGAAGCGAGTTTCCACCGACTATCAGTTCAAAAAAGCCGTCCAGTCCGAAATGGGCGAGCAGGCCGGGCACGAACTCCGCGGGTTTGTTTGTGGCCACTGCTTTCTTCTGCAAGAGACGGGCCAGGGTCTCGGCCACACCGGGGTAGGGGCGGGTGAGGTCGAGCATGTGCTCCTTGTAGTGGCCGGACATAACGGGCTTGGCTGTTTCGAGTTGAATGCCGGTGCCCGCGAATGAGCGCTCGATGAGCAGGTTGACGCCGTCGCCCACGTACCCGGTCACAGTCCGCACCGGAAGCGCGGGTAGCTCAAAGTGCAGGCGCGCGAAATTGACGCTCGCGGCCAGGTCCTCCGCTGTGTCGAGCAGCGTGCCATCGAGGTCGAAGATGAGCGCTGAGACGGGCGGGTCGCGGAAAACGTTCAGCATTCAACGAGCCGGTATTCGCGCGTGCCCATGCCCAGCGCCTGGCCGCGGCGGGTCTGGATGCGCGGGTCGAGGCCGGGGTAGGTGAGGTCCGACAGGGGCTTTTTATTGCGCTCTTCAATGATTGTGATGCAGGCCTCGTCAATGGCAACAGGGTCCGTGGAGGCAAAGAGTCCGAGGTCGGAAACTACCGGCGTTTTGACCGTGCCAAAGCAGTCGCAGTCCTTTGTAAAGTTCAGCGCGTAGTTGATGTAAAAGCACTGCCTGCCCTTGACCACGCCGTACGCATGGTCGGCTGTGAGCTCCTGGATGCGGGTTTTGTCCATTTCCCAGTTATAGAGGATGGCGTCGAACCGGCACTCCACCAGGCATTCGCCGCACCCGATGCAGGCGTCCCAGTTGATGCGCGCCTTCTTATCCGTCATTGTAATGCAGTCCGAGGGGCACCACTTGACGCAGCGGCCGCATCCCGTGCATTTGTCGCGGTTTACCTGCGGTTTGACGCTGGAATGCTGAACGAGCTTCCCTTTTCTCGAAGAAAGACCCATGCCCAGGTTCTTAATGGTTCCGCCGAAACCGAGCGCAATGTGGCCCGTGGGGTGCGAGACGCAGACCAGTGCGTTTATTTTACGGAGCATGCCGGCCACCGCCACCGTATAGCCGGGTGTGATTTCCACCTCGTATTCGTAGTCGCCCTTGAGACCATCCGCCATGATGACGGGCATTTCCGTGGCATCCACGGTATAGCCGTGCTCATGGGCCAGGAGCATGTGCGCCACCGCGTCCCCGCGCCGGCCCTTGTAGAGTGTGCTGGTTTCGGTGAGGAAGGGGATTGCGCCCGCCTGGCGGATGCGCGCGGAAAGGGGCTTGAAAAAACGGGGCGGCACGTGGGTGACGCTGTTGCCTTCGCCGAAATGGGTCTTGACAGCAACGTAGTCTTTTTCGGGCAGGTGTTTTTCAAATTCCGCTGCGGTCAAAAGGTCCTTCAGCCTGCGTTCGACCTTGTCGGCGGGCGGCGTGTCAGGAAGGGGCGCAAAGAAAACGGTGGCAGCCATGGGAGAGCCTCCTTGTTTGAAAGGGTAAAATAACATATTTTTACAGAGGAGTTCATGGTTTGAAACAGAATAAAGTCAACACCTTCATCTTTTATCTCACGCTGCTGCTCATCAGCCTCGCTTTCTTAAGGCTTATCTCCCTTTTTATTCTCGACATCCTCATCGGCGTCATCCTTTCCATCCTTTTCGCGCCACTGTATGCGCGCCTTACCCGCCTTTGCAAGGGCCGCTGCGGACTCGCGGCCTTTCTGACCGTGCTGGTTGCATTGGTGCTGGTGGTGCTGCCCGCCCTGGGCGTGGGATTTGCCATGACGCGCGAAATTTACGACCTCGTGGACTTTATACGGAACAAGACCCTGAGCGTGTCCGCCCTTAATGCCTGGGCTTCGGCCAATCCCGTCATCGAACGGGCGGCCGGGCTTTTCCAAAAGTTCGGGATGCAGGACAAACTGTCGCAGGCGGGCAATGACCTGGCAAAAGTACTCGTCACGGCCACGCAGGGCATGTTTCTTGGGCTCACGAAAATGGTCTTCGACTTCTTCATCGTGCTGATTCTTGTTTTTTTCTTTCTGTTCGACGGCGAGCGGATTCTCAATAAGATAAAATCCATCTTTCCCATCGAAGAATCCGCGGAGAATATGGTTCTCCAACGGCTAAAATCAGTCATTGACGCCACCATAAAAGGGGCGCTCATTATTGCCGTGCTCGAAGGCACCGTGGGCGGACTCCTGCTCTATGCGTTCGGCGTGCCCTCTCCGGCCGTGCTGGCCGTGGTGATGATGGTCTTCTCCTTTGTGCCTGTGCTGGGCACCAACACCATTCTCGTTCCAGTCGCGCTCTTCCATATTCTCACGGGCCGGGTGGCCTCAGGGGTCACCATTCTTGCCATCGGCGTTGGTTTTGTGGCCTTTACGCAGAACGTGCTCAAGCCCAAGCTGGTGGGCGACCGCGCCGGACTCCATCCGTTGCTCATCCTCCTTTCCACGCTGGGCGGACTCGCCTGGTTCGGACTCGTGGGCTTTGTGGTCGGGCCCATCATTGCGGCCATGTTCCTTACGGCCTGGGAGCTCTTTAAACTGCATTTTCAGGCCGCTGAAAAGGCCTGAAAAACGAAGGACTTTCCTGTGCGTGCGGCGCGCTACCGTCCTCCGGCTGAAGCGGACAGCCTGATTCTCCTCATTGCTTCCGGATGTCCCAACAACACCTGCGCCTTCTGCGGCATGTACAAGGGCCAGCCTTACGAAATCCGTCCCTGGGACGAACTTTCGCACGAATTTGAGTCCGCGGCACGGTTCTATCCGGATACCCGGCGCATCTTCCTCGCGGACGGCGATGTCATGGCCCTTCCGTTCCCGTTGTTCCAGCAGATTCTGCTTAAACTCAATGCACTCTTTCCGCTGCTCTCCCGTGTCAATATTTACGCGAACAGCATCTCAATCAACGCAAAAAGCATCGATGAGCTGCAAACGCTTCGTGCGCTCAAACTTTCAATCGCCTATACGGGAATTGAAAGCGGCAGCGATGCGATTCTGGAGCTGATGAAAAAGAAGGACCGGGCCATCGATGCACTGGATGCGGCTGAAAAGCTGCAGAAGGCCGGCATCCGGCAGTCCGTGATGGTGCTCATGGGTGCGGGAGGACAGGCGCTCTCCGAAGCGCATGTCCGCGATACCGCGCGCGTGCTGAACAAGATGCAGCCGCCGTTATTGTCGCTGCTCACGGTCACGCCCGTGCCGGGCACGATGCTTTATCAGTGGGTTGAAAAGGGAACCTTCCGCGTACTCACGCAAGGGCGGGTGTTGGGCGAGGTGCGGACACTGTTGTCGCTGCTGGAGATGGAGCGCACCGTTTTCCGTTGCAACCATACCAGCAATCCGCTACCGCTCGAGGGCCGGTTGCCCAAGGATACGGGACGGCTCATCGCGGAGGTCGACTGGCTGCTGGCGAACGGGGTTGGGCTCGACGAACCCGCGCTGGTCGCGCCGTGGATGCTGTGACGCTGATATATGGTTGAAACAGGCTTTCGAAAAACATATCTTACGATGAAGAGAGCAGTCCGTTTATGATAAAGAATCAATTGGTTACAGTCTTTAATGATAATATTCCGGTTTCAATACGAAACCGGATTCTGAAAATTATTGTGTTCGGGTCCTATGCACGAGGTGATTCAGCGCCTGATTCGGACCTTGATGTAGCAGTCATCGTGGATCGTAAGGATGCCTTCGTTGAGAAACTTTTGGAAGATGCGGCCTATCAAGCCATGTTGGATACGGATTTTAAGACCATCATATCCGTGAAAGTCTTTTCGGATGAAAGTTTCAATGCCTGCCTTCAGAAGGGGTTCGCGTTTTACCGGCATATTGCGGATGAAGGAGTGGTGGTTTGAAGATTACTGAAGAAGTACAGATGCTCTTGGCCCGGGCGGATCATGCGATTGAAGTCGCGCGGGTACTTGAGGAAAAAGGATATCATGCTGATGCTGCGAGCAAGACATATTACGCCATGTTTTACTCCGCACAAGCTTTGCTGAAAGCCGAGGGTGTGGATGTGGTCAAACATTCCGCCGTTGAATCAGCCCTGGGATACCATTTCGCCAAAACCGGACGATTAAATCCCGAGTTTCATCGAATGCTGCTTAATTCCAGAAAAATCAGGGAAACCGCTGATTATGACCTGCATGAGGAAATCATTGAACCGGTTGCAAGAGTGGAAATTAAAAACGGCGTCAGCTTCGTAGCAGAAATGAAACGGTTGATTTCAATTTAACCTGAATCCTCTTCACGGTGTTATGTTTTCTTGTAAGGGGGCGTAAGGCCTTTGAACATCTCGGGTAATGGCGGGTATTCAGTGTCGACAATTCCGCCTGATGGATTGTACAGGTTGCGGCGATAAAGGCATCCGGGACTTCGACGGAATACGGCTTTCCGTAGCGCCGGATAAACTGCCCAGCTGAACGGGCGACCTCACCGGTGGCCGGAAGAACCGGAAAAACGGCGAACAAAACGCTCCACCTCGGCTTCTTCACGGCCATTCGTTATCTTGGCGTAAATCTCCGCCGCCTCCAGCCGGTGCGCAGGGCGCGGACGTCGGGAATGTCTTTCCGCACCGACCAGATGCCGGCGATTTCATCAAGCATTTTGGATTTATTTATCGCGCCTTGCCGGGCGAGCAAATCGTCCACCGCGTTCTGGATGATGTCGCTCTGTATTTGAGGCGATGGTGCAATGGCAAACGCTTGAAAATATAGTTGCGCCACGGGATCACAATTTCTGCGAAAAGAATTCAACCACCGCATTCGCGGCCCGGATCTGTTCCGGATGCACCAGTGCATAACTGAAACCGTGTTCCATGCCTTCGAACAACATCAAATCAGCGGAAACGTTCCGTTCCCGCAGCCGTTTTATCATGTCTTCGCAGATGACTGTTGGGGTGAGTTCGTCCGCTGTGCCGTTCAGGAAAAGGAAGGGTGGCTCATTTCCTGATATCCGAAGCGCCGGAGAGGCGCGCCGATAAATGTCCTCCATAGCAGGCGGCCTGCCTCCGAATAAATCCAGATAAGCGTTCATTAATACCGGATTGAGCCAGAACTGCTCGTCCAGAAAATTCAACGCCGGATTGTAACAGGCAACTGCCCGTGGCCGGGTATCGGGGTCTTTTAACCAGGGGGCCGCACCGAGGGTATCCTCCGGCCCGATAGTGGCGAGTAGGGCCACGAGATGGCCGCCGGCGCTGGAACCCACTGCGCCGATGCGCGTAGGGTCCGCTCCCATTGCCTTCATGTGGCCTTTCAACCAGGCCATGGCTGCACGAACGTCTTCAATCTGGGCTGGAAAACGATGCTGCGGCGCCAGGCGGTAGGAGGCCGATGCCGTGACAAAACCCGCGTCAGCAAGTTTCCGCGCAAGCGGATGCCACTGTTCCCTGTTCCCGGCACTCCATCCGCCGCCGTGAATCATCAATACGCCAGGTGCATTTTTGACGGTAGCGGGGAGAAAAAGATCCAAAAGGCAGTTATCCGGAAAACCGGTATAATAGGAAATCGTTTGCTTCATCACGTTTTCCGGTATTCCACGATGCCGCGAGAAAGCACGTCCATGGCCCGGCGCATGATGTCCGCCTTCCAAACGTAGGCGATGCGGATTTCGTCCCGCCCCAGGCCCGGGGTGGCGTAAAAGCCCGCGCCTGGCGCAATCATGACGGTTTCGCCCTCGTACGAGAAGTCGGTGAGGAGCCACTTGGCGAAATCCTCGGTGTTGACACCTTTGATTTTGACCATGGCGTAAAAGGCGCCGCCGGGCACGGGGCAGACGGTGTCCGGCACACGGTTCATGGCATCGACCACGATGTCGCGGCGCTCGACGTAATCCGCGCGTACGCGCTCAAAGTAGGCGCCGGGCGTTCGGATGCAGGCCGCGATGCCGATTTGGTCAAGCGTGGCCGCGGAGAGCCGGATGGTGGCGTAGGCGCGGGCCGCGGAAATGAACTCGCGGTTTTTGCTGACCAGACAGCCGAGCCGCGCGCCGCAGGCGCTGTAGCGTTTGGAGACGCTGTCGATGATGACCCCGTGTTGCTCCATGCCCGGAAGCTGCATCACGGAAACAGGCACTCCGCCGTCATAGGCGAACTCGCGGTAGACCTCATCCGAGAGGAGGAAGAGGCCGTGCGATTTTGCAATATCCGCGAGCATGGCCATTTCGTCGCGCGTATAGACGCATCCCGTTGGGTTGCCGGGCGTGGCCACAAGGATGGCGCGCGTGCGGGGTGTCACGAGTTTTTCTATTACATCACGGGGTGGCAGGTGGTAGCCCGTTTCCGCTGTGGTGGTGAAGGAACGGAAGGCAACGCCCGCCATGGCTGTGCAGCCGATGTAATTGGAGTAGTAGGGCTCGGCGACTATAATTTCGTCGCCAAAATCCGTGACTGCGAGAATGGCGAAGAACACGCCTTCGATACCGCCCTGGATGACCACCATATCGTCCGCAGTGACAACGATGCCGTAGCGGCGGTAATACTCGACCAGGGAGGCCAGAAACTCGGGCCGGCCTTCGGACGGGGCGTAGGCCAGGGTGCGTTCCTTGAAATTCCGCACCGCCTGCCAGTATTCGTCAGGTGTTTCAACATCGGGCTGCCCGATGTTGAGCTTGTGGACTTTAATGCCGCGCTTTTCCGTCTCTTTTGACAGTGGAATGAGCTTGCGGATGGCCGATTTCGGCACGTTCTTTCCGCGCTCGGATAACCGGGCTGGTTTCGTTTTTTCCATGGGGATAAAAATAGTCATCTGCTGGAAATTACTGCAAGAACGGTTCTTTCGGCTCAGCGGTTTGAGAGGGATGGACCGGACCTGCGCTGGTACGCAGACGGAATAGGTGCACGCTGACTCCGGTTGCGACTGCGAAAAGGAACAGACGGAGCGCCAGGTTCTCGAGATGAACAATGGAAAACCCGATCGAACTCCACAGGCATATCAGGGCAACGACCTTGGTTCGAAAAGGGAGGGTTCGGTATTGCAGGTAGGACTGGAGTCTTTCACCGAACAGCCGGTTGGAGAAAAGCCAGCGGTAGAGCGCTTCCGAACCGCGATAAAAGCAGAAGGCGGCGAGGAGAAAGAAAGGAGTGGCAGGAAGAAACGGTAAAACGAGTCCCAGGGTACCGAGACCCACACAGAGCAGGCCTGCGACGTTGAACAACAGCCGTGCAACGGAACGGGGAGACGATCCGGGCGGGGATGCGCCGTGTTTGTCGGGAGTCATCATTCCTAGGAAATAACACATTCATCATAGGAAGTTCAATCCATTCATGAGACCCCGTGCGCGCAAAACCGTTACGTGGCGTGCGCTGAATTTTATATTTTCATCCTCATGGACATCACGGCTCTCACGCTCACAGAGCTTGCGCACAAGACCCGCAACGGGGAGATTTCCTCCACGGCCGCGGTCACGGCCTACCTTGACGCCGCCCGCGCGGGCAACCCCCGAATCAACGGCTATATCACGATTTGTGAAAAAGAGGCGCTTACGGCCGCGACTGCGGCGGACAATGCCTGCACCTGCAAACCCTGGGGTCCGTTGCACGGCGTACCCATTGCGCTCAAGGACAACCTGAGCACCGAAGGTGTACGCACCACCTGCGCGTCAAAAATCCTCGAAAACTACATGCCCGTCTTTGACGCCACGGTGGTCACGCGGCTCAAGGCCGCGGGTGCGGTCATCCTGGGTAAAACCAATTGCGACGAATTTGCCATGGGCTCCAGCAACGAGAATTCCTATTTCGGCCCGGTTAAGAACCCGCTGGACGTTACGCGCATCCCGGGCGGCAGCTCCGGCGGCAGCGCGGCCGTGGTTGCGGCCCGGATGGCGCCCGCGGCACTGGGTTCGGACACGGGGGGCTCCATCCGCCAGCCCGCGGCCTGCTGCGGGGTCGTGGGCCTCAAACCCACCTACGGCCGTGTGAGCCGCTACGGCCTTGTGGCCTACGCCAGTTCCCTCGACCAGATTGGCCCGCTTACGCGCAACGTGGAGGACGCGGCTCTGCTGCTGTCGGTCATCGCCGGCCCGGACGACCGTGATTCCACGGCCGCGCGGCTCCCGGTGCCCGATTACCGGGCGGTCATTGCATCCGGCGTGCGGGGCATGCGGATCGGTTTACCGCAGGAGTATTTTGCCGAAGGACTGGACCCGGAAATCAAGGCCGCGGTCCTGGAGGCCGCGGAGGCGCTGAAAGCGCAGGGCGCGGAGCTCGCCCCGGTTTCGCTGCCGCACACCCGGTTTGCGGTGGCGGCCTATTACATCCTCGCCCCGGCCGAGGCCACGAGCAACCTGGCGCGCTTCGATGGCGTCAAGTACGGCGCTGCGAGCACCCGGCGCGGGTCGCTTGACGAGCTCTACCGGGCTTCGCGCAGCGAAGGCTTTGGCCGCGAGGTCAAACGTCGCATCATGCTCGGCAACTACGTGCTCTCTTCCGGCTACTACGACGCATATTACCGCAAGGCCCAGCAGGTACGCGCGCTCATTTCGCGCGACTTTGACCGGGCCTTTGAGATGTGCGACGTGCTCATGGGGCCGGTCATGCCCACCCCCCCCTTCCGACTGGGCGAAAAACTCGACGATCCGCTTGCCATGTACCTGTCGGACATCTACACCCTTTCACTCAATCTCGCGGGGTTGCCTGGGATTTCGGTGCCGTTCGGAAAAGCGGGCGGGATGCCGGTGGGGGTCCAGTTCGTGGCAAAAGGTTTTGACGAGGCCGCGGTGCTCTGCGCGGGCGCGGCCCTTGAAAAGGCCGCCCGCTAACCGCTTCCCCTTCTATTTGATTTCGTTCTTCGCGCCCTTCCCCGTCCGTTTCACGTCCACCAGCATGAAGGTGATGTCGTCTTCAAAACTGTTGCGGCCCGAAAAGGCGCGCGCCTCCTTGAGGAGTTCAAACCGGACCTGGTCGAGGGGCTGGTCGAGGGTGCGCTGGATGAAATCAAACAGCCTTTTTTTATCGTAGAAGACATCGTTCCGGTTTCGAATTTCGATGATGCCATCGGTATAGAGGAGGAGGCGGTCCCCGGCCCGCAGGGGCACTTCGTACTCCGGAAAGTCGAAGTCCGGCGAATTGCCGATGATGGGGCTGCCCTCGGAAAGCATGAGCGGGTTGTTTGCGCGTGCGGCGGAGAAAATTGCGGGGAGGCAGTGGCCGGCCCGCGTATAGATGAAGGTGCCTTTTTTCAGGTTGATGACGCCGAGGAACGCGGTCATGAACATGGTGGAGTCCGTGACCGCGCAAATGTCGTTGTTCACCATCTTCATGATTTTTGAGGGCGAAAAGGATTGCTTGAATGCGTTTTCGAACGACATTTTGGCCATGGATGAGATGAGCGAGGCCGCGATGCCGTGGCCCGACACGTCGCAGATGAGGACCGCGTAGAGGTCCTTGTCAAGCGCCTTGATGTCAATGAGGTCGCCCCCGACCTGCGACGACGGCTGGTAGTAATAGGAAAAATCAATGGAGGGCGTCTTGGGTGCCGGGATGTTGGCGAGTACGGACTGGATGCGCTTGGCCGTGGCCAGTTCCTCCTCGATTTCGCGCAGGTTCCTGTTGAGCTTGTCGAGGAGGTAACGGCTGTGTGTGACCTCCTTCATGTAAACATAGCGGAGCGCATTCCCGCGGAAGGGGGCCACGGTAAGACCGGTAAGGGGGCCGATGCGGGTCTCGAAGGTGTGGCCGGGGTAGCGGTAAAACTGGAGGTCCATGGTTTCGGGCGGGATGCGTTCGGGCTGGAAAAACGAAGGGCGTGCGTGGACGCGGATGTCACGGATCCCGGCCCCCGTTCCTGCGGTCAGGCTGAAATAATTGTGGTAGGGCGAGGTGAGCGGCGCGCTGTCAAAGAGCGTGGCGATGCGCTGGCCTTCGATATAGAGCGTAAAGGCGCCGCCTGTCTTTTCAAAGGTCAGGCGGACGTTCTTGGGCGATGCGCCTGCGCTCTTCACGATGTCCTGCAGCAGAAACCCCTGTCGATCGATGGCTTGACCGCTTTTTTTCAGGTTGAACTGGTCGGGCTCACCGGGAAAGGACGCTTTTCGGAGCGTGAGCGTATAGCCTTCCTGGTCCGGGAAGCCCATTTCGGTGCTGGAGCGGTAAATATCCACGTGGAAAAGGATGCCGAGAAATTGAAGTTCCGACAGGTCTGTGTCGAGTGAAATTCGGACATCCTGTTGGGTCTGCTCCACGGTGTGCAGGTAGGTGATGAAGGTGAACTCGGTTTGCGACGCCACGCGCATCGTATTGCCTTTCATTTCCCAGTAGCCGCCCACATCCTGGATCCATTCCTCCTCCCGGAGTGGATTGAAGTGGTGTGTCTGCTCCCAGGTGTCGGGCGAGGAGGCGAGTAGCTCCTTGAGGTAGGCGATGGCCTCCTTTTCACGCGCCAGGAGCTTGAACCAGCGCCGGGGATCCGTGAGTTGCTGCATGAAAAGACGGCCGTTTTCCTCGCGGGGCATGAGCGTGGAGGAGAAGGTGTGGCAATAGACAAGAATGGAATCATCCTTGTCGAGTACCGCCACCATGTCGTGCGAGAGGCGCCCCTTGAGCCGCTCCATGTAATAGGGGCGCGGGTAGATTGCGCAGAGAAAAAGCCCCTCAAGGGCCTGGACTGAAAAGAGAACCGGCAGGCCACGGTGGTAGATGTAGAAGTCGGTCTTTGGGTTGAGTTTGCCGTTGAGCGTGAGCGCCAACCGCGCCGGAATGCCGCTTTCCTTCCCGGAAATATTATTGAAAAGGGCGTGGTGAAGGTATTCGAGATCGTCGGAACCATAGGTGGGCTGGATGATGTCCGTGACCTTGTGACCCACCCAGTTCAGTGACGAAATTTCCTGTTGCCGGAGAATCTCCGAAAACTCCGATACGTACCGGATGACGCCATCGGCGTCATACACGATAAAACTGATCTTGGTCGCCGGAATCGGGGTCCGTTCGAGGATGGAACGGATTTTTTCCGGCAGGGCCTGCAACGGGTTCATATTATTTAAATATACATTTTGGGTCAGCGGACCGCGAACGAAAGCTGGCACAGGGGCGCGCTTCCGGCGTCGCCTTCCTTTTTCACGAACGTAAGGAGAAAACGGGCCGAAGGGCGGACGATGGCGGGCGGAAGCAGGGTCCCATTGACGGTGATGCTAAGCGTGTCCCCGGGTGTGGTCCAGTCGCTGTCCGGGTAGAGTGAAAACCGGCCAGCACCCTCCGTCCGAACTATCACAGACTTACCGTTTCGGACGGCCTGGAGGGAGACGGGCGCGGTTGTAAGCGAATCGACGCTGACCCAGGCGTAGCGCTGGGGGAAAAGGACGCGCATTTCAATCGTATCCGGGGAACCGCTCCGCCGGGTCCGCGATATGAAGTCCATGACCGCCGGCTTTTCCTGCGGCATATAGTCCAGCCCGTGCGGCATGTCCGGATAATAATGGAAGGTGATGGGCACGCCTTCGCGCGTCCATCGTTCCATGAGGGCCTTTACCGTGTCGCCGGGGTAAAGGGGGTCTTTTCCGCTGTGTACAAAAAGCCAGGGTGCGCGCCGCAGATTCTCAATAAAGCAGGGCAGGCCGAACGCTGAAAGCATGGGTGGGAAGCCCGAGCAGACGATGTAGCCTGCAAAGGGTGCGGGGATGAGGTTGGCCGCGGCCACGCAGCCCGTGCCGCCGTCCGAGACACCCGCAAGCATGACGCGGTTATCGTCCACCGCGTACCGGCGTTTGATTTCGGCCACGGCATCGCGAATGAAGGTGATTCCAACAGGGTCGTACCAGGTGGCGCCCCGTTCACCCGAGGGGGCGGCAAAGAGAAAGTAGAGAGAGTCGGATTCCCGGGCGAAATAGTGGGCCACTTCGGCGCCGCGATTGGGCTTGGTGCCGTTCACCCCGCCGTGGAGCCAGAGCACCACAGGCAACGGGTGGTCCGGTGTGTACGAGAGCGGGGCGTGGACACCCAGCGCTCTTTGTTTGCCGTCGATGCAGGCAAGGGAGAGCGTGTCCTGCCCCGACCGCCCGGTGCGGCCTTGAGCAAGCAGTGTGTCGAGTGCGGTACGGGTCTCTGTGTAGTCTGCGTCAAAGGTGACGGAATCGGATGGGTTGGAAAGGTAGGCGCGGATGCTGTCGAGTAGCACGGGGCCTGATAACACAGGAAGACTTTTGGAGCAGCCGGTTAGAAGGAAGAAGAAGAGGAGACACCTCACCCCCCTTGCCCCCCTCTCCTGAAGTAAAGAGGGGATATGAGCCTGGGAATTTTCTAAATATGATTTATTCTTTAATTGATGCATAAAGAGTAAATTAAAATAATCATAAGATTTTATCATCAGCCCCCCTCTCCTTTAGGAGATGGGGGAAAGGGGGGTGAGGTGTCACTTCCCAAACTTCATGGACCGGTCCTCCTCCTCCTTCACAAAGCTGGAGTAGCCAAGGAGGAGATAGGCCTCAAACGCCTGGTCCGAGGCGAAGAAGGAGGCCTCGTACGGTGAGTCTTTCCATTCCGCTTCGTACCGGAAGCCGACCTTGTCCGAGGAAGCGCTTTTGGGATTTCCGAGCATCGTATTCAGGGCTGTGACTATATTTTCAAGGTCCGTCACATTGGCGGCCGGAAAGATGACAGAGAGGCCCTGCAGGGTTGGCCTTTTATTGAACAGGCACTTGATGGACGCTACTTTGAGGCTGTCGCAGAGAAGCATCCCTTTTTTCTGGGAATTGATCATCACCGCGTTGGTGTCGACCGTGCACTCGGCATCCGTGAACAGGGACGATTTTCGGATCGTCTCAAGGAGCGTGCCCCGCGTGACACCGATGGCAATGCCGCAGACGCCCGGAACCGGTGTTTTGTCCTTTGCGCCCGCGTTCAGGATGAAGAGGCAGGCGAAAAGGAAAATAAGCGTCCGTTTCATTGGAGCACCTTTTCTTTGAGGACCGCCACGACCTGTTCCAGGGGCACGAGTTCGTTCACGTCCCCTTTCCGGCTCTTCAATTCCACCTTGCCCTCTACCAGCGCCTTGCCCGCAACAATTTTACACGGAATACCGATGAGGTCCGCGTCCTTGAGTCGCACGCCGAGTCGTTCGTTGCGGTCGTCGAGCAGGGGGTCGAGTCCCGCGTCAAGCATCGCACGGTATATCTTATCTGCGGCCGCGGATTGCGCCGGGTCGTCGGTTTTGGCCGCCGTGACAACGGCATGGAAGGGGGCGAGGGCGAGGGGCCAGACAATGCCATTGTCATCGTGCGACTGTTCGATGGCCGCGGCCGCTGTGCGGCCGATGCCGATGCCGTAGCATCCCATGATAAAGGGCCGCTGCTGGCCGTCTTTGTCGAGGAAGCGCGCGTTCATGGACTCGCTGTACTTGGTGCCCAGCTTGAAAATGTGCCCCACCTCAATGCCGCGCAAGAATTCGATTTTATGCTGTTTGCAGGCCGGGCAGTCGTCCCCGCGCGCCACGAGCCGGAGGTCCATGATTTCCGGGGCCGTAAAGTCGCGGCCGTACGAAACATTGACCAGGTGATAGTCCGTGCGGTTGGCGCCCGTGACACCGTTTACAATGGCGGGCACGGAACGGTCCGCCACCACGCGGACTTTTTCTTTCAGCCCCACGGGTCCGGCAAAGCCGGTCTCCGCACCCGTCACCCGTTTGACCAGCGCATCGTCGGCCATTTCGAGCGTTGCGCACCCCAGCGCGCGTTTGAGCTTGATTTCGTTGACCGCGTGGTCGCCGCGGAGCAAAACCACCACGGGCGCGTTGTCTGCTTTGTAAATAAGCGTCTTGATGGCTTGTTCGGGCCGGGTTTTGAGGAAGGCGGATACCTCCTCGATGGTTTTTTGTCCGGGTGTAGAAATCTCCTTCATGCTTTCGGTCGCGGCGGCTATGGAGAATGGGGCGGGCAGCGCTTCGGCCGCCTCGCTATTGGAGGCGTAGCCGCAGGCGCACGAGAGTATCTCATCCTCGCCGCTGCTGGCGAGCACCATGAATTCCTCGGAGGCCGAGCCGCCGATGTCGCCCACGTCCGCGCGTACGATGCGGAACGCGAGTCCGCACCGCTCAAAGATGCGGCAATAGGTTTCGCGCATGTTCCGGTATTCGGCGTCGAGGCTCTCGGCATTGTCGTGGAAGCTGTAGGCGTCCTTCATGATGAACTCGCGGCCGCGCATAAGCCCAAAGCGGGGCCGGATTTCGTCGCGGAACTTGGTCTGGATCTGGTAGAGGTTGAGCGGCAGCTCGCGGTACGAGTGCACGTCCATGCGCACCATGTGCGTGATGACCTCCTCGTGCGTGGGCCCAAAGCAGTACTCGGCCTCCTTGCGGTCTTTGAAGCGGAGGAGGAGGCTGCCGTAGAGGTCCCAACGGCCCGACTCCTTCCAGAGTTCCGCGGGCACCGCGGAGGGCATGAGGACTTCCTGTGCGCCCGCGCGATCCATTTCCTCGCGCACGATGCGTTCGACCTTGCGCACAATTTTGAGCCCCAGGGGCAGATAGTTGTAGATGCCGGCCGCCACCTTGCGGATGAGGCCGGCCCGGAGCATCAGTTTGTGGCTGTCAATTTCGGCCTCCGCGGGGCTTTCGCGGAGCGTGGGAACAAAGCAGCGTGACATTTTCATGGCAATTCCGTCTTCCTTATAAAAGGTTATGAAAAACGCTTAAGGGAAAACTGCCCGTTTTCAAGGCAGGTGTAATCAAAGTTCCGCAGCCATTCGCCCGTATTGATGTAGGTGCCGGCGCCGTAGTGCTGCAAATCGGCCCGGTGCGTATGGCCCATGAGGAGGGCGTCCGGCGCGTTGTCCGCTTCGAAGAAGGCGCGGGCCGCGTCACGGTAGCGCTGCGTGACCCGTTCCATGTCGAGGGTGCGGTCGTTGTGCATACGGCTCCGTGATGACACCCAGCGGGCCAGGGGGATGCCGATATCTGGGTGTATGAGCCGGTAGAGCGCGCGATTGACGCGGTTGCGGACCACGGCGCGGAAGAAGGGATAGAGCCGGCCGTGCGGGGCAAAGCCGTCGCCGTGGCGCAGATTGATTTTTAAACCGTCAATGGTCACGTCGAGGGGCGCAAAGACCAGGCGCAGGCCCGCTTCGCGCGTCAGGTAGTCGCCGATCCAGAAGTCGTGGTTGCCGCCCACGTAGGTGACCGGAACGCCCGCGTCCACGAGGCCGCGGAAGGCAGCCAGTGCCCGGAGGTGGGCCGCGGGCACGGCATTGCGGTACTCAAACCAGAAATCAAAGATGTCGCCGAGAAGGTAGAGTGCGCGCGCGTCTTTCTCGATAGCGGTGCAGAACTTCGCGAGCCGGACCTCGCGTGTGTCCGGGCCGTCGCAACGGGAACCGAGGTGCGCGTCGGAAATGAAGTAGGTGCGGGTCCGGGCCATACGACTACACGACGCCGGCCTTCAGGATGTCGTGCATGTGGATGACGCCGGCGGGTTTAAGGTCTTTTAGCGAATGTACCGCGATGAGGCTGGTGATGGCATGTTTTTCCATGATGGCGAGCGCCTCGATGGCGAGCAGGTCCGGGCGCACCGTCTTGGGACAGGCCAGTTTCAGGCTCGTGACCGGGGCTGAAAGGTCGGCGCGGTCCGCCTGCAGCAGGCGCCGGAGGTCGCCGTCCGTGACAATGCCGCAAAGACGGCCCTGGGTATCGGTCACACAGGTCATGCCGAGTCCCTTTTCCGTCATGATGCGGACGGCTTCGCGCAGGGAGGCGTTCCGCGACACGATGGGCAGTTCCGTTCCGGTATGCATGAGGTCCGAAACGCGGTATAACAGACGTTTGCCGATGGAGCCGCCGGGATGCACGCGCTTGTAATCCTCCTGCCGGAGCCCCTTGGCCCGGAGGAGCGCGATGGCCAGCGCGTCACCCAAGCCCGCAGTGACCGCGGAACTGGTGGAAGGAACCAGGTTGAACGGGCAGGCCTCGCGCGTCACGCCGGTTTCGAGCGTGAGGTCCGCAAAGCGCGAGAGCGTATTTTGGCGGTCCCTGGAAATGAGGATGATGCGGACACGGGCTCGTTTGATGTGGGGGATGAGGTTGAGGAGTTCGTCGTTTTTTCCGCTGTGCGAGATGAGGATGACCACGTCGTCATCCGACACGATGCCGATGTCGCCGTGGAGCCCCTCGGTGGGGTGCAGGAAGTAGGCGGGGGTCCCAGTGGAGGAGAGGATGGAGGCGATGCGCTGCGCCACGAGCCCGGATTTGCCGATGCCGCTGACGATGACCTTGCCGCGTGCGGCCCGGATCATATGCACGGCCTCCACAAAGGTGTCCCCGAGACGCCGGGCGGCGCGGGTCATGGCCCGCGCCTCGTCCGCAAGCACGGCGCGGCCATGGGACAGGACGGACACAGGGGTGTCAGCTGCTTTTTTTCTCAAGGGGGATTTTGACCTGGTCGCGGAGCTCCTTGTTCTTGAAGAGCTTGCGCAGGGCCTTGTTTTTAATCTGGCGGACGCGTTCGCGGGTGAGTTTGAGCTTGTTGCCGATTTCCTCCAGCGTGAATTCCTTGTCATAGTCGATGCCGTAGTACATGCGGAGCACGGCCTCTTCGCGCTGCGTCATGTCGGCGAGGATACCGTCGAGTACGCCGCGGAGTTCGCTCCGTTCGAGCGCCTCTTCCTGCTCGGGTTCGACGCCCAGGATATCGAGGAGGGTGTGGGTGCTCTCGTCGCTGCCGTCGTCCTGAACCGGCGCGTCGAGCGAAAGCGGGGTCAGCTTTTCGAGGATGTCGATGATTTCATTCTCGTAATCCTTGAATTCGGACAATGCCATGGTCTTGTAAAAATCGCCGTCGTTTTGTCCGAGGGCGCGGCGGAATTTTCGGATGAGCGTGAGCTTGTTGGGCGGGATTTTGACCGTGGTGGCCTGGTCAAAAAGCGCCTTTTGCATACACTGGCGCACCCACCAGACGGCGTAGGAGGTGAATTTAACTTGTTTGTCAAGGTTGAAGCGCTTGGCGGCCTTGTAGAGCCCGATGTTACCCTCGTTGATGAGCTCGAGCAGGGAGAGGCCGCGGTTCTGGTACTTGCGGGCGATACTCACCACGAAACGGAGATTACCGAGGATGAGGTCGTTCATGGCCTTTTTGTCGTTCTGCTGCACCCCTTTGACGTAGGAAATTTCCTGTTCCTCATTCAGAACTGGAAACCGGCCGATGTCGCGGTAGTAAAGTTTCTCGATGTAAGAAAAAGGTTCCATGAATGGAAAAAATACTATAAACGGGATTAAAATAGCAAAAACCTTTTCGGGCGCGTCACTTCAGGGAAAACCATTTCACCACGGAAGGCGTCACGTCCGAAAGGTCGTTCACTTTGCGCAGAAGGTCCCGGCTACCGGGTCCTTTGACGTAAAAGGGCACGGGGTTCATTGTGTGCAGAGGAGTGGAAAGGTCCTCGATGTTTCCGTGATCGCTGGTGATAACCAATGCACGCCTGCGGAAGTCATTGAGCGCATGGATCCGTGAGAGAAAACGCTCCAGGTCGGAAAGGACCTTGCGGATGCGCGTCGGTTCCTGCTTATGCGCCGCAATGTCGGTCTGGAAATATTCGAACAGCGTGAAATCGTATGCGTGTGCGATGCGCGACAGCCGCTCCGCGGCAGCCTCCGGTGTGATGATTGGAAGCGATGCGCCGCGCGCTACGAGGATTTCCTGTGTGATGTCCTGATAGACCGCCTCTTCGTTCAACATCTTGTCCATGGTCCTGATTTCACCCGTCCCGGACATGGCCATAACCGTGGTCACGGAAATCATCCGTTTTTGACGTCGGCTTAAGTTATTGATATCACTTAACCAGTAGCCATTGGCAAAAGTAGCTGTTTTCTTTATGTTTTCAAGCTTTTTAAAGATATTGTCGTTTTTTACAATATCTTTGAGCAACCTGGTTGGGAAACCTTCAATATGCCTGCCTAATAACTTTTGGGCGTTTACTCCGCAGAAAAGACTTGTCTGGCCTGTTGCGGATTGCGGCAGGCCGGGCACGCCCATGACCGGGTCGATTGCTTTTGACTTCATATTAATGATATTATACAGAATCGGAAATTCATTTTTTTTAACAGGATTATCAGAAATACTGCTTCCGGCTTTGCCAAAGCCATCTATAAATATGAATATCATGCTTTTAATCAATTTATGCGCCTAAGTTTGAAATATAGTTAAAG
>JAZDKP010000157.1:0-9034 GCA_043802925.1 Fibrobacterota bacterium | reverse complement strand
CTGCCCGAGGCGTAAAAAACCTCGGCCGACGCCTTCTGATAGTCGCGCTGTGTGAAAAGTTCGCCTTCCAGCGACTTTTCGCGCAGGGCGATGGGGTGCGGGTCGCCATCCACGTAGCCTGCAAGGTCCTCGGCCGGGTAACCTATTTTAATGAGCGCCTGCTTGAGGATGCCGCGCTTGAGGACCGGAAAGGTGACCTGTTTCGGCCCGGCTTTTTCAAACCCGTGGTCCCCCATGCCCTTCTGGCTGAGCAGTTCAGCGAGGAGGGGCGCGGTTTCCGCGGTGAGCACGAGTGTATCCATGGCCCCGGTCGCCTCAATGCGGACCTTGCCGTAGCGCTCGTAGTATTCCTTGATTTCAAAGCCCATGTTCTGCGGCACCTCGTACTTGCTGTACCGCTGGAGCGTCTGCAGGATGGTGTCGAGTGTATGCCCGACCGCGGCCGCGTTCCAGAGCGAGAGCGGGGTGATGCGATAGGTGTGGACGTGCTCAGGGGACTTGACAAGCTCGGCAAAAGGGGCGAGCGCGTCGCGCACCTCCTCATACAGGGGGTTGTTCACTTCGAGAAGGAGCGAACGATCTCCCTGCAAAATGAGCGGGTTGTTCAGATTTGGCATAAAGGAGAAAATATAAAATGGAAGGGAAGGAAAACCATTGTGGTCTTCGGGAAAACCCACCCCCTTTCCCCCTCCCTTTTCCGGAAAAAGGGAGGGGGCACGTGCTTGCATATTGAAATGCTTTTGATATCTTTACAAAACACAATCAACGACTTTCTCTTTTGCCCGTATTATCAACACCGGCCCCCTCCCTGCCGTCGCGGGAGGGAGGGGGAAAGGGGGTGGGTTTCTGGATTCGTCTTACGAAAACAGTTTTTTCACAAACAAAAAATAGATAAGCCAGGTGAGGCGCGAAAAGAACGATGGCTTTTCCCTTGGAATATCCGTGTCCGGAAGCGGTGTCCCGGTGAGAGGGGAACCCATGCCATTGAACCGGATAGGAGACGCGGGCACATACACGGTTCCGAGTCCCGGAACCCGGAACGCTTTGACCGGCGAACCGGGACGTTTCAGTTCGCGCTTGAGCAACCGTTTGATGCCGAAAAAACCGAAGCCCGCGCCTCGCGCGGATGTTGCCGGACCGCGATACGCCGCCTGCAACCGCGTACAGGCGCAGAGCAGCCGCGCGCCGTCCATCAGCGAACACTTCACCCGGACGCCGGTGCCGGTGCTCCGGCGGGCATACAGCCCGAGGCAGGCGCCAAAGGCGGCGAGGAGCCCGGTCGTGGTGTCATAGACCGCGACCGGGAACAGTTCGGGCCGGTCAGGGCTTCCATAAGCGGACATGAGACCGGCCATGGCCTGGATGTTCTGCTCAAACCCGAGTGAGGACGCCCAGGTGCTCTGTTCCGGGTAGGCCAGTATCTGGACAAAGACGCACTCTGGGTCAATGCCCGCGGATTCGACGTGCTGAAGGATGACATCCGGCTTACGGGAACGATAGAAATCATCGAGTACGGCGCGGTCAGGGGCTTTTGTCAAATCAATCGTGACATTCTTTTTACCGGAATGGAAGGAGGCGGCAAAGGGTTCGGTAAAGCCCTGGTCAAAATGAGGATTCCGTATACGCAGGACTGAAGCCCCAAACTCGGCCAATGTCCGGCCCGCGAGCGGCCCCGCGATGACTTGCGTAAAGTCAAAAACCGGCGTCCCTGCGAGCCCGCGGGTCGCGCCCGGAATGCGTGGTGACGCGGATGGCGCAGTCATGAGCCGGATGCAAGCCGCGGGCATGGGGGTCTTTAAGAAGTCCGGGGGGGTCGTGAATTCCAGCCACTCCGCCTCGTTCCGTATCTTGACGCAGCAAATCCGGTGACGCCGGAGCGATGTCTCCCACTCCCCTGCGGACCGTTTCAGGAACAGGGCACGGAGAAGGCGCGTTATTTTGAAGGCCTGCATCGGTGAATCCAGGTTGACCGGGTCTTTGATGGGTCCGGGGGTCAAAAGACCGCGTAAAGCGTGGGTCTCCTGCGTAAAACCATTGGCTTCGAGCACGCGCAGAAAAAGCGCCATGTGTTTTGTAAGCCCGAGATGAAGATAGAACCATCGGTTGTCTCCGGCCTTCCAGTACGTCATGAAGGGCGTGGAGAGCCAGCGCAGCGCGTCCCACCGCGCTTTGGCCTCGGACTGGATGATGAACCGGAGCGAATGCAGGGAGAGCGCGGCGTCATAGAGTGAAATGGAAAGAACGCGGCCGGTATCCTTTGCCGCATCAGAAAGCAGCGTTGCGGCAATACCCGTTGCGCCATACATGCCTGCTGTCAGCGAAACCACAGGGAAGGAAAAAGGCCGCCTGCGGCCGATGCCAACGAGGGGTTCATACAGGCAGGCGCGTTTTGCGACCGCGCTCTCAAGTTCGCGCAAAGGGAGAGCGGGTAAGTCAAAGGGGAAGGCTGAAAATGTGCAGTGAACCTGGCCTGCCGGGCCCGCAAAAGCGTTTGATGCTGTGAATAACGCCGAACTTTCACGGACGCCGGTTTCGTCAATCCAGATATCCGAATCTGCGCGCAACTTTTTCAGCTCCGCGATGTTGGCAGGAGATTCCAGATTAATTGCCCGAAGTTCAAAACCGGAATGAAAACCCCGTAACGCATCGGATTGCTCACGAAGAAATCCTTCCGGCAGGGCGACCGTAACCTGTGCTCCCTGTTCGGAAAGCATACGCGCGGCTGTCAGCGACGCAACACCCAGACCGATGCAAGTTGTACAAAGACCTTTCAGGGGCTGGAGAAGGTCGTTCATGGGGAAGCGTTTGACCGTTTTACATTCCTTATGTTTGTTGAAATATACACAATACCATTCCCGTTTTGCCTTCCACCCCTCCGCCTCCATTTATTATTTTAGTCCGGATGAATTTCCGTCTTCTCAAACGATGTTTCGCCTACCTGGTCCCGCACCTGCCGCTCGCGTTCCTGGGCGTCTGCCTCATTATGATTCTCACCGTATCGAGCGCGGTGAGCCTCGTCATGCTCAAACCCATCTTTGACGGCATCCTCGTCAAGTCCAAACAAGAGCTCATCTCCTCTGAAAAGAACGCCGTGCACGGCGCCTCCCTCGCTTTTGTGAAAGATATGGCGCGAACCGCGGGCCAAAACGCCCTCCAGGTCGCAAAACGGGAAAAGGAGGTCAAAGCGGCCAAGGCCGAAATCAGCAACCGCTTCAACAACTACCTCAAGACCGGTTCCATTACCGACATCCTCGTTTTTGTCTCCCTGTTCATCATGCTCGGAGTGGGCATCAAGACCGCGAGTGAATACGCGCGCCGGCTTGTCTTCCTCTCGCTCAACCTGCGCGTCATGACCCGTGTGCGCATGGACATTTACAACCGCGTGCTCACCTTCTCCATGCCCTTCTTCAACCAGCACAAGACCGGCTATCTCATGAACCGCGTCATCGGCGAGGTCAACGTCATCCAGGACCTCATCATCACCATGGCCGCGGGCATCCTTACCAACATCGCCATGGTCGTCTTTTATTTCGCGATGATCCTCTATATGGACTTCCGGCTCACGCTCATCCTCATCGTCTGCTTCCCACCGCTTATTTTCCTGCTCGACCGGCTGGCGCAGTTCCTCAAGCAGTACCAGAGCAAACTGCAGGAGCTTGCGGGCCACATTTCCTCCGTGGCACAGGAGGCCTTCCACAGCATCCGCCTCGTCATCGTGTCCAACAAGCAGGCGCACGAGTCTGCGCGGTACCACCGGGCCGTGATTGACTTCCAGAAGCTGACCATGCGCATGTCGCGCTACGATTCCCTCGCGGCCCCCATCTCCGAATTCATCACCACGCTCCTCGGCCTGGGCATCGTCATTTACGCCCTTAAAAGCCGCGTGATGAATCCGGACTCCACCATGACCGGCGGCGACTTTATCGTGTACATCGCCTTCATGTTCGCCATGATGAAACCCATCAAGGACCTTAACACCTATTTCGTCAACATGCAGCGCGGGCTTGTGGTCGCGGGCCGTGTCTTTGAAATCATCGACATGGAACCCGCGGTGCAGGAATCGCCCGGTGCGATCCCGCTGTCGGAGTTCCGGGACGCAATTGAATTCCGGAACGTGACCTTCAGCTACCGTCCCGGCACGCCCGTGCTCAAGAACCTGAGCTTTACCATCCGCAAGGGCGAAATCGTGGCCCTGGTAGGCCCCTCGGGCGGCGGCAAGACCACGCTGGTGGACCTGCTCCCACGGCTCTACGACCCCGAGCAGGGCGAGGTGCTCATCGACGGCCGTAGCATCCGGGACTACACGCTCGCCTCGCTGCGCGACAAAATGGGCGTGGTCACGCAGGAAACGCTCCTGTTCCACGACACCGTGCGCAGCAACATCGCCTACGGGGACCCGCATGCCACGGCTTTGGCCGTGACTGCGGCGGCTGAAGTGGCCAATGCCACGGAGTTCATCGAAAAGCTTCCACAAAAATACGACACCGTCGTCGGCGAGCGCGGCACAAGCCTTTCGGGCGGCCAGCGCCAGCGGCTCTGCATCGCGCGCGCCATCCTCCGCAACCCCGACATCCTCATCTTTGACGAGGCCACCTCCGCGCTCGACAACGAATCCGAGGCCAAGGTCCAGACGGCCATCGACAACCTGGTCAAGGACCGCACGGCCGTGGTCATCGCGCACCGCCTCTCCACCATCAAACGCGCAAACAAGATTCTGGTCATTGAAAACGGCGAAATCTCCGAGCAGGGAGGCCACGACGCGTTGATTGCAAAGAACGGCACCTACAAGCGGCTTTACGACCTGCAGTTCCGCGACGCCCCGCGCCCGGAAAACACCGGTTCCAACGAAAACACCTAAACCCATAAGGAGTCCCCATGCTGTCACTCGTCTATGCCCAGTCCTCCGCACCGACCGGCGCACCCGCAGGCGCCGCGGGCCTCGGAAGCATCCTGCCCATGATGATCATCATCTTCGTGGTCTTCTACTTCTTTATTATCAGGCCCCAGTCAAAAAAGCAGAAAGAAACCAAGAAACTGCTCGAAAGCATCAAAAAGGGCGATAAAGTCGTGACCATCGGCGGCATCCTGGGCCTGGTCACGGGCGTCAAGGGCAATGTGGTGACGCTCAAGATTGCGCCCGATACCGAAGTCGATTTCAAGAAGAGCGCGGTGGCCACTGTCGTAACGCCCGAGATGGAAAAAGAGCTGAAAGGGGAAAAGTAAGGCGTCATGTCCATGCGTGAACTCCGCCTTTTCGGCGACCCTTTTCTGAAAAAAAGGACCAAAGAGGTCAAGGCCTTTGACGAACTTGACGCGCTCATCGCGGACCTGTTCGAGACCATGTACCACAACGACGGCGTGGGACTCGCCGCCAATCAGGTGGGCGAGTCCGTAAGCCTCTTCGTGTTAAACGCCACTTATGACCGCGAGACCAAGACCGGTGGCACCGAAGAGGTCTTCATCAATCCGGTGCTCCTGAAGGTTTACGGCGAATCCTGCACGCAGGAAGAGGGTTGCCTCTCGGTGCCCGAAATCCGCGAGGATGTCAAGCGCAAAAACATCCTCGACATAGCGTACATCGACCGCCACGGCGAAAAACGCGAGGAAAAAGGGGTGAACGGCGTACGCGCGCGCATCATCCAGCACGAGTACGACCACCTGCACGGCATGCTCTTCATCGATAAAATATCGGCCGCGCGGCGGTTGATGATCCGCCGCGACCTCAAGGCCATCGCCGAAGGCCGTGAGTGAGGTTCCGTTGGCCCGCGCACGGCCTGCTTCTCCTGCTCGCGCTCTCCGGCTGCCTTAAGCCAATTGTAAAGTCCTCGCCGTCCGTGGCCCCTCTCCCGGATACGCGAGTCGTTGTTGCCATCCCTCCGGCCGACACGACCCCTCCGCCCGCGTTACCGATTCCTGCCCCGGCTGCACCGGTCATGGCCCCGGATACCCTTGCCATTACGCCCGCGCCCGCCTTGCCCCGTCCGCTCGATTGCCGCGTGACGCGCAATTCGGTCCGGGTGCTCCTTTCTCAATCCAAATCCCCTGTGCCCGTAACTTTTTCCAATGGCTTTGTCTTTTACCATAACAATACCAAAGAAGGCTTCGCGTCGGACAAGGCCGTGGCGGAGTACAAAGGCGGGATCCTTTCATTCGCCGGCCGCCGTATGCCCCTCACTTCCGGCATGGCCGTCACCCTGGTTCCGGTGGACCGCAGCGCGGCATTCTCCGTCAACGGCAACCGTTACCGCGGTTCGCTCACACTCCGGCCCGCAAAGTCAGGCGCCCTTTCAATTATAAACGAAATATTTGTGGAGGACTACCTCCGCGGCGTGCTGCCATACGAAATCGGCATCCGCGACAGCAATCTCTTTGAAGCGCTCAAGGTGCAGGCCATCGTGGCGCGTACCTACACTTATTCGCGCCTCAACAGCCACGCGGACGAAGGGTACGATGTCTATTCAGACCAATCGGACCAGGTTTACAACGGCATGAAGGGCGAATACCGCCTTTCGGATCAGGCCGTGGAGTCCACGCGCGACGAGGTGGTCACCTTCAACGATTCGCTCATCCAGTCCTTTTACTATTCCACCAGCTGCGGCAGCACGGCCAATATCGAGGATGTCTGGCCCGACCGTGGCTACCGGCCCTACCTCCGTTCCATCCCCGACGCCCCGTTCAACGCCGGCGCAAAATATGCGACATGGACCGAGCGCTGGCCCGGCCCGGCTCTTTCCGCCATTGGGAACAAGGGGCTTGGGGAGTCCATAGCGGGGTTTGAAAAGGGGACGTTGACGGACATTACGGTGCAGGACACTTTCGCCTGCGGACGCGTGCGCACCCTGGCGGTCACGGTCTCGGGAAAGGTTTACACTGTCTCCGGCGACCGGACGCGCTGGATTCTAAGGCGCAATCAGCCCGACCGTCCCATTCTCCAGAGCGCCTGCTTCCGGCTGACCGCGGTGAAGAACGCGGACAACACGATACGGGAGCTTACGGCGGAGGGGCGCGGGTTCGGTCACGGCGTGGGACTGTCGCAGGTGGGGGCCATTGGCATGGCCCGGGCCGGAAAAAACGACAGGGAGATTATCGGGGCTTACTACACAGGCGTGCGGCTTGCCCGTGTCGTTTATTGAAGCCCCCTCTCTCCCTGTCATTCAAGCCGCATTTTTTACAACGAGTATTTCCGGATCATAGTGAAACTCGGGGTTGAGCCGTTTCAGCTCCGCCCCCAGTATCTTCACCATGTCGCGGTCATCCGCGCCGTGCGCTTTCTTCCATGCCGAAAGCCGCGACAGGAATTCGTCCATCAGCATCACATACGCCTTGGAGTCCACCCCTGCCTTCTGGATGATGTTCTTGTGCACAAAGTGAAACCACTCGCCGTCCGAGAAGCGCTCATCGAAGTTGAGATAATGGTCCCGGACCTGATAGAGCAGATTCAGATACACGGTGAAGTTCTCCGAGACCTTGCGTAGCACATCGCCGATGGCGCTTTTGCCCCGGCCCAGCTGGTAAGCGTAGGAGGAGGCCTGTGCGAAATAGGCGCGCGCGCGGCCCACGTAAACGTCATTATCGATGGAAAGAGCCTTCTTGTAGTCCGGCAGATTCTGGTTGAAGCCGTTGAAGATGCCGAGGCGGACCAGCAGGAACTCGGCGGTGTGGCGGTAGAGGTTGTAGCGGTCGCGCATGTCGTACTTTTCATCCTGCTTCACAACCATGTCAACTTCGAACAGGCAGATGTTATGGGAAATGGAACGGATGTATTCCTGATCCGCATATTTATTGAGCAGGTGGGCGAAATAGACGTTCACGTCCTCGTCTTCACAGAGCTGGTTTGAGCGGATGCCGATGTCGACGCGCGCCGAAAGAATGGCATCCATGAAAAAGGTGAAGGGATTGTCGACCGGTTTGGCGACGAGCGGGTAACGTCTTTTGAATTGCATGTCCGCCTCCTTGTCTTAAACGCTTAAGCTCGTATTGATTATCGGCATAATGGAAGGAAAAGATTATAAGGGAGAAAGAAAACCAAATGCATTATCTACATCTCGTTCTATTACAACACATTACAATTTATCACCTGAGACTGGTTAAATTTTTAGTAACATATGGTTAAATATTTACTTCACCAATGTATCGAAATAGCGTCTATTTATGGGGTCATGAAAAATAAGAAACGGAATCGGGTGGAGCCGGACAAAGCGTCGCAGCAGATTTACACGCATGTTGAGGATGCGCAGATGCGGGAGGCGGTGATGAAGTTGGGGAAGGGTAGAATGTGATAAATTCAAATATAGAATTTACAGTGGGCTCCTCTAATAAGGAACTATACTGGAAAGCGTTCCCGGAACCATTTAGCGAATGTGTTTGGTGTCAAGACCAACAATTGCCTTTTTGATAATTTTAATTTGATTTCTTCCGAAAACCATTCTGGCGGAGTGGCGCAAACACGTGTAAGCCAATTCCGCACTTCTGCACCCTTACCGGTTTCAAAATATTCTCCACCAAGTGCAAAGACTACGGTATCTTCAATCATTGTGAGCGCAGCGTTTAGAAACATAAAGGGATATTTTTCATCAACCGAACCCGCTACGCCTTGCCATTTGCATTCAATTCGAACGCGATCTGTTCCGCATTCAACCAGGTATTCTGTTGACGCTTTGCTTGGGTTTTTAATGTTTTGAAATATTGTTCTGTAGGGCACATGCGTCCATACGATTCGACGAAGTGGTTCGGGAATGGTACAGCGTGAACGAAGAGAATGACCTAGCACTTCGAACCCTTGTCTTTTGGCGAACGTTCTAACCCAAGCTTCCCATGTAAGGCCGCTTTGATTGGCTTCGGCTCCTCCGCTCATTTTGACGGCACCAAGATGAAGCCGTGTTTCTTAAAGACGTTCTTGAACTTTCCTAACGCTTCTCCAAAGTAAAAAAATGCCTGGCCACGAGTATTTCCAGAAACATTTTTCCGGTCTGCATTCCAAAAACTTATCCGGTGATCCGTAAAACAAATTGCGGTGCTGTTTTTCACAAGCATG
>JAZDKP010000156.1:0-2403 GCA_043802925.1 Fibrobacterota bacterium | reverse complement strand
GTGTAATCAATAACGTCTTTCCCGTCGTCTGTAAGCCGGTAGATTCTTCCCTCTTTGTCTATGTTGTCATGGATCAAGGCATCGGCCATACGGACGGCGTGGTCGATGAAGGCGTCGCAATGATAGGTCTCCGCCGCAAACAGGCAAAGCTGTATCGACGAAAAAGCGTCCTGTATCCGCTCGTTGCAATATTGATGAAAAGGCGAAAAGGTCTTACCCAGAAACACATGCGATTCCGGGATTGGAGACCGGATAAACCAACCGTCTTTTTTAGGCATTTCCATGAGAACACGGGTGGACGGAAGGACCGGCAGATTTTTCGGCGCGGGTAACCCCTGCATATTGATACGCACCAACGCATCGTATAGCAGTGCGTCTTGCCGGTCATCCGGCCCGAAAAGGTTACGGGCAACACACATGGCATGGGCCCAATACGTACCTTCGGCGTTAATCGGAGGCGTAGGCGCCAGCCGCTCCAAGGAACGCTTGAATGTTTCAAGCCAGGGAGCGCCTGCATGTAAAATCATGTCACTGCCGCGTCCATTGGAATTCCAGGCGCGCAATTTGTAAAAACCCTCATCCCCGAGCTTCACAACCCCCTTCATCCAACCAGGGCCGGAGGGTCCAATGGGTATCTTGCGAACGGTTCCGTCAGGGGACAGAAGTTCAGCCCCTTCCGCAAGACCTTCGATTTCAAAGGGAATCAGGTCTCCCGTCTCTCCGCCCATGGTAATCGCGTTAAGAAAAGGCACATTCTGGTTCACCGAGATAAAAGTGCGGGCTTCCTGCAAGGATTTCGGGAAGGAAACGCGGATCCCAAAACGGATAGGCCCGGGCCTTGCTTCCGGATCGAGCCGGGAATGAAATCGGGAGATCATTTGCAGTCCGTATATGGGCTGCGTGAACAAAGAGTATTGCGGTGGAGCGCTGTAATAGCGGCCATACCGCAGGCGCCAGCCCGCAGCTGGGGTAAGACAGGTCACCAGAAGCCCTGGCGGAATGGGCCGGGAAAGGTACATGTAACAGAGGTTTCGGTCCTCGGAGCGGTACGGACTCTGCACCTGGTACTGGTATTCGGCCGGTTCATCCTGCCGCATATCCATGAATACAACGTCCAGATCGAGCCCCACCTGATCAAAATCCGGCATATTCCCTTCAAGCCACAAATCAAAATACTCCTCCGCAAATTCATACGTCAGCGAATGCCCGGTGATGCTGTTGCGGCAGACGACCCGGTCTGCGCTTGCCTCACGGATGGGGGCAAAAGCCCGGTGTTCGTCCAAGTGTACGGACTCGACTTTCAGAGGGAAACCGGAGGCGGCCATCCATGCGGATTTCTCGCCCCTTGGAACATAGACAAGCGCACCGAAGCCCGTCAGTTCGCTTCGATGTACCAGGTTCATTCCCGCCGGATCCGTCGGAACCAACAAGTATTCCACAATCCCTGATTCCTGATGTATTTTCAGGGAATACGCGCCGCGCGCCTGTTCAATGCCACCCGCCATATAACTTTCCTTCCCCGCTGAGGCATGCGAATCTCAGCGCAACAGAATAATTTCTCCGTCTACAATAGCCCTTTCCGTTTACGCAGGAACCATTCCAGACCAAAGGCCAGGCAGACCAGAATCACTGCCGCATAGGTATTCCAGAGCGGAGTGGACTTTTTCTCCAAAATACGTTTCACGGTCTTTTCCGTCACCTGAATGCGTTTCACCAGATCCTTTTCGTCAAACGGGATAACCACGCCCTTGGTCTCCTGCGCAAGTGCATCCAAAAGCGCCTCCCCTGCCGCCGGATCACCGTACTCTCCGGCGGAGCCGACCTCGAAGGACTCCGCGGCGTAATCCTGCACCACCCTGTTCTTCAGGACCTCGGCACGGACAATATACAGGCCGCGACCGGGGTTCTTGAAATCCACAGGGTAACTCTTTTTTTTGCCAAGCACAATCTGTTTTGAAGCCATTGTCTTGCCTTTTCCGTTCACCAAGTTCACCGCCATTGCTTTCCCCACGGGATTGCCGTCGTATTTGACGAAAAAAGAAATGGACGAGCCTTCGGCGTAATCGCCTCGGATGCCGGAAAAACCCACGGAGCCCACGGCCGGATCCTTGACAAGCCACCGCACCATGCGCCGCACAAACTCCTGGTAGGAACGGTTGCCCTGCCCCATTCCAACACCCGCAAAACCGTAAAACCATAGAGCGTCCGTGGCCAGCGCCGCTGTCCGGCCCTTTCGGCACTCCCGCACGCCTAATAACGATCTGCCGTCTTGGGTGCGGATAAGGGTCGTGCTGTTTTCGAGCAACCCGCCCAGGGGGTTGAGTCCTTCAAACTTAATAGTATTCAGGTCTTTACATTCCGACGTCACCGGGTGCGCTCCCCCCTCTTCCGTGAGCTGTACGG
>JAZDKP010000155.1:0-4724 GCA_043802925.1 Fibrobacterota bacterium | reverse complement strand
GTCACTCTGCCGCTTTGCCACTAACACAGGGGTTTAGTGGCAAAGTGACAAAGTGGCAAAGTTACGTTTTGAGATTTGAATATTATCTGAAGAAAGGATTCCAACTATGAATTTCAAAGAATCCGACATCCTGCTTCCCGTTGAAGTGTCGGGGCTCAAGTTCCGCAACCCCTTTTACGTGGGGTCCGGGCCCACGACCATGACCGTGGACCAGTTAAAGCGCATCGAGCAGACCGGTTGGGCCGGTGCGGCGCTCAAGCTGACCATTGACCCCACGCCTTACATCAACCGCCATCCGCGCTACGGCTACTGGAAAGAGGGCGGCATCCTCTCCTTCACCACGGAAAAACGGCTGGAGTTTGAGCAGGGGCTCAAGCTCATGGAGCAGGGACGCAAGGCCACCAAGGACATAATCCTCATGTCCAACATCACCTATTCGGGTGACAAAGGGGTCGAAGGCTGGGTGAACATGGCCAAAAAGTTTGAGGCCGCGGGCGCGCACGCCAATGAGCTCAACATGTGCTGCCCCAACATGTCCTATAATGTGGAGCTTTCCGACGGCGGCACCCAGGGCCCGCGCACGGGCGCGTCCCTGGGACAGCAGGAAACCGCGATCATGGAAATTATCCGGGCCATCAAGCGCGAAGTGAAGATACCGCTCTTTGTCAAATTGACCCCGGAAGGTGGCCGTATCGCGCTGGTGGCCAAGTGCTGCTTTGACGCGGGTGCGGACATGGTGGGCGGCACGGCCAACCGGCTGGCCATCCACCACCTTGATATGGACAATCCCACGCACTCGCCCATCATGCTTCAGGACGAAATTTCCATGCAGTGCATGTGCAGCGACTGGGTCCACCCGCTGGGCCTGCGTGACGTGTTTGAGATGCGCAAGCTCAACGGTGATCAGCCCCGAATCAGTGGCGCGGGTGGAATCAAAGACTGGCGCACCGGCGCCCAGATGATTCTCTGCGGCGCGGACACGCTCTGCGTCTGCGCGGAAACCCTCATTTCCGGCTTTGATTTTGTCTCCAAGGCGGTCATCGAACTCAAACAGTGGATGAAAAAGCACGGGTACGCGGACGTGACCGCCATGCACAATGTGGTGCCGCCAAAAATCACTGCTGCCCCCAATGTCACGCTCTATGCGGGTACTGCGCGGATCAAGAACCCATGCCTTTCGGCCCCTTGCGTGGACGCCTGCCCCGCGCATGTGCCGGCCCAGGCCTACATCAGTAAGATCGCGGATGGCGAATACCGGGAGGCCTTTGACATCATCACATCAGCCGCGCCTCTTCAGTCCGTGTGCGGTTTAATCTGCGACCATCCCTGCGAAAAGGCCTGCACCCGCAACCTCAAGGACGAACCTTTACGCATCAAGGAGCTCAAACGATTCGTACTGGATATGGGCCGGGAAAAAGGCTGGGTTCCTTCCAAGGCCGAAATCACGGCCAACGGCAAGAGTGTGGCGGTGGTTGGCGCTGGTCCTTCCGGGCTTACGGCCGCGTATCTGCTGGCACGTGCGGGTTATCAGGTCACGGTGTTTGACAGGGAGGAGAAGGGGGGAGGTATGCTGCGGTATGCGATTCCGCTTTTCCGCCTACCCGAAACCATTCTGAAGAATGAAATCGATGCGGTCAAGGCCCTGGGTGTCACTTTCAAGTTCAAATCGGAATTGGGCAAGGACCTCACGGTCGCGGGGCTCAAGAAAAAATTCGACGCCGTATACCTTGCTATCGGCGCGCAGACCGGCCTGACCTCCCGTATCCATGGGGAAAAGGCCAAAGGGGTCCTAAGCGCCCTCGATTTCTTAAAGAAAGTATCACTCGGTCAGAAGACCGGTCTGGGAAAGACCGTGGTGGTCATTGGCGGCGGTTTTACGGCCATTGATTCGGCCCGGACTGCGGTGCGGCTGGGCGCTAAGGAGGTCTATGTCCTGTATCGCCGTACCCGGGACGAAATGCCGGCCACGCCCGAAGAGGTCTTTGAGGCGGAGGAGGAGGGGGTCAAGGTCATGTACCTGGTCTCGCCCAACGAAGTCGCGGTGAAGGGCGGCAAGGTCACCGGCGTGCGCATGGTCAACTGCGTGCTGGGCGAAACGGACGCGTCGGAACGGCGCAAGCCGGAACCCGTGACCTGCGCTGAATTTTCGCTCGATGCGGACACGGTCATCTGTGCCGTGGGCCAGGGCGTCGAAGTCCCGGCCTCGGAAAAACTCCCTCTCTCAAAGTGGAAGACGCTCCAGGCCGACAAAAGCGGATTCACCGGCGTTCCCGGCGTCTGGGCGGGCGGCGACGCCACGCTCGGCGCAAGCAGCGTCATCAAGGCTGTGGCCTGCGCCAAACAGGCGGCCGCGTCCATTGATAAGGCGCTGATGGGCGCAAAGGCCATGCTTAAGCCCCTCGAAGAGACCGCGGCCGTGGACCTTGAAAAGGTGCTGCTGCGCAAAGGCACGGAGGCGCGGATGTGGCGCGTCCCGCTGCATCTCATCAGCCCGGACAAGCGCAATAAGAATTTCAAACTCTGCGTTCCCACTCTGTCCGAGGCCGAGGCTGTGAAGGAGGCGTCACGTTGCTATCGTTGCGGCTGCGGCGTGGGCTGCCAGGTTTGTTACGATATCTGCAAGATGTTCGCGTGGGACCTTGACGGTACCCGCGTCTCTTTACGCGAAAAGGACTGCGTGGCCTGCGGCATGTGCATCTGGCGCTGCCCGAACGATAACATCGAAATGGTGAAAACAAGCGAAAAGCCTATTTAACACCTCACCCCCCTTTCCCCCCTCTCCTGAAGGAGAGGGGGGCCTATGATAATACAAAAAAGGAGCACTTGTGGCCAAGTTTAAAGTCGTTTTACTCGAAGACCGGTACGCGCACCACAATTATGAAAAGGCGGTGCTGGAAAAAATCAATGCCGAGGTCGTGGAAAGCAAGGCGCAGACGAAAGAAGATGTCCTGAAGGTCGCTTCGGATGCGGATGGGCTCACGGTCAACCTAGCGCCCATGACCGCGGAGGTCATTGCGGGCCTCAAAAAATGCAAGGTCATTGCGCGCTATGGCGTGGGCTTTGACAGCGTGGACATCAAGGCGGCAGGGGAGAAGGGCATCCTGGTCGTGAATGTGCCTGATTACTGTGACGAGGATGTGTCGGACCAGGCGCTGGCGTTGATTACCGGCTGCGCGCGCCAGGTGCCCCTGCACGACCGCGAGGTGCGCAAGGGGAACTGGAACATCCGTTCCGCAGGCCCCATGTATCGCTACAAGGGCAAAGTTTTTGGCCTGGCCGGTTATGGCCGCATCCCCCAGTGTCTGCACCGGAAAATCAAGGGCTTCGGTTTTGCCCGCGTCCTTGTGTCCGACCCGTTTGTGTCCAAAGAGGTCGTTGAAAAGAATGGCGCGGAACGGGTCGACCTCGACACACTTCTCCGCGAATGCGACATTCTCTCCGCGCACGTTCCGCTGTCCGATAAAACAAAGCATATGTTCGGCAAAGCGGAGTTCGCGAAAATGAAGAAGACGGCCATCTTTGTGAACACCGCGCGCGGTGGAATCGTGGATACGCAGGCGTTGTATGAGGCGCTGAAGAATAAAGCCATTGCCTGGGCCGGCCTTGACGTGCATGAGCAGGAACCGGTGGCCAAAGATTACCCGCTCTTTCAACTCGATAATTGCGTGCTCTCCGACCATGTGGGCTGGTATTCCGAGGAGTCGCAGGTGGACTTGCAGACCAAGGCCGCGCAGGCCGTGGCAGACGTGCTGTCGGGCAAGACGCCGCAGTACGTGGTGAATGGGCAGTACCTCACTCCCCGTTCCCCCCTCTCCTAAAGGAGAGGGGGGGCTCTCCCCATTCCACTTTGGAAATGAGTGGCGGCGCGCTTGCACGGCCCGTCCGTGAAGGGTTATATTTTCAATCCAATTTTGAATAAAACCACCTTACCATAGGAGCCCTACAATGGCACGTTTCTCCCGCATGCAGGTCCTTAACGCAATTTACGACATCAGCTTGGTTCCGGTCTTTTACAACCCGGACCTCGAAATTGCCAAGAACGTGGCGCTCGCGGTTTCGCGTGGCGGCTGCAAGCTCCTGGAGTTCGTGAACCGCGGTGACCACGGCTTCGAGGTCTTCAGCCAGCTCGAAAAGATCCTCGCCAAGGAAGATCCCTCCATGATCCTGGGCGTAGGCTCCATTGTGGATCCCTATACCGCGGCGCTTTTCATGAACTGCGGCGCTAATTTCGTGGTAGGCCCCTCGCTCAACCCCGAGGTCGCGAAGCTTTGCAACCGCCGCATGGTCTCTTACAGCCCGGGCTGCGGGAGTGCCACGGAAATTTCGTCCGCGCAAGAGCTGGGCGTTGAAATCTGCAAGGTCTTCCCGGGCGAAAGCGTGGGCGGCCCCAAGTTCGTAAGCTCTGTCATGGGCCCCATGCCGTGGACGCGCATTATGCCAACAGGCGGGGTCAAGCCCACGCAGGAATCGGTCAGCGCCTGGATTAATGCCGGCGTAGCGGCCATGGGCATGGGCTCCGAGCTCGTGACCAAGGAGATGCTCGCGAAAAAGGATTGGAAGGCCATCGAAGACAACGTGCGGAACACGATGAACATCATCAAGGAAGCGAAGGCGAATAAGAAATAAGCACCTCACCCCCCCCGGCCCCCCCACCCAAAAGCGGTGGGGGGGGGGGGGGGGGGGGGGGGGGCACGCGCGGCCGCGGGAAACCACCCCCCCCCGGG